>CAZCNG010000102.1:0-4809 GCA_964500045.1 uncultured Methanomassiliicoccaceae archaeon
AAGAAGGGCAAGCTGTGGAGGATCCACTATTGGATCCTGAAGAAGGACCAGATCATTCGCATGGCCGCGGAGTTCCGCGGCACCGTCAAGAAAGTGGACACGGTCGAGTCGCTCTATGAGGAGATGGACGATTCCATGTGGGATAGGAAGCCATCTGAGTAAGCTGGACATTGGTTTTTATAGTTGCGAGCCTTTTGAGCGCTGGGCTGCAATGAGCGACGAGGTCATGAGCGTCCTGAGCAACGGGTATTTCATCGCACTGGTGATATTCCTCGTCTACATCAGCCTGGTCATCATTCTCAAAAAGAAGGGCTTCCTCGCCAAGCACAACGCTTCCGCCTGGGGTCCTATCATAATGTGGCGCACCAAGCGCGGCAAGGACGCCATCGATTGGTTGGCGCGTCCGAAGCGGTTCTGGTTGGCCATGTCGGCGGTGGGCAAGGTCATCTGCCTGCTGGTCATGATCTTCATGATGTGCCTCCTCATCTGGGAGGCCACCCTGGTCAGCAGCATCCCGGCCGACAAGGCGCCGGGCCCCGAGATGATCCTCGGCATTCCTGGGCTCAATCCGATCATCCCCATCTGGTACGGTATCATCGGACTGATCGTCGCCATCGTGTGCCACGAGTTCGCGCACGGAATAATGACGAGGGTCGGCAACATGGGCGTCAAGGCCCTGGGCATCATGCTGCTGGTCGTTCCGCTCGGCGCCTTCGTGGAGCCGGAGGAGGAGGACCTGCGCAAGGCCTCGCGCAAAAAGCGCATGAACGTTTACGCGGCCGGTCCGGCCACCAACATCGTCATCGCCATCGTCTGCATGGTGGTCTTCGCCTCTCTGCTGATGGGCAGCCTGCAGCCGGTCAGCCAGAACCCGGTCGTCCTCGGCGTCGGGGACTCCAGCCCGCTCTCCCTGGCGGAGATCGGTTACGGATCACAGTTCATGAGCATCGGCGGCATCTACATCAACAACACCGCCGCCTTCAACAACATCGCCATCGCCGATGCCGGGCAGAACGTCACGGTGGTGTACACCAATTCCGGCACCTCGAAGACCAAAGAGGTCTACTCCGGCGTCTGCCTCGTCTCCGTCTCCAGGGGCGGTCCGGCCTTCAAAGGCAATGTGACCACCGGCATGCTGATCTACTCCATGAACGACACCAAGATCCGCTCCTACATGGACTTCCAGAGCGTCCTGGAGAACACCACGGCGTACTCCTACGTCAACATCACCGCGCTGAAGTACGACAAGTTGGCCGGCGCCTATCTGGTCGATCCGACCGTTACGCGCATCCTGCTGGGCAGCCGCCTGGCGGAGTTCTACGGCAATGACACCGGACGGGCGCCGATCGGCTTCCACGACTACGGCTACATGGGCGTCACCGCCACCTACATGGGCGGCAGCGTTTCCACCGCCTCGGACATCAAGGTGTTCCTCGCGGAACCCTATAAGGACATGACCTCGCCGTGGGACTTCTTCTCTCGCACCTTGAGGTACATCGCCCTGCCGTTCCAAGGTCTAGCTCCGATACAGGCGCCCATCTCCGACCTGTTCGTACCGGGCGGCATCTTCACGGGCATGGACCCCGGGCTGTTCTGGTTCGGCGCCAACTGCTTCTACTGGATCTTCTGGATCAACCTGATGGTGGGCATGACCAACGTGCTGCCCGCGGTGCCGCTGGACGGCGGATATCTGTTCAAGGACGGCATGGACTCCATCGTGCTGAAGTTCCGCAAGAACGCTACCGAGGAGGAGAGGAATCGCATCGTGGGCACCATAACCTTCGGTTTGGCCTTCTTCGTGCTCTTCCTCATCGTGTGGCAGTTCATCGGGCCGCGCATCGTGTAAGGTTGGGAACGGGCAAACGGTAATATTGCCTGGGATGACATCATGCAGCTGTTGCGATGAACGAGACACGCCGTAGGAAGAAAGCCGCCAACCAGAGATTGATCGCCATCCTGATCGCAGTGGGAGGGGCGGCCATGATCGCCTTGGCCTTCCTGACGCCGCAGGTCAGCGGCGGAGGACAGATGGGCCGGACGACCGTTTCCTACGATGTGACCAATATGTTCCTGGCCATGGCCGGCGGGATCGTGCTGACCGCGGCCTTGGCCTTCATGTTCCTGAAGGAGGATTACGAGCCCTTGGAGGAAGAGGAGGATACCTCGGCAAGGCGTGCATCACCTTTGCCCGATCCGGTGCCATCGGTGATCGCGGCCCCGTTGCCCCCTGAGACGGTCGACCCGCCCGCGGCTGCGGTCGAGACGGCATCCACGCCGGCAGCTTCGGCGACGGACGAGAAGCATCTTGCGCTCCGCCTGCTCACCGGCGACGAGCGCACCGTATTCCGCGTGATCATGGACGCCGGGGGCGAGACGCTGCAGAAAGAGGTCGTCAATCGTTCCAATATGTCGGATGCGAAGGTATCGCGCGTCCTCGACCGCCTCGAAGAGAAGGGCCTAGTGACGAGGGAACGGCACGGCATGTCGAATAGAGTGCGCATTGAGATCGAACCCTGAAAACACCACATTCGTACATCCGTTCAGGCTTTCACACCTTTCACACCTTTTGCCTGGGCAAGGAACCTAATGCTTTTTCAACCGAAGCAGAATCTGCCGCGATAGGCCGGGTCGGCGCTGCGGCAGGTGAAGAAAATGAACACATCGATCAAGATCGGCGCCATTGCCGCGGTCATCGCGGTCGTCGGGCTGCTCGCAATAACGGGCGTCGCGGCGGCCC
Organism: uncultured Methanomassiliicoccaceae archaeon; assembly: GCA_964500045.1. Classification (GTDB taxonomy): domain Archaea; phylum Thermoplasmatota; class Thermoplasmata; order Methanomassiliicoccales; family UBA472; genus CAZCNG01. The sequence continues at coordinate 2,738 of CAZCNG010000102.1, forward strand.
TCGGTCCGAGCACCGGAACGAGCGGCGGCATGGGTGGAAAGGGAATGATGAGCGGACAGGACAGCGGAACTTGCACCAACGACGGACAGATGCTGCAGCAGCACCTGCGCGTTCAGGTCCAGGACGGAACCTGCACCGGCAATGGTACCGGAATGCAGTACCAGGGCGCCAACGCCGGTAATGGTACCGGTGTCTGCGACGGCACCTGCCTTCAGGATGGGACCTGCACCCAGGATGGGACCCAACTGATGCAGAAGATCCGCGCCCATGACGGTACGGGACAGAACTGCCGCAACGTGGTGGCGTAATCGCAAATCTTTACGGCCCTTGCGGCCGAATACTTCTCTTTATTTTAATTCCAAAATCTAAGGTAAGGCGTTTGTGACCCGCAGCCTCATGCGAGGTTGCAGTCCCTGCATCTCTGTAGGTCGAGGGCACGGAAGTTCTCGAATACCTCGTAGGGCCTGCCACAGCAATCGCACTTTCGCATTGCTAGGAAAGGCGATCGGAAGGACGAGCATTGCTGCTTTCCCCCCTTGCCCAAGAGGCAGACCTGGGCGGCGCAGTTATCGCATAAGCTCTTCCTGCTGACGTTCACCCACAGATGTTCGCCGACGCTTACTTTGGTCATTCAACCTCCGTGCTACAGCGTAGCAATATGATTTTGATGCACGCGGTATTTAATTATTGTTAAAATAGAGGAAAAAGGGGCGATGCGCCCCAGGGTTTCACTGGATGTCGTTGCGCAGGCGGTCCTTGAGCTCGCCGGTCTTCCCCTTGTTCCAGCTGTTGGTCTTGGAGAAGAACCCGGTGACACGGGTGATGCCTTCCACGTTCGACGACTGGCAGTAGGGGCAGTTGTCCTTCAGACCCCTGCTGGTCTTGCAGCAGGACAGACAGGAGGTGAACTCCGGGCTGAAGGCGATCTGCGCGTTCTGCGTGTTGTAGAACGTCTTCTTGACGAAGGCGGCGATGCTCTCTGCCGGCGGCTTGTGCTCGCCCAGCCACACATGCGTCAGCGATCCGGCGTCGATGAGCGGGTGGAACATGCCCTCCAGCTTCACCCTCTCGATGGGCGAGATGCTCGCGCCGACGTTGAGATAGGTGGAGTTGGTGTAGTACAGCTCCCCGGTGCCCTTGTTGCCCCTGACCACGGTCGGCGCCTGGAGCGGATAGTACTTCATATCCAGCTTCGCGAAGCGGTAGGCGGTCGATTCCGCGGGCGTCTGCTCCAAAGGCATCTTGATGCCGTACTTCTCGCCGAACTCCTCGGTCATCTTCTTCATCTCGGCGATGACGCGGAGACCGAACTTGGTGGCCTCCTTGGACTCGTGCATCTGCTGACCGGTGTGGTACTGCACCATCTCGTTCAGGCCGACCATGCCGACCAGGAAGGAGGCTTTCTCGAACCGGTAGTAGGGTTCGCCGTCCATCTCCATCATAAGGAGAGCGAGCGGACCGTTCTTGCCCATGTCGAGCAGCTTCTTGATGAACTCCTTCTTCTGCAGATGCGCCTGCGCGACCAGCTCGATCCTCTTGCGGATGAGCTCGAAGAGCTTGGCGTCATCCTGGTGCGCCTCGTAGGCGATGCGCGGGAGGTTGATGGTGACATTCTGCATGGCGGAGTATCTCATCTTCCACGGCGTCTTGGCGTCGTCGAGGTCGCTCTGCTCCAATTTGAAGGTCAAGCGGCAGCACTCCGAGATCTTGGCGGTTCCGCCGCGGTCAAAGACGAAGTAGGTGTTGCCCTTCTCGGTGGCGCAGCGGGAGATCTTCTCGAGGAACTCCTCGTGTCCCTCGGTCTTGAAGAACTTCTCCGTCATGTGCACGTTGGGCTTGGGGAAGAAGAACGGCCTCCCCATGGCGTCGCCCTCGAGGTACACGTCGAAGAGGGCGTTGATGAACCTCTGCGCTTCCGGCTGATAGTCTTCGTAGTTCTTGCCGGTGAACTCGCCCTTGGGACCGATGGCCGGCACGCCCACGAAGTGGTCGGGGCACTCCCAGTACAGGTTGAGGTCGCTGAAGATGCTCTGTCCGCCGCGGGCCACGGCCTGCTGCGCGAACTCGAAGAT
>CAZCNG010000102.1:4909-7934 GCA_964500045.1 uncultured Methanomassiliicoccaceae archaeon
TTGGCGTTCGTCAGTTCACGGATCAAGGGGGCGGTGATGACGTCGAGCTCCAGCTCCGATATCATCTTCTCCACCTCACGTGCGACTATGGCGGCGGCATCTTCGCTGATCGTTGTCTCACGGATCAACGCCTCAAAGATGCGCCCCTTGTCCCACTTCTTGATCTCTTCGTCCGATGTGCGCACAAAGAGCGACAGCTCCGTCGACTCCTTCTCGTCGGCCCAGATGACCCCGGGCTCGTTCCCATCCGCGCCCTCTCGGGCAGATACTGTAGATTTCATTGATCGTAGACCCCCAAATGGAAAGGATCGGGGCCATCCCCAAACGGCGCCCTATCATTTCAGTAAAGGTTTGCTCTTGCCTATTGCAGGCATGCTGATTCCACCTCCCTATCTTAAAGAATTCTTAGACAGACATGCGACACATCGGAATCACTTAACCATAGTTAACTTTGTTAACGGTCCTGAAGAAATCTTTATTAGTTATCATATCTGTTTCATATCTGTTATCACATGTTCCACCCAGATAAAGAATTCCGCCTCATCCTACTCGAAACTCTCACCGATGAGGGGAAATCCATTTCTGCCCTGTCGAAGGCGCTCAATGATAGGGGCGTTAAGGTCAACCGCATAATGTTGGCCGGATACCTGCGCGCTTTGACCGACATGAGGATCGTCCGGGAGAAGGAAGTACCTCCCGCCAAGATCTTCATCCCCATCAAGGGGGGCGAGGAGAACATATATTCGGTCATCGGAGACAAGGCGAGGAAGATGCATCCGGAGCGCGAGGCGTTCGCCGACGAGCTCATCCTGCTCTGCCTAGGGCGGCTCTTTCACCGTGCCGTATTCCATCAGGAATTGGAGCGGGCGGGCGTCAAGGGCGTATCGCCGGGAAGGGTCGCCACCCCCGAAGAGAGGAACGAGTCCCGCCGCGTGCTGCAGAAAGGTGGCATGGCGAGGATCCCCGATAGTCAGAAAGCGTACGTCTCCGACCGCAGCGACCTGCAGGCGGAGGCCAACACCCTGCTTGAAGACCTGCTCGTGGAGATGATGGACGCCGCTCACCTGGTGCGCGAAACGACGCAGACGAAATTGACCCTTTGAGCCAGCGGCCTGAGGAATAAAGCCTATATGTGAAAATGGCCTACGCCATCCCATGGACCTGGACAGGCTGGTCGCAGAGATCAAGAACTACCCAGGCGTGACCAGGAAGAAGACCATTTCCAGCGTTATCAACTTCTTCCCCCGGGTCTCGCCCTCCAAGGTGCTCGCCGCCTACGGCGAGGACGCAGCGGTCATCGAGCATGATGACTCCGGGAATGTTCTCCTGCTGGCGGCCGACGGCATCATGCAGAGCCTGATGCGGGCCAATCCCTGGTTCGCCGGCTACTATGCCGTTCTGGTCAACATCCACGACATCGCCGCCATGGGCGGCGTGCCGCTGGCGATGTTGGACATACTCTCTGTGAAGGAGGAGAAGGTCTGCGCTAACGTCATGCGCGGGATGGAAGCGGCCGTCCGCAAGTTCGGCGTACCGATCGTCGGCGGTCACACGCATCCCGATTGCGACTACAATGCGATCGACGTGTCGATCATCGGCACGGCGCGCAAGGATGAGGTCATTTACTCTCACACGGCCCAAGCGGGCGACGACATCATCATGGTCATGGACCTGGACGGATTCTATCCGGACGGTCTTGGATTTGCGTGGGACACCACCAGTAGGAAGGACGGGGAATTCGCCCGTCGCCAGATGCTCACCATGAACCGCATCGCCAAGCATCATCTCATCCGTTCCGGCAAGGATATCAGCAACCCCGGCAACATAGGGACGCTGGGTATGCTGCTGGAAACGAGCGGCAAGGGCGGCCTCGTAGAGGTGGAAAAGATCCCCCGCCCCAAGGGCGTGGACGAGTACCAGTGGATCAAATCCTACCAGGGCATGGGATTCGTTCTTACCGCAGATCCGAAGCATTCCCAGAAGATCCTCGACCTGTTCGCAGAGGTCAAGATTTCAGGCGCCGTGGTCGGCAAGGTCGACGGCAGCAAGCTGTTGAAGATCGCCGTCGGCGAAGAGAAGAGAACGCTCTTCGACTTCGAGATAGAGGCGATCACCGGCTGCAAACCATCATCCACGATCGGCTGGGAAGAGATGCCGCTGGATTGATATCGATCTCTCCAATCGTTAGACGCCCTCATTATAAGTAGGCTAATTGTACAGGAGGGGATGATCTCATTGCGAACCGACTCTTCAGTCCGTGCAAGATGATCACTATGCGGATGAAGAGAATTTTCTGGCCATCTGTAGTGAGATCGATCGTCAGATGGAGGAGCAATCCACAGCCTACTTGTCAATAGATTCCAAGCTGGCGTCATTGATCGGTTTCGTCCTGCTGATATTGGCAGGAGTAGCCATTAGTTCAGAACTGACGCGATCGATCTCCGTGGATACATGGGCCTCGGTCGTCTTCTTGGCCGGTTTGTTCCTCCTCATGGCCTCCCTGGTCTGCGGGGCGTACTTCTGGCATGCAAGCGATTTCACGATGGGCCCATACCTTGCCGACATGTTGGATTTGTATGCGGCTGGGACGGGAGCGGACCTAAGGGCCATAGCCTACGACGCCCTCTTCAATTCCATTGGCTCCAATTCCGATTCGCTCAAACGGAAGATCAAAGGGATGACGATGACCCTAATGACGGCGATATTTGGAACAGTGCTTATAATGCTGGGAGCAATAGTAGCAACGTGGTGATGTCGTTGGACGAAGGGATCGAAATGGATATGAAGAAAGAAGCAGAAGAGCGTCGTCGCCGCAGACTGGAGGTATTCAATAGCCCTCCCCAGGTAAGGCTTCAGCTTATGAAGAAAGGAGGCCGCCCAAAAGAAATGGTGAGGGAAAAGGATCGTTGACTACGTGTCATGCGATCCGTTTCGCCAATCTGATATGTGAGTGCTAGGCCACGGAGGTGGCCGCCGAAATCGCCCGAGGTTATCCAGACGCCTACTCGATCCCGCTCCCCTTCGA
>CAZCNG010000103.1:0-1995 GCA_964500045.1 uncultured Methanomassiliicoccaceae archaeon
TGCTCGGATACTTGCTGGGCAAGTATTCAACCGAAGAGAGCGGAGAGTCCGGCGGCAGCCTCTTCCTCAGTGACTGCGGGCTCCTCCTTCTTCTCTTCCACCTTGGGGGCGGCAGCGACGGCGACAGCGACCGGGGCGGCAACGACCGCGGCGGCCTTGATCGCCTCACCGATGTCGACACCCTCAAGGGAGGCGGTTAGGGCCTTCACCTTGGCGGCATCGGCTTCGACGCCGGCGGCCTTCAGGACGTTCACGATAGACTCTTCGGATATCTGCTTGCCAGCGGCGTGCAGTACGAGCGCACTGTAAATGTACTCCATTTTTCATTCCTCCTTGTTTTCCACTGTTAACTGATCAGAGTTTCACCTTGTCGGACAGGACGCGCATCTGTGCGTCGGCCTTGGCCAACAATTGGCTGATGTTGTCCTTCGTCGGGTACGCGATCTCCATGGAGAGGGCGGACGCCTCCCTGTAAGCCTTGCTCATCAGGGGTACGATGGTCTCCGGTGCCACATACGCGATGGTCATGCTCAGACCCAACGCGCTCTGGAACCCAAGACCCAACATCGATGTGTAGTAGTCCTCAGGTACGTCCAAGACATCCTTCTTGTAGACGATGCCATTTTCGAAGGCGGCTCTCAGGTCCATGCCGACGGTCATCGGCAGGATCTCGAGCTTGGGCAGGACCTTGCACAGTTCCTCGGAAAAGGGCATGCCCTTCGCCACCAGGAGCTTGTCCTTCTTGATGACGATCTTCCCGCCCTCGATACCGGCCGGGATGCCTACCTTCTGAAGCTCACCGACGATCGGACCAGGTTTGAAGGGGGTGTCCCCTTTCTTGATCACGATGTCCTCGGGAGCGAGGTCGCCCGCCTTTGCCGCCGAGGGAGACTTGGTAGCCTCCATCTGGCGGAAGAGCTTGAAGGGATTCATGTCCGTGGACACGATGGCGCACTGTCCGCCCAGGTCGGCCAGCAGGCTTTCCAGCCCGGGGCGGCGCTTGGCGGCGTCGGTGATGGCGAGCTGCATCAGGGTGTTCCTGGTCATGACCAGAGAGGCGTGAGCGCGCAGCCCCTGCCTCATCATCTGCAGCTGTGCAGACGGAATGCCCCGAAGGTCGACAACGGCGACGACGTTGCTGTTGACCATGGTGTCGGCGAGTTCCTTCACCAGGTCTTTCTTCCAACTTGCTACGTGTGCCATGTCAGTCCCTCACACAACAATGAGCTTTTCTGCCGGCCCCATCGTGGTCTTGATGTAAGCCGACCGGATGTTGTTCGTTCCCTTCTCAAGCTTCAGCGCGAGCCTCTTGATAATGAGGTCAACATTGTCTGCCAGTTCTTCTGGCGTCATGTCGGTCGTGCCAACCGGGGTGTGGAAGGTGACCTTGTCCTTAGTACGGACAGTGGTGCTCTTCCTCAGGTTGTCGATCATGGTCTTGGGGTCCACTCCAGAGGCAATCGGCTTAGGCATCTTGCCGCGCGGTGCGAGCACGATACCGAGCCTCTTACCAACCTGGGGCATAAGTGGCGCTTCGGCGATGAAATAGTCGAACTGCCCAGCTACTTTCTTGGCCAACTTCTTGTCGTCAGCCAGAGCGCCGAGTTCTTCGACGGTGATGACCCTGTCGGCCAACCCCTTCGCCTTTTGCGCCAATTCCGGACCACCGATGACACAGACCTTAACGATCTTGCCCCGACCGTGGGGAAGTATAATGTCCTCCTGAATTCTGTTCTTCGGGATGGACATGTCGACTTCCTTCAGGTTTATCGACAGATCGACCGTCTCGCGAAAATTGCGCTTTGGGGATTTCTCCAAAGCCTTCTTGACGGCGTCTAACGTCTTTTTTTCTGCCAAATCGGTTCCCCTCCTGTAGTAGTGACGAGCTTTCGCTCTCCTACAGCGTAGGTGCGAAGCCCTAAACCGGGCTTCTATTTAAATAGTTTTCTTAAAGGGGTTTTAGGCGTGGAACTCGGCGTCCCACTTGCCTTCGTC
>CAZCNG010000103.1:2095-3402 GCA_964500045.1 uncultured Methanomassiliicoccaceae archaeon
ATGAAGCTTCTCGTCTTCTCATTGATCTTGGCGACGACCGCAACGACGTTGATTCCAGTCGGTCCCAGGGCCGGACCCAGCGGGGGTCCCGGCGTGGCCTTGCCACCATCCACTAGTACTTCGATAGTCTCTGCCATGATGTCACTTCTCCTTGTTGTCGATCAATCTGACGTTGTCACCGCGGACCGTGACCGGGATGGGCACGGTGGCCTCGAAGAGTTCTACGGTGATCTCTTCCTTTGCCTGGTCGATCTTCATCACACGGGCCTTCTCGCCCTTGAAGGGACCGGTGACGAGCTCCACCACATCCCCTTCTACGATGCCAGAAACTAGTGGCTTGGGGGTGAGGAAGTGCTCGATCTCGCTCATTTTGGTCTCGCCCTCTACGATGCCCTTCGACTTGCGCACGCCGCGCACCGTCTCGCGCACCAGGTCGGTGTTCATGGCCTCGAGGAAGACATATCCTTCGAGCTTGCCCGGGGAGAGCATGGCGAAGATGCCCTTGTCCCCGGCCTTGGCCTTGCTAGCGACGCCGTCAGCCACATTGCGCTCGTGGCCGATGGAGGTCTTCAGCACCATGATGCTCTGCACAGCCTCGGCGGAGAACTCGCGCCGCACCTCTCCCTCGTTGGAGTGGGCCTCGAAGAGGAGGGCGATATTGTCACCGAAACGGGCACCACGGGGCGCCTCTGCGATGATCTTGATCGGTCGGGGCATAGCACCTTCCAGGAAGATGTCCGCCCTGGGGTCGGTGTAGGAGCCGCTGTCCCATAGTACGCCCTTGTTGTCCGCCAGCTTGACATCCCACTCGGGGGCGCCCTCGGCGTAGGTGATGGTCAGGCGCAGCTCCGCCTTGTGCTTGCCGGCATCGGAGCCCTTCAGCTGGAGCTGCCATATGGCCTCGCTTCCCGCCGCGACCTTAAGGGGCGCGTTATCGCCTAAAAGCTGCAGGCCGCCGGGACCGACAGTCTGCTGCCGCGTTTTTTCGCCTTCCATGATAGTAACCCTCTGCAAGATATGAGATCAGCCGAACATCTTCGGCCCATATTTCATGATCAAATAGATCGCGAAGCCCATTCCACCGATCAGGATGATCCCTATGGCGACGATGGTCGCCGTCTTGGCGAACTCTTCGTCAGTGGGCTTGCGTGCCATCTTGATGACACGGCCATACTTGCCCTTGCCGACGCGCTTCACCCGCTCTTCGATACCGTCTTGAATATCTTGGGAACGCTCGACTATGTCCATCGCGATGACCTCTCTGAAATCCGCCCTAACGGGTTCGCTTTAATAAACCTTTTTCCTCG
>CAZCNG010000103.1:3502-7926 GCA_964500045.1 uncultured Methanomassiliicoccaceae archaeon
ATGACCTCTCTGAAATCCGCCCTAACGGGTTCGCTTTAATAAACCTTTTTCCTCGGTCACTTAATGAAATCGACGCCCATGTTGCTTTGGCGTTGCGACTCCTTCGGTCCGAGGATGTTCTTGGACTTGACCCCGGTGATGACGACCATGACCCTCATCTTTCCTTCCAAGGTCGGGTCCACGGACGCACCCCAGATGATGCGCGCCGACGGGGAGATCTTCTCTTGGATCATCTCCGCCACCTTCTCCGCCTCGGAGATGGTCATATCCTCGCCTCCAGTGACATTGATGAGCGCGCCATTGGCGCCCTGGATGTCCACGTCGATGAGGGGGGAGTTGATGGCTTCGTTCACTGCCTGCTCCACCTTATCGTCGTCCTCGCCTTCGCCCATGCCGATCATGGCCACGCCGCCGCCCTTCATGATGGTGCGCAGATCGTTGAAGTCCAGATTTACGAGACCGGGCTTGGTGATGAGCTCGGTGATGCCCTTGATGGCCCGCATCAATACCTCATCGGCCACCTTGAAGGCCTGGTTGATGGGCATGCGGGGAACCAGCTCCAGCAATTTGTCGTTCGGGATGACGATGACGGTGTCGGCCACGCCGCGCAACCGTTCCAATCCCCACTCCGCGTTCTCGAAGCGGATGGCGCCCTCGGATTTGAACGGCGCGGTGACGATGGCAATGGTGAGCGCACCCATGTCCTTGGCGACCCCGGCCACGTAGGGCGCGGAGCCGGTGCCGGTGCCGCCGCCCAATCCCGCGGTCACGAAGACGATGTCTGCACCCTGCAGCAACTTGCGCAGGTCCTCCTCGTTCTCCTTGGCGGCGTCCTCCCCTACCTGGGGCAGCGCGCCGGCGCCGAGACCCTTGGTGCTCCTGCGGCCCAGGAGGATCTTCTTGTGGGCGCGGGTGATGAGCAGGTGCTGCGCGTCGGTGTTGGCCGCATAGAGCGTAGCGTCCTTGATGTTGGCGGTCCAGAGGCGGTCGATGGTGTTGCTTCCGCCGCCCCCGCAGCCGATGATCTTGATGTTCGTCTTAAGGGACATCAGGAGCGCTTCTAGTTCCTGGTCCTCTGCGGATGACGAGCTCTTGTACTGGTTGGGCATCTCTGCCGGTCCGGCCGGGCCGGCCCTGGATAGCGCATCGGTGATGAAGGACTTCATGACAAGACCCCCTGGGCTAGGCGACCCAGGATGATTTCCTGAACTCCCTGCGTGATATTTAAACTATTTTGGTCTGATTCTTATGATACCTGTATTTAGGGCCAAGTTGCCGTTGCTCTCTCAAGAAGCTGGCAAAGGTCGTTTTTGCGGCTATATTTAGTCATTTGTGGAGATAATAATATGTAAACTATGTATTACATTATGCTATTGGATTGGGACATAAAGTACGAAACATTATACATTATGACGCACATTACTTACATTAGTCCATGAAGAACAATCTGAAGGTCTATCGGGCCATGACCAACATGACGCAGGCCGAATTAGCGCAGCGAAGCGGCACGACGAGGCAGACCATCGTGGCCGTGGAGAACGACCTGCGTGATCCTAGCCTCGACCTTACCTTCCGTCTCTCCCGCATCTTCAAGATAAGGGTGGAGGAGCTGTTCCTCTACGAAACGACCAAGAAATGATTGGTAAAGGGTTTGAGCAGCTCGCGTGGGCGGAGTTCACCGGATGAAATCGAGGTCCGCGCCCTTGATCTTCGCTTCTTCGTTGCCGCGGCCGAGGATCTGCTTCGACTTGACGCCGGAGATGACGACCATGATGCGCATCTTCTTCTCTAGCGCCGGGTCCACGGACGCACCCCAGATGATCCGGGCATTCGGCGAGATGCGCTTCTGCACCTCTTCCGCCGCCTTCTGGGCGTCGGAGATGGTCATGTCGGGACCGCCCTGAACGTTGATCAGCGCGCCGTTCGCGGTGGAGATATCCACCTCGAGCAGCGGCGAGTTGAGCGCTTCTTGGATGGCTTCCATCGCCCTCTCGTCCGCGTGCGCTGAGCTCTCGCCCAGGCCGATCATGGCGACGCCTGCCCCCTTCATGATGGTGCGCAGGTCGTTGAAGTCCAGATTCACGAGCCCCGGCTTGGTGACCATCTCGGCGATGCCCCTGATGGCGTTGGCCAGCAGGTCGTCCGCCACCTTGAAGGCGAGCTTGATGGGCATGCGCGGGACCAGTTGTAGCAGCTTATCGTTCGGGATGACGATGACGGTGTCTGCGGCGTTGCGGAGCCTCTCCAGGCCCCACTCCGCATTCTCCATGCGGTGCCTGCCCTCTCCCTTGAATGGGGTAGTGACCACAGCGATGGTGAGCGCGCCCGCTTCCTTGGCGGTCTGTGCGACCACTGCGGCGGCCCCGGTGCCGGTACCGCCGCCCATGCCCGCGGTCACGAAGACGATGTTGGCGTCCATGAGAGCCTTGTGCAGTTCTTCCTCGGCCTCGTGCGCCGCCGCCTCTCCCTGTTGCGGGATGGCGCCGGCCCCCAATCCTTTGGTGCTCCTGCGACCCAGCAGCACCTTGTGGTGCGCCTGCACCACTAGAAGATGCTGTGCATCGGTGTTGGCGGCATAGGTCTCCGCTCCCTGGACCCCTTCCTGCATGATGCGGTTGATGGTATTGCATCCACCCCCGCCGACACCAACGATCTTGATGTTCGTCCGCAGTCCCTTGAGGATGTTGATCAGTTCATCATCCGTCGAATCCCCGCCGTAGATCGGGCCCTGGATGGGCTCCATCTTCATTTGAGGGGAAGTCTCCCGCGCCAATGCGTCCTCCACAAGCGATTTCATCATCCCATGCCCCTTGAATGCTAAGGTCCTCTGACCGTTCAGGACATCAGATTGGCGTATTATCAATCTTGTGCAATATGTGGCCAAAAGCGTCGTCAAAGCTATTATCAACGATATCCGACCCTATTCCTTGCATGCGTACCCGTGCTGAGGTCACCTTCAGGGGGAGGTGCAAGGCGTCCACTTCCGTGATTACACGAGGCGGTTCGCCAAAAGGCAGCGGGTCAGCGGATGGGTCATGAACCTGTCCGATGGCAGCGTGCGCGCTATTTTTGAAGGAGAGAAGCTCGACATCGAGGAGATCGTGCGACTGCTCCGGGAGGAGCATCCCCATGCCCGCGTCGACAAGGTCGAGGTGGTCTGGGGCGAATGCACCGGCGAATTCTGTGATTTCAAGATCCGATAGATGGTTCAGGGGCAGGCCGTCGTATCTTTTCCGTCCTTACCCTCGAGGAGTGGCACGGTACAGATCATCCGCAGCAGCCCCGGTCCGCTATTCCTCAGCTGGTGGTATTCGCAGGGCATGAGGAGCAGCGCATCGCCGGCCTTCACGGGCACTTCCCGGCCCCCTTCGAGCAGCAGCACTCCGGTGCCCTCCAGGAAGAACATCTCGTGCTCCTCCTTGTGGTGATGATAGGAAGTGCAGCCGCCGGGGCCGAATTCCATCAAACGCAAAGCGTAGTTCGGGCAGCCGTCGGACTTGGTGAGCAGGTATCTCGCCTGAAAGGCGATGAAGCCGGGCTTGGTGATATCTACGACCGGCACTTCGGATGCGTGCTTGAGCAGCATGAATGCTCATTGTTCCAGGAGGGAATAACCTTGCGCCCCCCGTCAAGACAGCTCGGCCCGTACCCTCTATCTTTCAGAGTTCTATCGTGATGCCGTAGGTGCGCTCCGGCGTTTCCTTGCACACCTTCCACATGGCCGCCTCCCCCTCGGGGGTGGTGGCAATGGCCTTGACCCGCTTGGGCACGGTGTGCACACCCAGGACCGCCCCGGGCCGGTCTGGATCGTCCATGTAATCCGTCTCCAAGAGGAACGGTCCGTTGCGGCTGAGCGCTTCAGCGATATTGGAGCGGGAAGCCAGTACCGACGGCACCAGGCCGCGACTTTCTTCGCCGACGAGCGGGCCACAGTAATGCTTGACCACCCTGTGGCGCGCCAGGCCGACCTGGTCTGCCATCGATCCGAGGTCTTCCATGGTGTCCACGGTGGCCGTCTCGGCGTGGATAACGATGGCGCAGCCTACTTCCTTAGCGAGGCGCATGCCATGCAGCAGGATCTCATTGGAGGCGTCCATGATGTCCTGGCTGACGTTGAAATGGGGGCGTCCGACCTCGCCTATGGCGATCGCCTTTCCTTCGCGCACGTAGCGGGCCGCCTCCTCCATGCCTTCGACCATGATCATCTTGGCGTCGTACACGCCGTGCACTTCGGCCAGACCGATGAGAAGCACAGGGTAAGGCCCCACGGTCGTGAACATCTTCACGCCGGCCAGTTCCTGACCCTTCTTAGCCATCTCTAGGGTGATATCGTAGGAAGGCCCCCAATCCTCGCCGCAGGTGATGGGTACTTCGTCATAGGGCATGTGGGAGAGGATGGCATGCGTTCCGCCGTGCTTGCGGAA
>CAZCNG010000104.1:0-7792 GCA_964500045.1 uncultured Methanomassiliicoccaceae archaeon
TTCACGGACGAGCAGATCAAGACCGGTCTGCTCACGCCGCGCATCGGCAACACCTATAGTGGCGCCGTACCGCTCGGACTTGCGGCAGTATTGGACGAGGCCAAGCCGGGCGACCGCATTCTGGCGGTGGCGTACGGCTCCGGCGCGGGCGGCGATGGTTTCGACATGACCGTGACCGATGAGATCGAGAAGGTGCGGGGGCGCTCCCAGATGACGATGGCGAAGCTGTTGGAGAAGCAGGAGTTCTTGGACTACGCGACGTACGCCAAGTTCCGCGGCAAGATCCGGTTGAAGGAGGGGAGCACATGAGAGAGGTTGCGATCATTGGCATCGGTGACACCAAGTTCGGCGAGCTGTGGGACATGAGCTTTCGTCAGATCGGTATTCAGGCCGGTCTTGCGGCCGTCCACGACGCCAAGCTCAGAGCCGAGGATATCGACGCGCTCTACGTGGGCAACATGTCCGCGGGACGTTTCATAGAGCAGGAACATGTGGCTGCGCTCATCGCCGACTACAGCGGCATGGCGCGGGACTTCACGCCGGCCACGCGCGTCGAGGCGGCCGGAGCATCCGGCGGCCTGGCGTTGAGGCAGGGGTACATGGCCGTGGCCTCCGGCATGCACGATATCGTCGTGGTCGGCGGCGCGGAGAAGATGACCGACGTTCCGGACGGTCTGAGCAACGACATCCAGAATTCGGCGGCCGATCGGCAGTGGGAGTGCACCTTCGGCGCCACGTTCCCGTCGCTGCACGCCATGATCGCCCGGCGCTACATGCACCAGTACGGTGCGACCCGGGAGCAGATCGCCCAGGTGGCGGTCAAGAACCACAAGCACGGTTCGCTGAATCCGAAGGCGCAGTTCCAGAAGGAGATCACGTTGGACACGGTGCTCAAGGCGCCCATGGTGGCCGAACCCCTGGGCATGTTCGACTGCGCGCCGAACTCGGACGGCGCGGCGGCCGTGGTGCTGTGCTCCATGGAGAAGGCGCGCAATTACACCGATGTTCCGATCAAGATCCTCGCCTCGGCGCAGGCCAGCGATACGCTGGCGTTGCACGGCCGCCCCGACATCTGCACCTTCCGTGCCACCCAGGCGGCGGCGCAGCGGGCGTTCAAGCAGGCGCGGCTGGAGCCGAAGCACATCCACCTGGCCGAGGTGCATGACAACTTCACCATCTCCGAGCTGCTCGCAGTGGAGGACCTGGGCTTCTTCGCCAAGGGATCGGGTGGCAAGGCCACGGCCGACGGACAGACGCTGATCGGCGGTCAGGTGGCCGTGAACACGTCCGGCGGGCTGAAAGCGAGGGGCGATCCCATCGGCGCCACCGGCGTCGCGCAAGTGGTGGAGCTGGTGACGCAGCTGCGTGGGCAGGCGGGCAAGCGGCAGGTAGCCGATGCGAAATACGGCCTGGCGCAGAACGTGGGCGGCACCGGCGGCACGGTCGTCGTGCACATCCTGGGGGTGGCCTGATGGCGACCGCGCGTTTCTGGAGAGAGAACGCCTCCATGTACAATCTCATCGCGTCCCGGTGCACTGCGTGCGGCGCGCTGCAGTTCCCACCGCGCACCTTCTGCCCCGTATGCCATCGCCGCTCCCTTGGCAAGATGGAGAGGTTCAAGCTGAAGGGCGAGGGGGAGATCTACAGCTTCTCGATAGTGCATGAAGCGACCGCCGATCTGGAGATGCAGAAACCCTACGTGCTGGCGATGATGCGCATGGACGAAGGCGTGATGCTGACGGCACAGGTCGTGGACTGCAAGTTGGAGGATGCGAAGATCGGCCTGCGCGTCAGGGCGGTGCTCCGCCTGCTGTCGGAGGAAGGGCCGGACGGGGTCATCCACTATGGATACAAGTTCGTGCCGCTAGCTTGATATGGTGAGCAGCGCCGTCCTCTCCAATCTATGGCGGCGCCTCGTGGTCGGGGTCATGTAGCTGAGATACATGCGCAGCGGCAATTCGCCGCCACCGCGCGGTCGCACGCCCAGCTCCAGCCGGACGCTGCTGAACGGTTCCAGGCGCACTGGCGGCTCGGGCATCTCCAGGTCCGCCTCCGCTTCGGCTTTCAGTTCCAGGCTGTGGATGGGCACTGGCCCGTTGTTGTTGAGGCGGATGCGGACCTGCTGCAGGCCGTCGCGCCGCAGCGCTTCCTCGGCCTCGATGTCCATCTCTATGACCGCGCCGAGCGTGACCAGCGACTTCTCCAGTTCCTTGTTGAGCCGGCGCAGCGCGTCGGCCGTCTCGGGGAAGGACATCTTGCCGCCTTCCGCCTCGGTGATGGCCTTGCGCTCCTTCCTCTGCGTTTCGGTGAAGGACATGTTGAGCAGTTCCAGCGCATGCCGCCGCAGTTCAATGTACTCCGTCGCCTCCAGGGCGGACCACGAGGCTATGGCCGCGGCCATGCGGAACGTTTCGATGGCGTCTAGGACCTGCCCGCCTGCCACCAGGTCACCGGCCTTGCGCAGCTGGGCCGCCCCCGGTCCTGAGGGGGCTTGAGCCACCGCTGCCTCGGCCGCCGCGCGCGCCTTCTGCAGCAGTGGCGCCAGCGCCGTCTTCCTGGCCTCCCAGGCGCCCTCTCCCTTGGCCTCCGGCCAGCGGATGCCTGCGTCGATCAGCATCTCCGCGGCGATCGCGGCGTTCATGCGCCCGCGCGCTGCTTCCTGGTCCCTGCCTTCCTTGATCAACGCGGAAGCGCGCCGCATGCACAGGTCATTGTCGATCAATTCCATGTCGTGGAGTTTCACTTCTGCCTTATCCAGCACGAGGAGCACGTCCTGGCGGCGCGAGTCTTCCGTCATCGTTTCCGCGTCGGCACGCAGGCGGGCCATGCCCACTTTGCGGGCGCCGATGATCTGCATGGACCAGGCCAGCTCTCCTCTCTTCTCGGAGAGAAGGGTGTGCGCTGCCGAAGGGTTCGCCGCTTCTATGCGGGCGCGCGCCTCGGCCAGCGTTTCCTGCATACCCTCCACGTGGATGCCCTTCTGGGCCGCCGCCTTGGCCAATTGCTCCACTTCCACGAGGTCGCGGTGCGCTAGCTCGCCAAGCCGGTGGAATTCGCGCAGCGATGCCTCCACGGCGCGCAGCTTGTGCAGTGCCTCCTCCAGCATGCCCCGCTGTGACAGCGCCAGCATCTCCTCCAGGCGCAGCGCTGCGGTCTGCAGGTCCTCGCTATCCAGCTTCTTAAGGTGGTGCTCTTCCAGCATCTTCTCGGCGCGGGCCTGCAGTTCCTCGGCGGCGTTCTCCATCGCCGCCGCTATGCCTCTGCGCGCCAGTAGCGCCGCCGCGCCGGGGTCGGCCTGTTCCGCCTGGCGCGCGGCCATGTCCAGCACCGCGCGGGCGGCGCGGGCGTCCAGGCCCAGCTCGTCTAAGCTGGCCGCTAGTTCGCGCAATTCCTGCACGGCCTTTTCCGCCTGCCGCTCCCGTTCGCGCAGCGCCTCGACCTCCAGGGCGAGGTGCGAAGCTAGCTCGGCCGCCTCGCTGTAGCGGCGCTCCATGACGAGCACACGTGCCCTCTCCAACAGCGGGAACAAGGCGCGCTCCCCGTAGCGCGACGACCGACCCTGGGAGAGGTACGCTTCCACGGGACGGAGGCGATCGTTCAGAGCGCTGCGCAAACGTCCGGTCACGTCCTCGCGGATCGTCTCGCTCTTCTCCAGCGAAGCGTCGTAGCGCTGCTGATTGAGCAGATCTTCCGCCTCATAGTAGCGTTGCTCCAACGGTTCGACCAGCATGCCTATCCGGCGGGCCAGTAGCAACAGCTCCCACGCCCCCCGCAGCGCTTCCGGTGCCACGAACTCGCACACCGCGATGCGCGTCTCCCGCATGGCCGAACTCGCGGCCAACCTAGCTTCACCCAGACGCCCGGATTCGTAGAGGGTTCGCGTTCTCTCCAGCATCGCGACCTGCGCCTCGACCTGCATGGCGCGGGCGACCGCCTCCTCCAGCAGCACCGACATTTCCACGATCACGTCATAGATGTCCGTCTGCTCGCGGGCCACGTTCTCGCTCTTCCGTTCCGCTTCCTGCAACGACGCCAGCGCTTCCCGCAACTGCCCATTGGAGAGCAGCGCCGCGGCCGTGTCCACTGCCTCCAGATCGGCCGCGCTGGCGAGGCCCTTGCGTTTCAAGGCCGACAGTTGGCGCTCCGTGGCCATCAGCCTCCTTTCCACTTCCTCGGAGGCCAGCATAGACGATTCCTGATAGAGGTGCTCCGCCAGCTCCATCGCTTCGGCCGCGTTTCCGCCGACCTCCAGGCGGCGCAGGCGCTCGCTCTGCTCCACCAGTGCCGGTTCGTCGAGGTCCAGCTCCAGGAGCATCTTCATCATCGCAGCCACCTCGGCGCTGCGGGTGCGCAGAATGTCTCTTTCCTGGCTGCGCAACTGCATCAGCGCCTGTAGTCCCAGGTCGTAGCAGCCGGAGTAGTTGCCGGCCTCGAACATGACTTTCGCCTCCTCCAGGGTGCGCCGCGCTGGCCCCTTGTCCCCGGGCCCGCGGTGCTCCTCCACGCTGCGGCCGAACTCGGCCAGGTAGTTAGCGCAGGAATTCATGACCTTCTTGCGCAGAGAAGGTCCGGCCTGCTGCAGGGAGCGGACGCCCTCTTCATAGTCGCCCCTCTGCACCATCTGCGTGGCCGTCTCCAGAAGCGCCGCCTCATCCTCGGTGTCGACGCCCATCTTCTGCGCCAGCATGATGTCCATCTCCATGGCCAGGACATCTCTGCCGATCGATTCCTCGATGCGGCGGGAGAGCTCCCCGTCCGCCGTCTTCAGCAGTCCGGTCGCCCTTTTGAAGTCGCGGATCAGCGCGACCTGGCGGGCCTGGGTCATGAGCTGTTTGGCCTTGCCCGTTTCCGCCTTCAGGTCCATGGCCACCCGCAGCAGCGTCAGCGTGTGCGCCAAGCCGAGCTCCAGCTGCTCGTGCCCCTGGATGGAACGGATGATGATGTCGTCCGCTTCCTGCAATTCCGCCATGGCCCGGGGGAAGTCGCCCTCGGTCATGGCCGCGCGCGCTTGCTCCACCTTCTGTTCGCCCGCGCTGATGTCGATGCGGACCTTGTTCGCGACCGCCAGCCGAGGTCGCAGCGTGACTATCCTTTCCGTGAAGAGGTTCGTCTCCAGGTCCTGCAGTCCGATGCTGAGGTCCTCGAGCGACTGCGTCGCCCCGTCCAGGTCCTCGTCGCGCAGGCGGCGGGCCACATCGCGCAGCTTGACCTCCATGGCGCTGGTGTTGCCGCCCAGCCTGGAAGCCAAGGTGGCCCTCCGTTCCAATCGCTCCATTTCCCGGTGTTTCTCGTCCAGGGTGCCACGGCGCACCTCTCCATCGAGGGCGAGCAACGCGGCGAAGGCACCCTCCAGATCCCCGCCGTCCAGCTTGTGCTCGGCGTTGCGCAACCCTCCGGCCACGACCGCGTTCTCCAGGGTCAGGGGACGCAGGATCTCCACCCGGCGTACGAACTCGCCGCGCAGCGTCGCTTCGGTCTCTTCCAGAATGGACCGGGCGGCCGTTAGTATCTCGCGGCTCCGTCCCAGCTCCATCGCGGCACGGATTTCGTTGAACGATTTCTCCTCCTCACGGAGGTCCAGGCCCAGCCGGGTGCTGAGGATGAGAAGTGCCCGGACCCTCTCAGCCACGCTCTTGGCGTAGGTCGAGGCGACCTCCTCCACGCCCGCCGCCACCTCCATCATGGTGGCCATGGCCGAGTCCATCTCTCCTTCGGCGCTGAGTTCCCGCGCCTGGTCCAGGGCGGCCTCCATGGTCTTGCGACGCTCCGGTTCCTTGATGAGGCGCAGCGCCTCCTCCACGTCGCTGAGCTCTTCCTCGAAACGAAGGCGGCGTGCTCTCTCACAGCCCTGGGTCACCTGCACCGCGGTGGCAATGGCCGCATTGTAGTCCTTGTTGGCGATGGCCTTCTCCACCTGCTTGAGCAGCGACTGTTCCGCCTCTAGGGAGATGCCTTCGGTCAAGGCCTTGGCCAGCGCCTCCTGCGCTTCCTTGGCTAAAGACTCGGCGGTCTCCTTCTTGCGGGAGGCCTCCTTGGCTTTCTGTTCCAGCTGCTTTGCCAGCTGCATCTGTTTGACCACATCGCCGCTCAAACGATATTACCGCCTGGTATCGCATAGCAATGGGTACGCTGCTCTTTTACTGTTTCTATGCGGTGAATCAATTCGATCTTGTTCTAAGCTCAGCGCTTGAGCACCTCGACCATCGCCACTTTCTCCAAGGCGAGGTTGAGCCAGTCTCCCCCAGCCGCCTCGATCTCGGTGGGGGTGAGGCCGAATGCCAGCGCCTTATTGAGCGTCGGCATTAGCGCCTTCGGTTCGCGGTGCAGTCCTTCGCGATCCAGGACCGGCTCCCTCTGCGCATCGATAATGACGATGGCCAGCATGCCGCCTGGAACCGGATCCATCTTCTCCTTGGCCCTGGAGATCTGCTTTTCCCCGGAGGCGTAGACCAGCACTTCCAGTGAGAGCAGCTCGCACGACGAGGTGTTGTTGCCCACGGCCCTGCGGGCATGCAGCAGTGCTGAACGCAGATGGTCCTCGCCCACGATCTTGCCGGCGTCGAGGAAGAGCACCTGCCCCCCGGACTGTGCCCTCAGCCGCGCTGCCGTGCTGGCCAGGTCGTCCACGTTGCCGGAGGCGCCGATGATGAGGTCCATTGCCTTTGCATCGCCGCCACTCTATTTATGCATTCGCGGCAGGCCTGCCAGCTTCTTCCGTGTGTGGCGGGCGTCGATACGAAAGCTATTATACATTCGCTCCTTTTTCAACGGCAGTCGGACAATATATAGGCGGTTCCTCTAATGGCAATTGACCGGATCAAGGTAAGGGCGCCCTCCACCATGGCCAATCTGGGCCCGGGCTTCGACGTCTTCGGCATCGCAATGGCCGAGCCGTACGACATCATCGAAGTACGCCGCACCGGCGAAAAGGGCGTCCGCGTGGAGAAGATCGAGGGCATCGGCGCTCATGCCGTCACCATCGATAACTCGCGCAACACGGCCGCCGTGGCGGCCAGCAAGGTGCTGGAGATGGCCAAGGCGGATTTCGGCCTTATCATGAACATCCGCAAGGGCATCCGCCCCGCCTCCGGCATGGGTTCTTCAGGTGCCTCAGCGGCCGGCGGAGCCTACGCTGCGGCGCAGATGCTGGACGCGATGCCGTCCATCCAAGAGCTGGTCTACTGCGGTATGAAGGGGGAGGAAGCCTCTTCCGGCAGCGGCCATGCCGATAACGTGGGACCGGCGCTCATGGGCGGGTTCACCATCATCCGTTCCTATGACCCCGTGGAGATCATCCGAGTGGACCCGCCGAAGAACCTGGGCCTGATCGCCGTGCTGCCTTCCTTCGCCGTGCCGACCAAGGAGGCGCGCAAGGTCGTGCCCAAGACCGTCGATATGAAGACCATGGTCTACCAGATGGGTCACGCGGCGTCCTTCGTCGCCGGCATGGCCAAGGGGGACCTCGATCTCATCGCCTCCAGCGTCAAGGACGCCATCGTAGAGCCGGCCCGCGCGCCGCTCATCCCGCACCTGAAGGAAGCGGAGAAGGTGGCGCTGAAGGCGGGCGCCATGGCCTCTTTCCTGGCGGGTTCCGGGCCGACGATCGGTGCCTTCTATGACATGAACAAGACCGATGGCGTGGAGATAGCGAATGCCGTGCAGTCGTTCTACGAGAACCGCGGCATCGAGGTCCTGTGCTACGTGACCACCTGGGGCGAAGGCTGCAGGGTTGAGACCCAATGAACTACCAGGTGAAGTGCTTCGTCTGCGGCAAGGAGGTCGCGGACCCCTA
>CAZCNG010000105.1:0-7642 GCA_964500045.1 uncultured Methanomassiliicoccaceae archaeon
CCGCCGGACTCTCCGCTCTCTTCGGTTGAATACTTGCCCAGCAAGTATCCGAGCAAAGCAAACCCCTTACATCTTATCCTTTTCTTCTGAGCCAGCTAGAAAGAGCGACAGCATCGTTTTGCGGCACATTGAGAAATGATCCGCGACTGGGATGATGCAGCCCGGAGGGGCGCTCTGAGCGCCCATTCAAGGCATGGGCAATATTGGCCGTCAGACCTTGTCGAGCAACTGCGCGAGCTCTCTCTCGAAGAGGGAGGCCATGTCATTGCCCAGTTTCTGCCGCATGTCCGCCGGCACTGAGGCAAGACCCAATTCCGCCCCGCACTTGGCCAGACGGACCATCGCCACGGCCTCACGGATCTTAGCGTCCATCAGGTCGCGCACCGCTTCCTTGATCTCCGCCTTCAGCTCCGGATTCTCATCTATCTTCTGTCGCATATAGGACTTGACCTCGTCCTTGACCATATCCCGCATCGATTCGACCAGGAGGCTCTCCGTGTCCAGAGAGCCCAACGCGCTCTTGATGGCATCCTGCATAGGACCACTGCGTGCATCATCCACTGCGGCGGATATCAAGTTGATGTCGCCACGGCAGAGGCCCGCGTCTACGCCCATGCTTGATGCAAGGAATCTCCAGAATGAGAATGAATCCGTGCTAGGGTGCAAGTGAGCATTGACCGCTACCAGCCGCGCACGTCTGCCTAACCCTTTAATAATCTCCAATTCTTCCCAGAGACCATGTCGATGCGCCTCGAGGACCTCTACCGGCTCGGTATCAAGATGGGGATCGAGCAGGATCCCCGGACCCCCAAGGAGCTGGAGTCTGAACTCGCCCTCGTCAAGAGGAAGTTCGACAAGCTGGACGAGAAGGAGAAGACGCGCTTTGACATGGATTCGCTGTGGAACCCCTACGCCGATTCACGCCTGCTCCATGGCGACCCGGACCTGAAGGTCCACGGGGTTCTCTGGGGTATTGACATCGATGCCGCCGAAATACTCCTGGCCGATCGCCTGCGCGACAAAGGCAAACCGGTCAACGCGGTCATCGCGCACCATCCGCAGGGAAGGGCCCGCATCGGCTTCCCAGACGTGGTACGCGTGCAGGAATACATGCTGCACCATGCGGGCGTCCCCATCACCGCCGCGGAGGACATCGTCATTCCGCGCGCCAAGGAAGTGAAGAGGAGCGTCTGGCCTTCTAATTTCAATCAGACCGTGGACGCAGCGCGACTGCTGGATATTGGTCTGATGTGCCTGCACAGCTGCTGCGACAATCTGGTCCAGCAGCACCTCGTCAAACTGATCGAGAAGAGGGCCCCCGACCGTCTGGAAGATCTTCTCAAGGTCTTCATGGAGGAGCCCGAGTACGAGTTCGCAGCGCGCCACGGCGTGCTGCCGGAGATCTTCGTCGGCGACAAGGACCGTCGCGTAGGCAAGGTGTTCGCCAAGATGTGCGGCGGAACGGCGGGACCGAAGGAGATGTACGAGCACATGGCCAAGGCGGGTGTGGGCACCTACATCTGCATGCACATTCCGGACGCGCACATCGAAGAGGCGAAGAAGCACCACATCAACGTCGTGGTCAGCGGCCACATGGCTTCGGATTCATTGGGCATCAATCTCCTGGCCGATGAGGTCGAAAAGAAGGGCGTGCAGATCTTCCCCTGCTCGGGATTCATCCGCATCAAGAGGTCAACATGAAACCCCGGCTCTTCAAGGACCAGGGCAAGCTCTCCTTCGACTACGTACCTGACAAATTGGTCCACCGCGAGCGGCAGATGGAGACGCTGGAGATGCTCTTCCGACCGGTGCTGGAAGGAAGCATGGCGCAGACGGCGATGCTCATCGGCAACGTCGGTACCGGCAAGACCGCCACGGCGAAAAGGTTCGGCATAGATCTGATGAAGGCCGCTTCGGCGGCGGGAAAGAACATTGAATTCCTCATGATCAACTGCCGCCAGCGCAACACCGAAGGCGCAGTGATGCAGCGGCTGGTGGCGCACTTCGACGAGCGCTACCCGGACCGCGGTTTCAGCAACGCCGAGATGCTGCGGGCGGTGCGCACGCACCTGGACCGCAAGAAGATGCACCTCGTCGTTATCTTGGACGAGGCAGATGTCATCCTCGGCAAGAACGGCAGCGACCTCATCTACCAGCTCTCACGCTTCGACGAAGAGAAGTTGGGCGGGAAACCGTCGCTCTCGCTGATCCTCATCTCGCAGAAGTACCTACTGGACATGGTCGACCAGGCGGCGCTGTCGACCTTCAAACGCGCCAACGTCCTCCGCTTCGACCGCTACCAGGCGTCCGAGCTGCGGGACATCGTCGCCGTGCGTGCCTCGCTCGCCTTCCACGAAGGCAAGGTGATGGGGGAGAGCATCGACCTCATTGCGGATATCGCCGCAGAGAATGGCGACGCGCGCTTCGCCATCGAATTGCTCGATAAATCGGGCATGATCGCCGAGGAACAGGAAGCACCGCTGGTGAACGCGGAACATGTCCGTGCCGCCAAGGCATTCACCTACTCGTTCGTCACGGAGGAAAGGATAGGGGCACTGGACCGCCACCGCAAGGTCATCCTGCTGTCGATCGCCCGCGCCATGAAAGAGGACGCGTACGTGACGACCGGTGAGGTGGAGAAGGTCTACAAGGTGGTGGCCGAGGAATACGGTGAAAGGGCGCGAGCCCACTCTCAATTCTGGAGCTATCTGCAGGACCTCTCTAACCAGGGGTTGATCCTCACCAAGGTCGGCAGTGACAGGAGCGGCGGCAGGACGACCCTCATCTCCATCCCAGACATGCCGGCCAAGGAGATGGCGCTGCAGATGGAGCAGATACTGGCGCGCTGAGCGTGGGCCGCCAACGCTTTATCGTCTTTCCCGCCTTCTCTCCTCCAATGACGCGCACCCCGCTGTACGAAGAGCATGTGGCCCTGGGCGCCCGCCTGGTCGATTTCGGCGGCTGGGAGATGCCGATGCAGTACACGTCGATCACCGCAGAGCACAAGGCGGTGCGCCGCGGTTGCGGCCTCTTCGACGTCAGCCACATGGGCGACCTCCTCTTCAGCGGAAGCGAGGCGGAGGCGGATCTGCGCAGACTGCTCACCAACGACGTCCTCGGCCTCGCGGTCGGCAAGGGGCTGTACTCGCACCTGCTCGATGAGGACGGGCACATCATCGACGACCTCATCGTCTTTCACCTCAAGCCGGGCACATACCTCATGGTGCCCAACGCGGCCACGGAGAAGAAGGTGGCTGCCTGGGTGCGGGGGCGCGTTGACTGCCGGGTCGCCGACGCCAGCTTGCAACTGGGGTGCATCGCCGTGCAGGGGCCCAAGGCGACCGAGGTACTGTCCTCGATATGCCGCGGCAGCCTCGCCTCGATCAAGCGGATGAGGGGCGCATTCATGGAACTGGAGCTTGCACCCAATGGTTTTCTGGACCTGGTGCCGTCGGGAGGCGGACTTGCCGCCTACATCTCCCGTTCAGGCTACACCGGCGAGGACGGCTTCGAGGTCATCGTAGAATGGGCCCGCACCATCGAGGTATGGAGGGCATTGCTCGCGACGGGCAAGGCCACTCCGTGTGGATTAGGGGCCAGGGACACGCTGCGCCTGGAGATGGGCTACCTGCTCTCGGGCACGGACTTCGACGGAAGGCAGGGGACGGCCGAGACCGGA
Organism: uncultured Methanomassiliicoccaceae archaeon; assembly: GCA_964500045.1. Lineage (GTDB taxonomy): Archaea > Thermoplasmatota > Thermoplasmata > Methanomassiliicoccales > UBA472 > CAZCNG01. Next base: position 3,680 of record CAZCNG010000105.1, read on the forward strand.
CCGCCCTTCGCAGTGAAGTACGAGCACGAGTTCGTTGGCAGGGAAGCCTTGCTCAAGGCGACCCAGGATCCTACGGTGCCTCGCTTGACTGGTTTCGAACTGTTGGAAAGGGGCATACCCCGCCACGGCTACGATATCGTCAAAGAGGGGAAGAAGATCGGCTGGGTCACCAGCGGCACCCTCTCCCCCTGCCTCAAGAAGGGAATAGGGATGGGCTACCTCCCGCAGGGAATGAGGACGGGAGATGCGATCGAGATCGTGATACGCGGGGAGGCGGTGCAGGCCCGAGTGGCCGCTCCCCCATTCTATAGAGGTGCTGGAAATGGCTGAGAACGTGGTGAAGACGCTGATCGACCTGATGCTCATCCCGAGCACGGACAAGGACAACAAGGATGCCATCATCGCCTATGCGTCGGACTTCCTGCGCCGCTGCGGCGTGGAAGTGAAGATCGTCGGCCGTCCCGAGGCCCCGGCGATCGTCGCCGCCTACGGCTTCGGGGGCGTGGCCTTCTCCGGCCACCTGGACACGGTGCCATTGGGCGAGAATTGGACCAGGGACCAGGGCGAAGTAGAGGGCAAGACGATCTACGGCCGCGGTGCGGTCGACATGAAGGGCGCCTGCGCCTGCATTCTGCACGTCGCCAGGGCTCTGGTCGTGGAGGACATCCCGTTCTATATCCTCTTCACCACCGACGAGGAAACGGTGATGACCGGGGCAGAAGCGCTCAAGCATACGCACGCCGCGAAGAACGCCAGCAGCATCATCATCTGTGAACCTACGGACCTTCAGGTCGTGTACCGCGAGAAGGGGGTGGCGCGCTTCCGCATCACCACTTCGGGACGGGCGGCTCATGCCAGCACCCCGTGGGTCGGCAGAAACGCGATCAATGCGATGAACGAAGTGCTCACGGCCGTCGGTCGCATGCAGGAGCGCAGTTCCGAGGAAGGTATGAGCGTCTCAGTGACGACCATCACCGGCGGGGTGAAGAACAACGTGATCCCGGACAACTGTGAGATCGAGGTCGATGTCCGCTATCCGGTGCCGATGACCCCGCGCGAGGTCGAGGAACTCTTCATCTCCGAACTGATGGGGTTGGATTGCGAAGTGTGCATGGAATACGACCTGCGCGCCTTCGAGACCGATCCGGCCCTCCCGTTCATCCGCGAGGCGGTAAACTATCTGGGCCGCCCGGCGCTGGCCGTTTCCTACGCCACCGAGGCGGCGGTGTTCTCGGCGGTGAACGACCAGGTGCTCATCTGTGGGCCTGGCTCAGCGACGCTGGCGCACACAGCGGACGAGCATGTGGAGCGGGAGCAATTGGAGAAAGCGATGGAGTTCTACAAGTTCATGGCACGCGAGGGAGTGCAGGGATAGGCCCATATCCCCTCCCGAGGATCGCCGATGACTAGGGGTAGGCGCGCGCCACAGTGCGCGGGAACGGAGTCGCGTCCCTGATGTGCTCCAATTTGCACATCCAGCGCATCACCCTCTCCACGCCCAGACCGAAGCCGGAGTGGGGCACGGAGCCGTAGCGCCTGAGGTCCAGATACCACTGGTAATCCTCGATCGGTATCTCCAGAGCCTCGAGTTTGTGGACGAGCACCGCCAGGTCCGTCTCCCTCTCACTGCCACCGATCATTTCGCCGTAGCCTTCGGGGGCCAGGAGGTCAGCGCAGCGCACGGTGCGTCCGTCGTCGTCCTCCTTCATGTAGAACGCCTTGCACTCCTTCGGATAGTTGGTGACGAATACCGGGCCCAGCTCGTTCTCGGTGAATGCCTTCTCCTCCACCGCACCCGGGTCCATGCCCCATTCGATCTCGAAGTTCTTGGAACGCAGTTTGTCGATCATCTCGGTGTAGGTGACCCGCTTGAACGGCGGGACCACGGCCTTGAGCGTCTCCGGATCGCGACCGAGGAGACGGAGGTCGTCGCTCCTCTCCTTGAGCACCTGCTGCACCATCGCCGTTACCAGCTCTTCCTGGATGCGCATGTTGCCGGCGTTGTCCACCCACGCCTCCTCCAGTTCCATGTGCGAATATTCCGTGAGGTGCCTGGTCGTGCGAGATTTCTCGGCACGGAAGGAAGGAGTGACGCTGTAGACGCGACCGAGCGAGAAGATGAGCGCCTCCAGATACATCTGGGCGCTCTGCGAGAGGAATGCCTCGCGATCAAAGTATTTCAGTTTGAAGAGCGAGCAGCCTCCCTCACAGGCGTTCTGCGTCAGGATCGGCGGCGTCACTTCGAAGAAGCCGTTCTCGTCGAGCCAGTTCCTGGCACCCTTGAGAAGCGAAGATTTGATCTTCATGACCGACGTCTGCTCTCTACTGCGGATCCACAGGTGCCGGTTATCGAGGAGCAGCTCCTCGCTCTGGTATTCAGTGATCGGGTACGGGGCAGAGCCCCCCACCACCTGATAGTTGGTGACCTTGATCTCGTAGCCGCCCGGTGCGCGCGCATCCGCCGCCATCTTCCCCCTCACTATGACGGAGGACTCGATCATGGTGGCCGCGGCCGCCTCGAACTCGGGGTCAGGCAGATTGCCCTTCTTTATGGTCACCTGCATGATACCGCTGGAATCCCTGATGACCGTGAAGACTATCTTGCCGCTGCTCCGGGTGCGGTAGACCCAACCTCTGATCTCGACCTCCCCCTCCAAAACGGGGTCGGCCGCCAAAGTGCCGATCAATGAAGGCGCAGCCATGCGATCGCCTTCTGTCCATCTTCAACCTACTATTAATCCCCTTTCGGCACTGGATAGGGCACTGGAAACGACATTCCAGCCGTTTCCTGCCAGCATAGTGTCCGATCGGAGCCAGTGGGACTCCAGAAGACTGCTGGACCTCCTAGACCGCAATTCGTCGTGACGTCATCTTTTCCCCGCTCGCCCGTCACAATGACGGCAAGCAGAGCACCTCCTTGTCGCATTGGTGCAGCGCGGGGATGCGCTGAATCCCGCGTCGGCAGGCAACAACGATTAAGGACGGTTGCCATTGCGGGGTCATGAGGATCCGCCTCGCCACCTACGAGGACATGGAGGAGCTTCTCCGCATCGAGGAGGATTGCTTCGCCCAGGAGCGCTTCGACACAGAACTCTTGGAAGCGTTGGTGACGAGTTCGCTCTTCCGTTCCTTTGTGGCAGAGGACGAGAGCGGAACGCTGGGGTCGGCCATGGTGTACCTCGGCCCGCACATGGAGGAGGCGCACATCCTGTCCATCGCCGTGCTGCCGTCCGCCCGTGGCAAGGGGGTGGGCAAGGCGCTCGCTCAACGTCTGGAAGAGGAGGCCGTCGCCGCGAACGCAAGGCTGATGTCGTTGGAGGTCAGGATGGACAACTCCTCCGCGCGCACTCTGTATCTTAACTTGGGATACGTGGAACGGGGCGTTATCGACAGCTACTTCGGCCCAGGCGAGGACGCCCTTTTCATGGTGAAGCGCCTCTCGTCTCCGTAGATTGCCAGACGGTTGTCCAGATATATACGGCGGATAGCAAAGCCATATATACGGAACCGCATATTCGGCCAATTGCCGGCATAGTCTTTACTATAGATGGCTCGAGGTGAACGAGATGGAAGAATCTTTGTGCAATGTTGAGTTCGTGAAGAACAACAGTACCTACATCGCGCGTGTCCAGAGCGATCTCGGCGGTCTGCGCGAATACCAGGCTTCGAGCCTGGAGGAAGTCCTGGACCAGGTCATCATGGACCTCAGGGACGAGTTCGAGACGGCGATCTAGACGCCGTCATTCGCAAACCCTAACCATTATCTCTGAGGAACATCTCCCATTAGCCCCGCGGGGTGAGGGTCGATGCCCGAGAACAAGAATCACAAACCAGAAACCAATGCGGAAGAGTACATCACGGCCATCATCAACCTGAAGGTTGACACCAAGGACGCCGACATCATCGCTGAGCGGGTGGCGGAGTTCGAATTGGTGGAGGATGTTTTCCTTGTCACCGGCGACA
>CAZCNG010000106.1:0-7609 GCA_964500045.1 uncultured Methanomassiliicoccaceae archaeon
CCAGGTATTCGAATATCCAGTAATCCCGTTTGAGGGCGTACCAGTACATCAATGCTCTCGCCAGTCTGCCATTGCCGTCGACGAAGGCGTGGATGTACCCGATCATGAAGTGAATGATCATCGCCTTCACAAGCGGATGCTGGAATTCTGCGCTCTTCTCGTCATTGGCGAACGCGCACAATTCTTCCATCAGCTGGGGGACCTTATCGTGGGGCGGCGGTCTGAAATAGACCTTCCCTGCCTCCAGCGGGTCTCCGAGTACGACCTCGTCATTGCTTCTGAAGTGACCTTCATCCATTGGATCATCGAGGGTGTCGTGGGTGATGATCCGATGCAATTCGAGGACCACCTCCATAGTGAACGGGCGATCTCGGATGGCGCTCACCCGCTGCATCGTGAGGTAATCGTTCATGATCATCTGCTCCGACAGATCGCGAGGCTTCCGGCCCTCTCGGAGCATTTTCTTGGCCACTTTGCTTGTCGTCACGGCTCCTTCCAAATGGCTGGAGGCGATGGCCTCTTCCATCAGCGAACTGGCCACATATCTCTTCAGGTTGGATCCCTCATTCCGTCCCTCGATGGAGATGCCGGATGTTCCCTTGTCCAACTGATGCAATATCTGCTGCGAGTGGCCCGTGAGAACATAGGAAAAATCGATGTCCGAGAAGTGAACATGCTTCGCCTGACTCTCTCTGGCCATCTTCATGAGCGCCCACAGCAACTCGGCATCAATGGTCGCGTCCTTGCGCCTCAGCTCATCCCAATGAAGATACTCTTCATTGTAGCGCCTCACTAGGTCTGTGGTCTCCTTGCTTAGCATAAGCTCCTGAAGAGAGGGTTGCTTCTTGCATAGGATCTCTGCATATGGACGTGGTCGCTGAGGCATCTTCATTTGATTCAGACGGAAACAACATTTAACTGCATGATGATTAATCTATCTGCTAATTTAGCATCTTTTAGCAGTAATAGTCACATGTCCGACCGCTTCCATCGCCGGCACTGTAATATATGCCCCGACACGAGTTCCTATGACCGCTGGTGTTAACGATGGACAGAAAGAAGGCTGCTGTGGAATTGCTGAAATCGTTCGAAGCCAAGGACCCCAAGGTCGCCGAGCGCTACATCTCCGCCACCAGGTACGTGCAGCATAACCTCGGCGCCGCCGACGGCAGGGCCGGATTCCTGCAGCTGCTCAACATGCCGGTGCCGTTCAAGGTGAACGCGGTGCGCGCCTTCCAGGACGGGGATTTCGTCTTCACCCATACCGATTATGATTTCTTCGGACCGAAGATCGGCTTCGACGTTCTGAGGTTCGAAGGCGATCAAGCGGTGGAGCACTGGGACAATCTGACCGTGACGCCGGACACGTTGAATCCCAGCGATCGTTCGATGCTCGACGGTCCGACCGAGGTGCGCGATCTGGACAAGACGCTGGAGAACAAGAAGCTCGTGGGTGGCTTCGTCATCGAGGTGCTGGTCAATGGCGACTATTCGCAGATAAGCAAGTATTTCGATGGCAACAAGTACATCCAGCATAACCCGCTGATCGGCGACGGCATTCCCTCGCTGATCGCCGGCCTGTCCGACCTGGCCAAGCAGGGCATGGGCATCGTGTACACGAAGGCGCGTCTGGTGATGGGCGAAGGCAATTTCGTCCTGGCCATGAGCGAAGGACGCCTAGGTCCGCATCCGACGGCGTACTACGACCTGTTCCGCGTCGAGAACGGCAAGATCGCCGAGCACTGGGACGTCATCCAGGCGATACCGCCCAAGGCGGAGTGGAAGAACAGCAACGGCAAGTTCTGAAAGCGGGCGATCACTGCTTCTTCAGCGTGCGGGCGAAGTTGAGCGCGTTGTGCATGCAGATGTTGAGCATCGCTTCTGCGTCTCCGACGCCCATCATGCCCGCGGCACCCGGGTGGCCGCCGCCGTCGCTCGACGTCTCGCCGCCGATCTCCGAGACCATCTTGCCCAGGTGCAGCCCGGCGCGCACCATATCAGGCCGCGCACGCGCACTAAGGCGGAACTGCTCGTCCCGCTGGCTGACGACGAACGAAATGTCGGCGCCGATGTTGAGGAGCGTCTTGCAGACCGATGCTTCGAACGATGAGCCCATGGAACCGGCCACGACGACGTCGCCGATCCTCTCGAATCTGAGGCGTTGGGCGCCCTTCATCTGCGCGACGCGTTCGGACGTATCCTGTTCCACGTCGGCGAGGTTCATGACCTCGTCCATGTCCAACCCACCCCTCTCTATGAGAGATGCAAAGGCGCGCAGCGCCGAGGCGTTGGCGTAGCGGAAGTGGCCCGTGTCGGTGAGCATGCCCGACAAAAGTGCCAAACAGACGCGCCGGTCCGGCTGGAAGCCGACGCCGTCGAGGATCTCCAACACCACTTCAGCGCAGGATTTGCGCTTGTCGTCGATCACTTGGATCGCATCGCCCCAGCGGTCGGTGCGCGCATGGTGGTCGATGACCGCCCAGGGCCCGGGCTGATAGAATGCACCAATTTGATCGGGAGATGAAGTGTCCACGGCCAGCAGGAGATCGTAGCCGCTGACATCGGCGGTCTCCAGCACGGCGATGTTGAGCTTCACGGCCATGATCTTGGCGATGCGGTCCAATCCGCCGGGCGCTATGATGTCCGCTTCCGGGAACGCCTGCTGCAGCGCGAAGGCGCTGCCCAGCGCGTCCGGGTCCGCGTTGCCGTGCACCACGAGCGCCTTGCGCCCTCCCATGCGCGGGAGCAGTAAAGCGAGGGCTGCCTCGTCGATCATGAGAAAAACCGATGGGAAAGGGGTTTCAGTTCTCTTCGTCCGCCGCAGCGGGCGCGTTACCGAGGGCGCGGGAGATCTGTTCCTGCATGACCTGGTACTTGTCCTTGAGCATCTTCTCCTGGCGGTCGAGGGACTTGACGCGAACTTCGGTCGTTTCCTTGTCGTCCTCGATCTCGTGGAGGAGCGCTTCCTTGTCCTTCACCATGACCATGAGGCTGCCCACGTTCTTGTAGACCGGGGCGTCCGCGGCGGCCTTCTTCAGCTCTTCCGTGGTCATCTCCATCTCTCGCATCTGCGCTTCCATGCGGTACTTCTGGCTCATGATCTGCTGCAGCTGCTGCTGCACCTGCTGGAACTGCGCGATCTGATTCTGCAACTTGGGGCTGATCTCATCCATTCTGGCCACCTGCCATCTTGCTCATGTCTTCTGCGACAATCATCCATCGGATGTAAGAATTTAGTGCTGCCCTGAGGGCGGCGAGGTCATCTGCCTCTACTCTCAGGACGAGCTCTCCCTCTTCCATCTGCCCATGCACCCGGCTGCGTGGGATCTCCCTCCCCGCCTCGGGGGAGATGGAGCGGAGGAGGGTCTCCGCGCCCGCGCCGCCTAGGCGCAAGGTCGCGGTGTGCATTTCATCTGCCCTTGATGAGCTTCGGCTGGCTCGGACGGACCTTGTAAAAGATCTTGGAGCCGCACTTCTCGCACTGCTTGCCCATCTGGTTGATGTCTGACACCTGGGTGTTGCAAACGGCACATTTATACGACATTCGAAGGTCCCTCGGTCGCCTTCTTCTTCTCCGCGAGTTCCTGCTCCTTGGAGGTGATCTTCCTCCGGGTGGGGGCGTAGGCCATGGCGGCGAACTTGTTGCCGCAGTGCCTGCACTCCCAGATGCCCGACGACTCGCGCTTCACGGAAGCGTGGTGGCACTGGGGGCACTCGTGCTTGGACTTCTGGATCTTCTCAATATCACGGGTCAGCTTCCTGACCACGACACCGTATCTAGCGCCGAATCTTCCGGCGCTGCCTGCCTTTTCTGTTCCTCTGGACATTTAAATCACCTAACCGACCAACTTCCTCAGATCCCTGGCCAACCGCTCCGAGGCGTCTATGACGTTCTTCACCTGATCGAGGGTCATGGCGCCCGTAAGGCCCTTCTGCATTGCCCTCAGATCGCCATTCTCGTCGGTGGTGACGGTCAGGCGCGTTGCGGCCACTTTTTCTTCGTCGAGAGTCGGGTCGAATAATATAGAGTTTTCTATCTGCACAGACGTGCACGATATGGGGGTGTGCTTGATCGGCATGGGGTAGTTCTCGCCCTTGCCAGCAGCCTTGGCTGGAACGATCGCCGACTTCAGTGCAGCGACCGCGCCGAGGAAGCAAGCATCGAACAGGTTGCCGTCAAAGTCGAGGACGTAGATGTCCACGAAGTTGATCCATACTTCCTTGCCGGGCTCGATGCACAGCTTCTCCAGATCGACCATGTGCGACTCGCGGATGCCGCGGTCGACGACCCTGGCCAATTCGATGGCGTTCTCGTCCGGGGGTCCGGACTCGAAGCTCGGCGAAGCCATGGGGATCAATTCAGCGTTAGTGCTCAGGACGCCCCGGTCTGGGGTGTCGGCGAAGGGAGATCCGACCAGCATCTTCACACCGGCAATGATCTCGGTGTTGCCCAGCTTCACGCGGGCGCTGCCCTCAGCGGTCTCGCTGACATTGGTCTGGATGCTGATGGGGCGGTACTCGTCCCAGGCGCGCGCGTCGATGCGGCGGCCCTTGGCGAGCATCTTGTGGATGTGATCCCTCTTGATCTCGGAAACAATAGATCTGGCCATGTTCAGCCCTCCGTGTCTGCGTCGTCGGCACCAGGCTCGACCTTGTACCGGTTGCGCAGGGCGGCCTTCTGCATCTCGTAGATCTGCTCGCAGGCGCCCTTGCCCATCTCGATGGCCCGGTTGAACTCATCGCGGGTCATGTGTCCGTCCATCTGGAGCAGGAGCACTTCGCCGGTGCGGGGCAGCATGGCCATCGGCACATCTGCCTGTCCGAAGTTGTCCTCCTCCTTGTTGAGGTCGAGAACGACCTGGTCATTGACCTTGCCCACGGCAATGGCCGGGATGAGGTCGCGCATCGGGATGCCCGCGTCAGCCAGAGCGACGGAGGCGGCGGTCAGTCCAGCACACCTGGTGCCGGCGTTGGCCTGCAGTACCTCTATGTATACGTCCACGGAGGTGCGCGGGAAGTTTTCCGTGAAAACGACATACTCGAGCGCCTCGGAGATGATCTTAGATATCTCCACGGAGCGGCGGTCCGGTCCTGGCCTCTTGCGGTCGGACACGGAGAAGGAGATCATATTGTACTTGCACTGTACGATCGCCTTCGCCGGGTTCTGCATGTGGCGCGGGTGGCACTCCCTTGGGCCATACACGGCGGCGAGCACCTTGTTCTTTCCGATCTCGACGTAGGCGGAGCCATCGGCGCTCTTGAGCACCCCGGCCTCGATCTTGATGGGCCTCAGCTCGTCGACCTTGCGGCCGTCGATCCTGATGCCGTTGTCATCTATCAACTTCATGTTAGAATTTCCACCCATATTTCATCACCTTAAGCAACTGTTGGTTTCGGGAGCGATTCCAGGTATTCCTTGACCATCTCGGTGAGATGGCTCTGCTGCGCGCACTCGTCGATCATGCGGATGGCGCGGATGGCGTAGACCATGCTGTCGATCTCGCCGTCTATCCAGATGCGACCGTTCTGCCCTATGAAGATGCGGCAGTTGGTGTAGCCCTTGATCATCTGGATCATGGAGCCGCCCTTGCCTATGACGCGCGGCACCTTGCTGTGAGAAACTTCGATGACCTGGCCGCCCTGCAGCTTGCGCAGGCCCTGTTCCTTCATGGTGACCTGCACCCTCTTCGTCTCGTCGACCATCAGGACCTTGGCCAGTATGGTGTCGCCGACGCCGAGGTACTTCGAGGTGTCGCCGAATTCAACCCTCCACGGCACCTCATTGACATGCAAAGGCGCTGGGTAGGGGGAATTGATGTCGATGAGCCAGTTGGAAGGCCCGATGTCCACTACCTTGCCGATGATGCTGTCCCCGGGGGAAGGTATGTACCTCCCGCCCAGCGGAATGACGTTCACGAAGTTGGACTTGACACTCTTGATGCCCAGCTGGGCGGCGTAGACCTTACCTTCATGGGTATAGGCCCCGGCCCCGGCCTTCAAGCGACCGCTGTCCAGAAGGTCGCCGGGCAGAACTATCTCTCTGCTAGGATTTCCATTCTCCCTGTTCATACCATATCACTTTCCCTAGGAATCTGATGCCTGAAGCACATGACTCAACCTTTGAGCTGCTTCACCTGGGCATTGCCCTTGGTCCGCTCGTTGAGGCGGCCGTAAAGGTCATCGCGCATGCCCGCGGGGATCTCCACTACACCGATCCAGTCCCCGTTCTTCTGCCACTCATCCTTAGTTATCTTCCCGTAATGGATGAGGTCCTCGTAGCAACGGCCGTATTCGTCGGCGCTGAGTTTCACGGCGATGCGGATCTTCTCGAAACGGATGGGGATAAGCGGGCGCAGCTTGTCCAGCACATCTTTTACCTGCACTTCCACTGACTTGAATGGGTCGATATGGACCTTGGCTTCATCCATGGCCATCTCGATGCGCTGAGCGGTGTGCGGCCCTCCCGTCTGGGGGTTGATGGCATTCTGGGCGATGTAGGTGATGATGCGGCGCCGCTTGTTCTCCAGCATCTCCTTGCGTTGCTGTGCGGTGAGCTGTACCTCTCCCTTGAGGATTATGACCTTGGCGATCTCGCCAACGTCGGTGGTGCCGAAGACCTCCTTCAGCTTGTCCTCGGCGGCGCGCGTGCCCTTGTGCGCATTCTTGAAGATCTCGTCGACGACCATGTGGTCGAAGAGGTCGACGTCCTTTCCCTCCTTGAGCTGGTTGACGATCTTCGTATCGATCAGAATCTCGAAGGTTTCGCCATGCGACTCGAAGCGGGCGACAATCGCATCCTCTAGGTCGACCATTTTGACCACGACTTACGCGGAGTTGACCTTCTGGATGAGTTTATCGACCTCATCTTCGGTCAGGCGGCGGAAGCTCTCGGTGCGGCGTACCACTCCGATCTCCACTGCCTTGGGGTTCAGCTTCTCTTCTTCAGTGGCCTTCTTGAGGGCCTTCAGACCGAGGATGGCTGCATCCTCCATCTCCATGCCCTCCTGGTACTGTTCCTCGAAGACCTCCATGACCGCGTTGCGGCCGGCTCCGATGCTGCCTGCCTTGTAGGAAACGAGCGCGCCGCTCGGGTCCGTCTCAAAGAGGTGTTCGCCCGCCTCGTCGCATCCAGCGACCAGGAGTGCGGTACCGAAGGGCCTTACACCGCCGTACTGGGTGTAGTTCTGCTTGTAGTCGCAGATCCTCTTTACGAGGTCTTCGACGCTCATCTTCTCATCGTAGGTGATCTTGTTCACCTGAGCGATAACGCGAGCCTGGTCGACCAGGATGCGTGCGTCGGCCACGAGACCGGAGGTAGCACAACCGATGTGCTGGTCGATCTGGAAGATCTTCTCGATGGACTTCGGCTCCATGAGCCTGCTGGCGATCCTCTTGTCAACGATGAGGACCACGCCATCCTTGAACTTCAGGCCGACTGTGGTCGTACCCCTCTTCACCGCCTCGCGGGCGTACTCTACCTGGAATAATCTGCCATCGGGCGAGAAAACCGTGATCGCCCTGTCATACGCCATCTGTCCTGGTTGCAATCAATCACTCCCTGAGCATAGACGGGCAACCTAAAGTTATCACCTGATATATATTTGTTGTT
>CAZCNG010000107.1:0-7332 GCA_964500045.1 uncultured Methanomassiliicoccaceae archaeon
GGCACGAAGATGAAGCCGGGGAAGGAAACGAGGCCGAAGGCGAAGATGACCAGCAGCACGATGGAGCCGTTGATGAAGGATTTCGTCGCACCCCACAATATCTCCGCGCTGATGACCTCCTCGATGCTCAGCGGCGTGGCGATCATGGCGTCGAACGTCTTCTGGTAATGCATGCGCACGAAAGAACCGTAGGTGCATTCGAAGAACGCGCCGTACATGATGCTGATGGCGACCAGTCCCGGCGCCAGGAACTTGGCGTAGCTGATCATATCGCCCTTGTAGGAGATGGTGCCGATCATGACGCCGAAGCCGAAGCCCATGGCGATCAGGTAGAGGATCGGCTCCAGGAACGGGGGCAGGAAGTTGGTCTTCCACGTCGTGAAGAACACATCGCGGTCCCGCTTCCAGACGGATATCGTCCTCCAGCTGATGTTGCGCAGCAAGCTCATTCCAGCAGCCTCCTTCCGGTCAGTTTGAGGAAGACGTCCTCGAGCGTCGGCCTGCGCACATAGAGGCGGGGGATGCGGAACCTCTTATTCAGCTCCGCCACCAGCTCATCGCCCTTGTCGGTGAACACCAGGTATCGGTCCGGCTGCGTCTCGTAGCGGTGCCCGCTGCTGAGCAGGTAGTCCTCCACCTCCTTGCTGATCGACTCGATTTCGACGATGCCGCCCTCGATGAACTTTGCGATCAGCTCGTAGGGCCGCCCCTCGACCATGATCTGCCCCTTCTCCATGATCACCAGTCTATCGCAGAGCCGTTCCGCCTCGTCCATGTAGTGCGTGGACAGGATGACCGTGACGCCCTTTGTTTTCAGCTCGCGGATGCGTTCCCAGATCAGGTGACGCGCCTGCGGGTCCAGTCCCGTCGTCGGTTCGTCGAGGATGAGCAGGCGTGGGTCGTTCATCAAGGCCCGGGCGATGATGAGGCGCCGCTTCATGCCACCGGACAGTTCGTCGATGCGCGCCTCCTTCTTCTCGCTCAGCTGCATAAATTCCAGCAGTTCGTCCGCCTTTTTGGAGGCGGCCTCCTTCTCCATGCCGAAGTAGCGCGCATAGACCATGAGGTTCTTCTTGGTCGTGAAGTCGGGGTCCAGATTATCTTCCTGCGGTGCTACCCCGATCGACCTCTTGATCTCACGCTGTCGCGTGCTGACGTCCATGTCCAGCACCCTCAGTTCGCCGGATGTGATGGGCGAAGCGCAGAATATCATGCGCATGGTGGTGCTCTTGCCGGCGCCGTTCGGACCGAGGAAGCCGAAGCACTCGCCCTGCTCGATGGTGAACTCGATGCCATCCACCGCCTTGATCTCATCGAAGTTCTTGCGGAGATCCCTGGCCACCACCACAGCGGGCATATCGACCTCATCGACATCGAATCAATAAAGCTTAACCGCCGCCGACCGTAAGTGTGCATGCAGTGGCAGCGCTGAACCACTGCGGACGGCGTTGAGCGTTGGTGGACCTGGCGCTGCTGCTCCTATGCCTCCTCTTCACCCTCCTTGGCTGCGCTCTGGGAACGCTATCCGGCGTGGCGCCAGGCATCCACGTCAACACCCTCGCCCTCTTTCTCCTGCTGGCGTCGCCCGCCCTGCTGCCTTTGCTGGGAGGGATCTGCTCCTTTCTCGGGACGGCACCGGAATGGGCGCCGCTCGTGCTTGCCTGCGTGATCATCGCCGCCACGGTGGTGCATTCCTTTGCGGACTTCCTCCCATCCATCTTCCTAGGGGCTCCGGACGAGGAGTCGTGCACCTCTGTGCTACCTGGTCATCGCCTTCTCCTTGCTGGCGAAGGGCTGCGCGCAGTCGCCGCCGCCTGCCGCGGCAGTCTTGTCGGTGCGCTACTGGGCCTTCTACTGGCGGTGCCGTTGCTGCTCTTGCTGGGACCGGGTGGCCTGGACCGGCGTATGTCGCCTTTGATGCCTTGGCTCATGCTCCTCCTCATCCTGCTCTTGCTGCTGGCAGAGCGGGACTCGCCGCAACTGCGTCCGGTCGTAGATGTCCGGAAAGGTTCCGTGGCGCTGGCGGTGGCTATCCGCCCCTGCACGATACGCCCCTTCCCTGGATCTGAAGCTCACCTCGTCGGTACCGTCTCCAGGAGATGGGGGCGGAGCTGGCTGCGCTGTGGTCGCAGCGAGTTCCGCCTCTTGGGTAGCAAGATGACCGGCCTTCTCGAGGTGCATGGCGTTTGGCGTCTGCGGCAGCGGCGCTGGAGCGGGAAGGCGGTGGCCGCAGCGTTGTTGTTCCTTTCCGGCGGCCTGGGGCTCGTGGCCATGGAAGGGAGACCTCCGCCCATCGGCGTCTTCGATGGTATCGGCAGCAGTCTGTTGTTGCCGCTGCTGACCGGTCTTTTCGGAATGCCCGCCATGATCGAATCTTTGAAATTGGGTCAGGTGCCGGAGCAGGTGCCGTCGGCGCAGGTGGACATTCCTTTTCGCCCGTCGGCCGAGGGATTCGCGGCCGGTGCGTTGGCGGCGCTCATTCCCGGTATGACGTCCACCTCCGGTGCCACCGTGGGCGGCATGCTGTCCCGTCGCCGCGGCGAGGAGCTGGAGTTCATCGCCATGGTCTCCTCGGTCGGCACCGCGGCCACCATGGTGGCGGTGCTCGGCCTGCTGGTCAGCGGTACCGGTGGCACCGGCTCGCTGATCGTCGTGCAGCAAGTGATGGGGCCGGCGCTGCTATCGCGATCGGCGCAGATCGGATCGTTTCCAATGGCGGTGCTCCTGGCATCGGCGCTGCTGGCGACCTTTCTCGGCTTCTGGATCACCATGCGGCTCGGCGAGAAGTTCGCGCGGCTGGTGAGCGGCACCGACATGAGGGGGGTCAATTGGTCGATCCTCGCCTTCACCATCGTCCTCGTGGCGGTGATGTGCGGTCTACCGGGATTGCTTCTGCTCGCAGTGTGCACCATCGTAGGTCTATTGCCTCCTGCCCTGGGGATCGGCAGAGTGCATCTGACCGGCTGCCTGCTGCTGCCGATCCTGCTGGCGCTCGTCGACGCGCAAGGAGGATATCTGGATGCGCTGGGGGCGTTCCCCTGAGCTCGCCATTGTTCCATGCTAGCTTTGCCCTCGGGACGGTTGGCCTATTGCCGTTGGCTTGCGGAGGCAGTGTCGTCGAGGCGATGCCGGCGGTGCTGCTGTGTGTGGCGATGGACTTCGATATGTCCATTCTCGGCGCCAGACATCTTCACCGCATCGAAGCACTGGTCCTGTTCTGCGTTGCCAGCATTCTATTGCCTCTGCTGCTGCCGTTCCTGGTGGTCTGCGCCGGCCACCTTCTCCTCGATGCCCTGGACAACGAGGGTGTGGTCATATGGGGGGTACGCACAGGGCTGCCTGCTCCCCGCCTGCTGCGCGGAATCGAGGCCGCGAGCTTGCCTTGGTCCATAGCCCTCCTGCTGCTTTTCCCATGATGTTGCGCATCTCGTCCAGGTCATAGCCGAAGGGGGAGATCATTTCGCTCGCGGCACGCAACGCCAGGTCCGCATAGCGGGAGCGGTCGTACACTTCCGAGCCGTCGATGAAATCCTCCACCTTTACGCGGTCGGCATCTTCGCAGGCGAGATACCTGACTTTCTGCCCCGGCGCCAGTTCGAAGCCGAGCTCGTGCATCTGCGTCAGCGCGGCGTAGGATTCATTCTTCTGCCGGTATTCGGCCAACGGCCTCGACACGCGTTTGGTGAGCATGAGATCATCCGTCTTCGCTGCTCCGTCGAGTATTATTCCCACGTAGCCTAGGGCGATGTCCACCACCTGCGGCAGCGCCTCCACGAACGATTCCGGGTCTTTGCATTGACAGAGGCGCCCAAGCATCGCTCGCTGCAGCTCTCGCATGAACTCTGGCGTGTCGGAACGGCGCAGCGCGATGCCGCGCACCTTGGCCTCTCCTTTGGTGAAGGAGCCGTAGTAACGGTTCAGCGCCCCCGCCCCGTTGGTCACGTTGGGCAGGAAGACGATCCAGTCGTAGATGCCCTCCAGCATGAGCGGTATCGAGACCCGCGCGGAGATGTCGCGGCACAGCGCGTTCGCGTCCCCGTTACCCTGCAGCCAGAGCGAGTCGACGATGCCGTGGATGATGTGGAATCCCCGGCGTTCGGCGATCTCCGACGCTTGCAGCAGGATCTCCCGGCCGTAGGCGTTGATCGCCTCGTGGCATTCGATGCGGCCGAAGCGCGCGTTCTTGTAGCCAGTATAGCCGAAGCAGGTAAC
This sequence comes from uncultured Methanomassiliicoccaceae archaeon, assembly GCA_964500045.1. Taxonomy (GTDB): domain Archaea; phylum Thermoplasmatota; class Thermoplasmata; order Methanomassiliicoccales; family UBA472; genus CAZCNG01. Next base: position 4,213 of record CAZCNG010000107.1, read on the forward strand.
TAGCAACCACTTGAGCGCCTTCGCTCTGGCCGTATACACGTCCTTGTGGCGCGCCCCCGCCTTGGCCAGCCGCTTCAGCGCCAGGCGCCGCTGGATTATCGGCCGCAGCACGATGGGCAGCAACCCCTCCCGCTTTTCGCAGGTCCAGTAATTCAGCTCCGGCACGCGGCGGCGCGAGTCCGGGCAGCAGGAGCACAGCAACGTCTCCGGCGAGATGTTGTGCACCACCATGATGCTCGGATAGAGGGACGCGAAGTCCACCTCGGCCACGTGCCCATAGATGCCTGGCTTCGGGTCGTAGATGAACCCGCCGCGGTCCGAGGCCACGAGATGCGCGGCGGTCTTGAACCCCTCCGGCAGGTTCTTCTTCCACATGATCAGCGTGCCCTGTCGCATGGCCTCGGTCATCTGCATGCTGCTGATCGCGGTTCCCGGAGAGAGGCGTGACATCTCCTGCAGCGGGATGCAGCCCATGCGCGCCAGGTCGATGATGCCGTGCAGGCCGCCTTCCGAGAAGATGAAGGCCGCGTTGGCGTCGATGTGCACCCTGCCTTTGAGGCGGTGCGGCGTCGGCTTGTGCACGATGCGCCCGTAGGTGAAGTAGCTCTTGCCACGGCCCTTGCGCATTCCACCTTCTCGTCCGAGCACTAGATCGACGCCGTTCAGCTCGGCCCGCGCCTGCAGGTACGGCAACAGGAATCCATCCCCGCCCTCAGTGTGGATGATGTCCGGGTCGCGTTGGCGTACCAGTTCCCTCAATCCTTCGAGGATCTCGTCCTCCGCCCCGTCCACCGTGTCCTTGTCCAGTGTAACGGAACGTAGGCGATCCTGCATGGTCGGTATCCCCTGCGGGGCGTCGATGTCCGCCTCCAGGTGCAACATCTTCAGATCGGGCAGTGGATAATCGATGCGGAACGGCGAATCAAGATTCTTCCATGGATCCGTCTCCAGCAGTCCCATGGGAAAGATACCGTGGGAGAGGAGGAAGCGCATGTCCATCCTCATGTCCACGTTGAAGAGGCGGTGGTCGCGGTAGCGGCCCCAGCGGTCGACCGACTTGGCGAGCGGCATCAGGTCGGAGAAATGGCGCGGGAAGATGCGGACCACGTCCCTTTCCGCCTCGCCGAGCCACAGGCTCTTCTTCTCGACCGTATGCTCGACGTTACCCATGTCCAACGAAGCCAGCAGGTGGTCCCAGTGCGCCTCGTCGGCCCAGGCGTAGAACGAGGGCCGATACTTCTCCTCGATGCGCTTGGTGCCCTTGCCTTGCCGCAGCCAGATTACTATGGAGTCGTTCTCCTCGTCCGGGTAGCAGTCAAGGATCCAACCTCTCATGTTCCCTCCTCAGCGCGCGCAGTTCCTTCTCCTGCTCCAGCAGGATGGAGAGCAGCACGCCTTCCAGCGGATCGAGGAAGGCGGCGTAGCTGGCCGCCGACGAATGCTTGCGCACGCGATCGGTCATGGCGTCGAACGCCTCGCGGTCCTCCTTGCCCAGGGCGCGGCGGAAGTCGGACCACGAGGAGAGCGTGCCCTCGGCGGACATGCGATAGGTCGGTACGGTCCGTCCCACGTCAATACCTCCCAAACTCGTCTAATGTGGTCTGCGCCGGCGCTACCGGCCGATATTGCATGCCGCGGCCCTCGCGCGGCAGCAGGAGGCGTGCGGTCGGCCCGCGGGCCTCTATCTTCAACAGCGTGTCCGCGGCGCCGTAGGCCATGTCCCGGAGGCCTTTGCGGGCGAGCAGTTTCTCCGGCCCGTAGTTGGTGACGAGGACGACGTGGCCCTGCGCCGCGAGCTCTCTCAGCTTGGCGAAGCCTCGTTTCATCAACTGCTCCGCCTCCGACCAGGCCATGTCCACGTCCTGGTACAGGTCGGCGAAGCAGGAGACGACCACCACGCCCGGCTCCTCCAGTTGCTGCGGCAGCATGTCCTCCACCAGCGCGGACATCTGGTAGGCGGTGAACGCGCGGGCCACAACGATCTCCTCCAGGGCATGCTCCGGCCGCACGCGCAGGCGCTTGCAGATGCCGGTCAGCTCATACGGATTGGCGGAGTTGCCTCCATCTACCCAGGCGACGCGCAACCCTTCCCGAACGGCGCTGACGTTGATCATGTTGACCAGGTGGAAGACCAGGCGGTCGGAGCTGTCGATCAGTGACAGCTCGCCCGGCCGCAGGCCGCCCAGGAAGGCGTCGATCGGCGGTATGAGCGTCCTCACCCGGCCTTCCGCCATGCCGAAGTCCATGGGAAGTTCGGAGGCGGTCTCGATGGCTGTCATCTCCATGCTTTCTCACCGGCTCATGCTTCCCTTCGAGCGTATTAAGGGCTTGACGGGGGGGAGGTGAGCGCAAGTACCGCCCCGCCGCAAAGGGGTGGCACGACGGAGGTCGAGGAGAACTGCGACGACGATCTCGACGTTAAATGCTACATCTGCGAGATAGGTTCATTTGATGGAACGGTCAATTTCTTCCCGATGGGCCCAAAAGATCTGCCGAAGCTGACCCTGGAGGAGGCGCGCAAGAAGTACATTGGCAAGAAATACACGCACAAGGTGGAAATGGAGCTTGGCTGGTCGGGCTTCGCTTACTGTGTTTCTATGAAAGATAACAAAGTCACCGGCGTCTTCGGTCCGGCGTTCAAGGACTGACCATATTCCATCATCGATTCTTCCCGCGATACACGAAATATGCCTTATTTCCCACATCCTTCTTCTCTATCAGATCCAGGTCCGCTAGCCTATGAAGATCCGTTCTGGCCGTCTGCAGAACCACGTCGTACTTCGATGCCACCGCGGCGACGCTGAATGGCTCTCCCCTGTGCTTGACGAGGTCATCCAATATCTCTGCCTGGCGCAGGTGAAGCTCCTTGTGGACTTCGACGATCTCCAGCACCCCGGTCTGCTCGCGCCGCTTCCTGGCGACGTAGCTCTCGAAGGCCGCCAGCGCTTTCTCCATGCATTCCAGGTTGTAGTTGAGGAAATAGGTAACATCGTTATCGTCGGTCTCGGTGTGCAAATAGGCCATGCCATATCGCGCCCTGCTGGTCTTCATGACCTTCGATACCGCCAGGTATTCGAATATCCAGTAATCCCGTTTGAGGGCGTACCAGTACATCAATGC
>CAZCNG010000108.1:0-7301 GCA_964500045.1 uncultured Methanomassiliicoccaceae archaeon
GGCCGGATGAGCGCACCTTCGATCAGTTCAGCGCAATTGGTGGTGGCGATGAGGAAGAAGTCCGTCCGTCCAGTCTCCTTCTTCATCTTGTTGAGCGCGTCGATGAAGGTGTTGACGAAGCTGGTGTCGTGGTGCGTGGAGTTGTGCGTCTTGGCGCGGGTGAAGCTCTCCGCCTCGTCCACCAGGATGACCGCCGGTAGATAGCCTTCCTCAAAAATGAGGTCGAACGCTCTCTGCAGGTTGTTCTCGCTCTGCCCCGCCCACTTGGAGGCGATGCCGGCGAAGTGCAGCTCGATCAGATTCCACTTCAATTCGCCCGCAATGCAGTGCGCCGCCTCCGTCTTGCCGACGCCGTAGCCTCCGGAAAGGAGCACACCGACCGGCGGTTTGAGGCCGCAGGACTTAGCTAGCTTCTTGTTGCGCATGATGCTGATCAGGCGCCTGAAGTAATGGTCCGCCTCTTCCGGCAGCGCCACATCTTCCAATTTCTTGTCGTCGGCGTCCGTCTCGCTGACGACCGGTACCGCCCTCTCCTTCTCGTTCTCCTCGAAGGTGATGCCGACCTGGACGCGGCCGCGGCGCGGCGCCTTGCCTTCGACCCGGCGCATCTCGCCGACCTGGTTGCGGATCTTGACCAGCAGGTTGTCGATCCGGGCGATCGTCTCTTCCTCCCCAGGGTCGTTGGAAAGTTCGCAAACGTATTGGTCCAGCGCTTCGCCGTTGCGGTTCTGGCACTCATACGCAAGGCCGAGAATGACGTGGGCCGACGGGAAATTGGGATTGAGGCTCAGCACCATGGCGATGTCCGCCTCGGTGCTGGGGAAGTCCTCCTTCATAGCGTAGGCCAAAGCGCGATTGTAATAGGCCTTCTCCAGGTGCGGATCGCAGGCTATGGCCTGGGTGAACTCTTCTATGGCGGCATTGAAGTCGCCCCTCTCGAAAAGGCGGTAGCCGCGGATGTGGTGCATCTCCGCCTGGGTGGAGTTGCTCTCGCTGCTGGTCTCGCTCGTCATGCTCGATTCTACTTTACAACCTCGGCATAGATAAACACTTTCCTGAGAATGACCGGGGTGACAATGAGCATCTGCGCCAGTACGAACCATCGACTCCAAACTCCAGGTCCCACACTCCTTCCGGGCACCCCCCGGCAACCCTCAAATAGCTGCAGACGGAATGGAACGGCATCCATGGGCGTACCAGGATATTCCCAGCCTGCTCAGCCGCGCGATCTCTTCAAGACCGAGGCGGCGCCCTCGAACTCTCACAGCCTGTGTCACATCTGCAAGGGCAGCAAGATGCTGTGCGGCAAGGAGCGCTGCCCCCTAATGGTCAAATTCTATTCCCGCTCCAAGACGGTGAAGCTCATCGATGCCTTGGACCTCGCGGGCTCCTCCCCTCCAGGCGTCTTCGTCGGCCGGTATGGGTATCCGAAGGTGGAGGTCGGTCCGCTGGTGCCGCCGACGCTAGGGGACACGTTCATCATGGACACGCCCGAGCTGTGGATGGGTAAGAGCATCGAGGACATCGTCGATTTCCGCATGCAGCTGGTGCGCGGCAAGTTCAGCGTCGATGTCAAAGAATTCCAAACCTCCGGGAAGATGATGGACCATACGGTCGACATAGCCTTGTCCAAGGAGTCATTGGACCTCGAGGCGAAGTTCACCAAGAGACCGGGCGGCAAGATCGTGCTGGACGATGAGATCCAACCGTTCGGTCCGTCGGCGAAGCTGGAGAAGTTCGACATCAGCAATCCCAAGTACGATCACAAGGTGGAGAAGGCGTATTACGACACGGACCTGAAGGCAGTGGACGCCGTCACCGGTCTGCATAAGAACGGCGTCATGGTCTCCGCCATCCAGAAGGCGTTCAGCGTCGGGGCCTTCGGCATCAACAAGAACCGCCGTCTGGTGCCTACGCGGTGGTCGATCACCGCCGTCGATGACATCATCGGCAAGAATATGCTGAAGCAGACAAAGACGTACCCGCTCATCAATGAGTTCCGCATCTACGATTGGGACCAACTGGACAACCGCTGGTGCGTCATGTTCCTGCCCACGTCGTGGCGGTTCGAGCTGATCGAAGCGTGGTATCCTAATACGGTGTGGAACCCCACCGGACAGCAGATCGAGATCATCTCCTCGCATGAGTTCTTCGACGGTCGGAAGGAGTACGCGGAGATCGGCGGCTGTTACTACGCTTCGCGCATGGCTGTGAACGAAGTGCTACTGGCCGAGAGAAGGCAGGCCGGCGCCGTCATCTTCCGCGAGGCGCACCCAGGCTATATCATGCCGGTCGGCGTGTGGAACGTGCGCGAGAACGTGCGCATGGCGTTGAAGCAGCAGCCGACCAAGTTCAACAATCTGAACCAGGCGTTGGAGCATGTGCAGGGGCGCATGGAGATCCCCATAGGAAGGTGGATATCCACCAGCGGCATCCTGAAGGATTACCTGAGGCAGAGGAGGATCGAAGACTATGAATGATTTTCATGCGATATTGCTGCAGTCCACCCTGGACGACACGCCTATGCCGCGCGTCCAGGCCAAAGAGGTCAAGGCCAATGTGGCGTTGTCTCCGTCGCGATTGCCAGGTCTCCTCTGGGCGCTCAATCCCTACGTCGGCTGCGAGCACGACTGCGTCTATTGCTATGCTCCGTACACGACCAAGAAGGACCCGCTGAAGTGGGGATGCGAGGTCGGCTACCGCGCTAACCTGCCCGAGCTGCTGGCCAAGGAGCTTCCCGTCAAGAAGGGCATGATCGGCTTGGGCACAGTCACCGATCCATGGCAGCCACTGGAGGCGACGCTCTCGTTGACGAGGAAGTGCCTCATGGAAATAGCTGCAGTAGGCGCCCCGGTCAGCGCGCTCACCAAGTCGGACCTCATTATCCGAGATATCGACCTGCTGGCGCCGTTACCTCGTTCCGAGGTCGGCATCAGCATCACCTGCCTGGACGCCGATATCGCGGCGAAGGTCGAGCCGTACGCCGCATCTCCGCTGCGGAGACTGGAGGCGTTGCGTCGCTGCAAGGAAGCGGGCATCAACACCTTCATGCTGCTCGGTCCGCTGCTCCCATTCCTCACGCTCAAAGAGGCGGACGAACTGCTGGCCGAAGCGGCCGTGCGCGGATGCAAGCGGGTCATGGTCGACCGGTATCGGCCGAGGCCGGGCATCGAAGCGAGGCTGGCACCGGCAGGCGAGTTCGACTGGAACCACCCCAAGGTCAATGAGCACGACATCTTCGAGCTGTGCCGCAAGCACAAGCAGAAGTGCGAGAGCGCCTTCTAGATCACTTCTTTCCGGCGACAATGTCGCGCAGCTTGACCATCTGCAGTTCCTGCAGCTCGTCCACGGTCAACTTGCCGCCCTTGCGCTGCACCGTGCAGACGTCCTTTCCGGGGTTCGTAAGCAGGAACAACTTCGCCTTCTGTGTGCGGCCGGACTTGTACCTCATGGTCAGCTGCATCGGCAGATCGTTGGACTGCATGACCTCGCTGATGCTTATGTCGGGGTCGATGTCGTCGCCGCGGAACAGGTGGAAGACCATCTCGGTGGCGAACTTACCTACCACCACGATGTTGATCTCGTCCTGACCGAGCGATTCCAGCTCGGCCTTGAGATGTTCCACACAAGCTTTGGCGGACTTGCGCCAGTCCTTGTTGACGCTCTTTTCCTCCGCAGGCATGCATTTCAGCGCATGCGTCCAGTAGACGGCGTCCTTGCTTGGATCGAAGTTGCCGAACACGCTCACCAGCTTGGAGATCGGCATGGCGACCTTGCTCTCCTCGAAATTCGGGGAGCCAGGCTTCGCCATCCTGCAGAGGTTGATGAGATACGGTTCCAGGTCTTCGCCCTTCTCGCGCAGCGAGGGCACCGGTTCCTGGGAGATCACGACCACGCGGATCTTCTTGGCCGAGTCAGGCGCTCGCGCGAACATGACCGCCAGTTTACCGCTGTTGCGCGGACAACCGGAGCAGTCGCCCTTGACCCGGGAGCGGACCTTGGCAAGATCGTTGTCGGCCTCTGCCATCAGGTCACCGATTGCTGAGCGCCTAGATAATGGCTACATGCGGTCATTCTCAATGGGCAGGAATCATGTGCCGTGAACAAAACTGTAGCATGAGCGCCCAGACATCTTGTCAACTATCGATCCTCATGGATCCGTGGTTCAAGAACATGTTCACTTCTTTCCCAAAGGAAGATGCATACTTCCTTCGCCGCGGCATCCGAGCGTCCAGCACCCTTACCCGATACGAAGTGGCTTGCCTCTCGAGAACCTTACTCTCGAGGATTGTATTGTCCAGTGTCGCAAAGGCATCGCATTCATCATCCTTGGAGGCGATGGCCACGAGAAGCGCGTCGGCGGGAGTGATCAGGGGATCGCTCTTCATCAACTCGACAGCTAGTTCCATGGCCTCATAGCCTTTTCCGATCCCCCGCATATCGAGCCTTCGTCTACGGAATAGTCGACTCAATTCTGCTGTCGCCCCAGCGCCGCAAGAGACGCTTTTTGTTTCGGCGATCTTTCCGATGACCTCGCCCGCAGCCAGAATAGATATTCTGAATCTAGCCTCTGGAGATGAATTCAACAGCCGCTTTGCTTCAGATCGATTGGCCGGATCATCATCTGGATCCACCAGTCCTCGCAGCAAGCTGGAATCAAGATGGATTACTTCGACCATATTCTCGCCTCAGCAAAATCATAGGCTTCCTCAGCCACGTACTTGAATTCCGGCCTTATCTGACCGACCATCCATATCGTCTCTTCTTTAGATATACCTCGGTTGCGGTCGACCACACCAACCGTAATGGATAGCGCCAAAAGGAAATCATCGCCCTTCTGGATCGCATCACGCACTGAGGTCAATTTGGCGTCATCGATTATGGCAGCGGAAGCCACCATGTCCCAATCGATAGCCTCCAGGTCATCTCTCAATGTGAGCGAGAATGGCCCGTTTATGTAGCGATGGAAGCCATAGCCGGCAACAGCCTTGAAACCAGCATATTTTAGGACCCTGATCGCCCAATGGATACGATAGAATCATTCGTCATCCATATCTAGAAAGTCGGGTTTCTCCAGCAATCCCAGTGAGGATAGGATGGAGGGGAGCGAAACCGAACCAGAACCCCTCACACTAGCCATCTTCTTTCGAGTGGACACCGCCATAACCTGGATGATTATGCGTCTGAAAGAAAATACCACGGACTACATGTAGTCCGTCCGAGGCGCCTTGATCTGTATCGCAAGGAATTCACAGAATAGGGTATGAGCAAGAGAGGCCTGTCACGTCGGCAAGCAATCGTGATCCAACCGCAGCACCCGATCCGCATGCCTCACTTCGAAACCATCGTCCATAGGGTAGAGGACCATACCGTCCAGGAAGGGACACAGGCCGTTCTTGTGAATGTCAAAACCGAAGTACTTCACCATGGCGGGCGTCAGAAGCATGTCATGGGACACCAGGACGGTGAGGTCAGCGCCAGTGCTCTTCATCCTCTGCTCCGCGAAATGGAACAGCAGTTGGGCCCCACGCTGGCAGGGCATGACCACGTTGGGGTCCAGTTTGTCCGCAACATATTCGTCGATGAACCGCTCGAGTCCGAGCGTCTGCATCAGAGCATAGGCGTCCCTAGGCCGGAGCATGGTGGGCGCCCGCATGCCCAATACCTCCGTCTCCTCGATCGTAGCCTTCGTTCCATGCCCGGTGGAAATGCAGCCACAGGTCTCCACGCAGCGATGCACCGGACTCGAAGAGAAAGCTAGTCGGGGGAATCTGTGCACACCGAGGCCCATCTGGCGGGCCCTTTCCCGGCCTCGGTCGTTGATGTTCTGCTCGGCGTCGATCAGCGCGTTGAGCGCGCCGTCCCGGTCCGCATGCCGGATGATGAGAATGGCCTTGTCACATGGCACCTTCTCCAGGTCGTCGAGGATGCGGGCCCGATAGTTCTTGTACACGCCCTGGTGAGCTGACTTGGTGATAATAATGGGTTGCCCGCTAAGGTCTGTTCTGGTCAACAATTGAGCGCATCGATGAGTTATCCAATGCTATTCACTTGGTCAACTCACTGACAAGTTGTATTTGAGTGACTTGTCAATCCGTTGACCAATCATTTCTTATATGAACGGACCAGAAGGCAAGGAATAATAGAAAAAGAAGGGGTTTGGCCAAGGGTTTTCACTTCAGCAAGGTGTGGTACTGGTACGCTTCCTCGCCCTCGCCGATGCAGTAGCGGATCTTGGTGAAGTTCTTCTTCAGCGCCTTCACGTCCGTCAGCACCTTGGCCGGCGCTTCCTTCTTCACCACGACGCGGTGGATAAGGTGCGCGACCTCCTTCATCTCGGACTGCTTCATGCCGACGCGGGTCAGTTCCTGCACGCCGAGGCGGATTCCGCTCGGACGAACTGCGCTCTCGTCACCGGGAAGCATGTTCTTGTTGCTGATGATGTTGGCCGCTTCCAGGTCACGGGACGCCTGGTCGCCACCGCCGTGCTTGCCGACGTTGACAGCAATGGTGTGGGAGCGGGTGAAGTCCTTGTGCGCGCACAGGACGTCCATGCCCAGCTCGTGCATCGCGCCGCCGAGGGCGCGGGCGTTGAGGCAGACCTGCTTAGCGTAATCGTTACCGTACACTTCCCACTCTGCGAAGGTGACGGCCAAAGCGGCCATGGCGTGCAGGTGGTGGCTGCTCGTGACTCCAGGGAAGACGGCCTTGTTCAGCTTCTTCTCCAGTTCCTCGTCGATGTTGTTGCCGAGCATCAGACCGTGGTTCGGGCCCGGGAAGGTCTTGTGCGTCGAGGAGGTGATGACGTGGGCGCCCTCGTGCAGCGGGTCCTGGAATTGACCACCGGCAATGAGGCCGAGCACGTGCGCGGCGTCATACCAAACGGTGCAGCCGATCTCTTGGAAAGTATCTTGCAGCTCCTTCAGCGGAGCGGGGAAGAGGAAAACGCTCAGGCCGAACTGGGCGACCTTGGGGCGCTCCTTGAGCAACATCTTCCGGGCGCCGTCCACATCGATGACCATGTCCTTGGTGTCGAACGGGTAGGTGATGGTGTTGACGCCCCTCACGCCTACAGCGCCGAACTTGGCGGTGGAGATGTGCGCGCCGTGGTCGAGGGAGGTGCAGGCGATGGTGTCGCCCGGTTCGCACAGGGCGAAGAGGGCGGCCATGTTGGCGACGGTGCCCGAGGTCGGCCGGGGGTCGACGAAGGAGCACTTGAATATTCTCTTCGCCAGGTCGTTGCAGCGCACCTCGACCTTGTCGACATAGATGTTGCCGCGGTAGTACCTCTTGCCCGGCAG
>CAZCNG010000109.1:0-7290 GCA_964500045.1 uncultured Methanomassiliicoccaceae archaeon
GCCTCGCCGGCCAGCATGGCTTCCTCGACCTTGCTCAGGTGCATGTCTTGCCTCTGGAGTAGAATGGCGGACCCGCCGGGAGTTTCATCCTCTTATCAGGAGGAATTTGAACCCGGATTAGGGGCTTCGGAGGCCTCTGTGCTATCCAAGCTACACTACGGGTCCGCGCCTTCACCCATTCACAAAGGTGGCATAAAACTTTGCTATCAGAACCAATGGAATACATTGGCAGAGAGCAGGATGCCGATGACCGCGGCCACCGCCACCCACAAGAGCAGGTTGAGGTAGATCCTTCCTTTCCCCTTCTGCACGTAGGGCCGCAATTTGAACGGTACCTTCCCCCCTTTCTGCTGCGCCTGGTCGATCTCCTTGCTCCATACCATCTTGCCAGTGTAGTACGCCATGGCGCACAGGCCGAACACCAGGGCAAAGATCAGGGTGAAGAAGACCGGACCTCCCAACGTTTCGGGCCAGACCGCAGGGGCATCGCCATAGAGGTCCGCCAGATTGGTGACGGCCAGATTGGTGCCGTTGTCCAGGCGGACGGAGGTGATGATGTCGCAGGACCACTTGCCCACACCATAGGGCGATATCATCATGTAGCTGTAGTTGCCGCTGCCCCCCGCGGCGATGCGACTGGCACCGGTGACGACCTCGAGGTCCGTGTACACGGAGCCGTTGGTGAAAGAACGCGCCTGGTAGACGCGCAGCGTCATGTGCGTCACGTTGAGCGCTTCGTTGCCGGGGTTGTCGACGCGGATCGAGATGGTGCCGTAGTCGTCCACTGGCAGGTGTGCCTGCGTGAGGTGGGCATCGATGGTCTGCAACGCCGCAGAGGCACCGGGCAAAAGTAGAATGGCGAGCATGGCCAAGGACAGGAGGACCCGAACCTTTGCCAGCCGCTGGAACATGTTTGACCCTCACTAGGGAAGGGGTTTACTTCTTCTTGAACTCGGTGTAGCCGCACTTGCCGCAGGACGTGCGGTCCTTGTGGTCGCCCAGGAAGACACCGGGGCCACACTTGGGGCAGTGCTTCTTCTTCCTCTCGACCTTTCCATCCTTGCCGATGGCGTAGAAGTCCTTCTTGGAGATCTGCACGACCTTCGGCTTCGGTCCCTTTCCGCCCTTCTTGTCATCCTTCTTCGGTGCGCCACCCTTGGGCGCTGCGCCTTTTGCTGCTGGAGCTGCCATGTGTCAACACCTCACTTTGCCTTCGGGGCGGCGCGAGTGGCGACCACCTTGACTTTTACCTTCTTCTGCCCGAGTCCGTGTCTAACAAGCATGTAGTTCTTCTCGGCCTTCTTGAGGGCCTCCATGCTGGTATAGACCTTGGCGTAGCCCTTGCTGATGCCGACGCCAAACTCGGTCTCGGTGTGGTCGATGATGACCCTCTCCTTGGGGACGTTGGTCTTCACGGCCAACGCGGAGCGCATCTCATCCCTCTTAGGGGTCGGTTCTCCCGCATGTTCGACGGTGAACATGATCTCGCTTCTCTCCTGCAGCGCATTCTCACGCTTCGACTCTATCTCAAGCTTCAATTCAACTCCTCCATTGAGTAGATCAGTTTGGTGGCGCGGTCTCGAACGGCCGGATCGACTACGACCAACGCCATCCCCTGCCTAGGAAGCCCGTACACCACGCACGAGCCATTGGGAGCAAGGGCGGCGCATACCAGCGCGGCAAGGTCCTCCTCTCCATCCACCCTGATCCTGGTGGGTGAGGATTCGCCGATCGCTCCCGATATCTCTTGAACCAGCTGCGGGGTGATGAGCCCCGGCGGGTTCGTAACAGTCACATCTTTTCCTTCCCTGCCGCGCAGCAAGCGGTGCAGGAGGACCATGGGGGCCCTTTCTGTCTGGCAATCGTAGATGACTATGTGAGGCTCCAGACCGTGCTGGATGAGTGCGAGGGAGACGATGTCCCCTACGGAAATGATGTCCTTCTCTTCCCGAAGGCGTGCCACCAAATCCATCTCATCCATGCATTCACCCCAACCTATTCCAAGTTCTGACCTTAAGCTTCTAGGTAGCGACCAACCGTGTTTTGGCACACGGAGCCTAGCGGACTTTGAGGGCGAACTTGCCGTTGACATTTAGACCCATCTTCTTCGCGATCTCTGACTTTTCATGGTCGATGATGATCACGTAGCCCTGCCAGTCCCTTGATGTGGGGGAGTTGCAGCGGGGGCAGGTCGGCTCTTCGGTGATGAAGCTGCAGTTCTTGCAGGCGCGCACTTCCTTCATCTGAGCTCGCCTCCCTTCTTGCCCTTGGCCGGCGTCGCGACCTTCTCCACCGGTGCTCCGTCCTTGGGCCACTTCTTGGCGCCGAGTCCGTTCTGCCTCATGGTGAGACCGATCTTGGAGTCGCGCGGGTCCTTCTCGTTGAGCTGCTGGATGGAGACGATCCTGGCGCGGACCTCGTCATCGCGACGGATCTCACGCTTGGTCTCCTTACCGATCAGGCGTTGTCCACCTTCATCGGCATCGAAGCGGTCATCAGCGATCTGGCTGATATGGATCAGGCCGTCCAGCGGACCGAAGCCCACGAACGCACCGAACTTGATGATCTGGACCACATTCCCCTCAACCAGTTCGCCCACGATGGGCTTGAAGATGATGGCCTGGTAGCGAACATTCTGGTAGACTGCGCCGTCACCGTGCACGATGCGGCCTTCGCCTACGCGGTGAATATTACGGATCAGAACGGTCATTATCTCGCCATTCTCGACCCTTCCTTCAAAGGTCGACCTGGCCTGTTCCAAAATGACCGCCTCCAGATCCTCACCGAGTCGCTCCGGGGGGATGCGGACGACGTTCTCACGTTCCGCAAGTAAGTACATGGGATGCCCTCACGATAAGGTTGGCATACGGATTCTGTTATATAAGGATTCACGGTCAGCGTTTAAATGCGCCGCAATACTGGGTGGAGAAAGAAAGGGAAAGGATTTGGGAAAAGGGTTTGGGTGCTTACGCGACCACGATGACCGATGCGAACACCAGGGTGATGGTGGACAGCAGCTTGACCAGCACGTGTAGGGACGGACCGGCGGTGTCCTTGAAGGGGTCACCGACGGTGTCACCGACGACGGCGGCAGCGTGGACAGCGGTCTTCTTCTTGCCCTGGGACTCGACGTATTTCTTGGCGTTGTCCCAAGCACCGCCACCGTTGTTGAAGACGAGAGCCATCAACACACCAGCGATGGTGCCGACCATGAGCAGCGCGCCCACGGCCATGTACGGGATGGTGAAGTCACTGCCCTGGTAGGCGAACCTCATTATCAGACCGACGGCGACCGGAACGACGACAGGCAAGAGGGCCGGAAGGATCATAGCCTTCAGGGCTCCCTTGGTGCTGATGTCGACGCAGCGGGCATAGTCAGGCTTGGAGGTGCCGGCCAGGATGCCGGGGTCCTCACGGAACTGTCTGCGGACCTCCTCGATCATGTCCCCGGCGGCCTTTCCAACTGCGCGGATGGCCAGGGCGGAGAAGAGGAAGACCATCATGGCACCGATCAGACCGGCCACGAAGACCGGGGGCTGAGCGATATCGACCGTGTAGGCCTGCATGATGTTGGTCAGCTTGCCAGCGCCGCCATACTCGACCGGTCCAAGGATCATCCAGACCTTGTCGAAGAATGCGCCGAAGAGCAGATAGGCAGCGAGAGCGGCCGAACCCATGGCGTATCCCTTGGTCAGGGCCTTGGTGGTGTTGCCGATGGCGTCCAGCTTGTCGGTCCTGTGCCTGATCTCCTCGGGCTGGTCGGACATCTCGACGATGCCACCAGCGTTGTCGGTGATCGGGCCGAAGGTGTCCTCGGCGAGGATGAAGGCACAGGTGGCCAGCATACCCATGGTCGCCACGGCGGTTCCATACAGACCATAGAGGAATACCTGCCAGCCGATCGACTGATCGGGGGCTGCCTGTCCACCCAAGAAGTAGGAGACCAGGAGAGCGACCGAGATGGAGATGACCGGCAGAGCGGTGGTCTCAAGGCCAATGGCGAACCCGCTGATGATGTTGGTGGCGGCTCCGGTCTCAGAGGCCTTGGCGATCTCACGCACCGGGCGGTAGGCACCGGCGGTGTAGTACTGAGTGATGTAGACGATGACGATGCTGAGGATGACGCCTACCAGGCCGCAGCCGAGGAACCACATCCACCCGCTGCCGAGCATCGCGTAGGCGGCATAGCCGAAGAGCACGATGGCGAGCGCGGCACAGATATAATATCCACGATTGAGGGCCTTCATGGGGTCCTCATCCTCGTTCCTCATCTTCACGCTCATGATGCCGATGATGCCCGCGAAGATACCGAAGGCACGCGCCACCAGGGGGAAGAAGATGAATCCGGCGAATCCGGTGAAAGCGTAGAGGGAGAATCCAAGGATCATGGCACCGATGTTCTCTGCGGCGGTGGACTCGAACAGGTCCGCGCCACGTCCGGCGCAGTCTCCTACGTTGTCACCGACGAGGTCAGCGATGACCGCGGGATTCTTGGGGCTGTCCTCGGGGATACCGGCTTCGACCTTGCCGACCAGGTCAGCTCCGACATCAGCGGCCTTGGTGTAGATACCGCCGCCGAGCTGAGCGAACAGAGCGGCGAAGGAGGCACCGAAGGCGTAACCGACTGCCATGAAGAGGGCGTTCTGGATCGAGTAGTCGATCATGATGGTGGAGCCGATCATCATGGGGCGCATGTCCGTGGGGACAGCGAAGGTCCAGATGGCGAAGAACATGCCAGCGACCCCCAGCAAGCTGAGGGACACGACCGCGACACCGGACACGGCGCCGCCGCGGAAGGAGGTCTGAAGGGCCTCTCCCAGGGAGCGACGGGCCGCGCTAGCGGTCCTGACATTGGCATTAACGGCCACGATCATACCGATGTATCCAGAGAGTGCCGAGAAGAAGGCACCCGCGAGGAAGGCAACACCGGTCTGCCAGTTGATCCCGATCATAATTACTACGCCGAGAATCACACTGATCCAAGCAATGGTCTTGTACTGACGGGACATGTAGGCCATGGCACCTTCGCGGATGGCATCCCCGACGTATTGCATCTCGGGAGTGCCCTTGTCCTTCTTCATGATATATTTCGTGAGAAGGCCGGCGAAAATAAGGCCGACTATGCCCGCTATTGGTACGATATATATTAGCGAGTCGACATTTATCATATTCAATACCCCTATAGCAGGTTTGTGCCGTAATACAGATACCTATATTAATTCGTAGCGGGGAAAGCAACCACTGCTGGCTGTTAAAATCGCAGATGGCCTGCGAGTTTCGCATGTATTCTCAATTGTGGCCATGCGAAACAAAGGCAATATTACTGTAAGGCGATATGCCGCCGTGCTCAGCGATGTGCAATTCATCTATCACCTGATCATCGCCATCGGCCTCGGCGGGCTCATCGGCCTGGAGAGGGAGCACCACCGCACCGGGGGCGAGCTGGTACTGGCAGGGGCACGCTCCTTCCCGCTCGTCGCTCTCCTGGGATTCTTGACGACCTATCTGGCCCAGGTGCAGCCATGGCTGCAGCCGCTCGCAAGTTTGGGCCTGCCCATCATCGCGGCCGTGGCGCTGGGATTGATGGCCGTCCGTTACCTGATGGGGTCGCCCGGCATCACGACGCCCCTCGCCCTGATCGTCACCTACGGCCTCGGCGTGCTCGTAGGTCTGGACCTCCTCGTGGAAGCGGTGGCAGTGGCCGTGGTCGTCACCCTGCTGCTGATCTCATCACACCGCCTGCACTCCTTCGCAGAGGTACTGGATGACCGCGAGATAATCGCGGCACTGCAATTCATCGCCATCTGTTTCATCATGTACCCGTTGACCGCCAACCTGAACTTGGCGCCGCCGTACAACATCTTCAATCAAGGCGGACTGCTGGATGTGAACTTCCTGTTGCTGCTGGTCATCTTCGTCTCCAGCATCTCCTTCGCCTCTTTCCTATTGATACGTTACGAAGGTCCGAACCGGGGGTTGAGATTCTCCGGATTGTTGGGCGGCCTCGTGAATTCAGAGGCCACGACCGCTTCGCTCTGCGAAATGGCCAAAGCCAAGGTGGAGGTGGTTCCGGCCGCCATCTCCGGCATCTTCCTGACCAACGGCATGATGTACGTGCGCAATCTGGCGATCGTCGCCTTCACAGCACCCACCATCGGCGTGGTGGGACTGGTCAGCGTTCCGCTGCTGGCACTATGCGCCATGTCCATGGCCTTCGGCGTTCTGACCAAGGGCGGAGCCGGAGAGGACAAATTGGTAGTAAAGTCGCCCTTTGCGATAGGTCCGGCCATAAAGTTCGCCGTGCTCTTCCTGTTGATATCTGCGGCCACGATCCTGCTCAAGCAATATGTGGGTACCGACGCGGTCTACATAATTGCCATTGGCGGATTGGTGTCCTCGGCAGCGGTCGCTGCGTCCGTCGCTGCCATGGCCGCCGGCGGCACGATCACGGTACTGGTCGCCGCACAAACGATCATGCTCGCCTGTACGCTCTCAACGGTGAACAAGCTGCTCATATCCCGCACCATGAATAGCCATGTCTACGATGGATTGCGCCTTAAGATCATGATAATGACAGTGGTATCCATCATCCTCACGGCCGCGCTGTTCGTGATCAGAATCTAGCCTTCAGGACCACTATGCCCTCTTTCCGGCTGATGTCGATAGGGTACCGTCCAGTGCGATGGTTGGTCCCCCTCATCTTCAGCACCTCGAGGTACTTGCGCCGCTGCCCTGAATCGTCCTCGTCATTCGTCAGCAGGAGAATGGCGTCGGAGGCGTAGGCGATCTCGCGCGGGTACTTCTCCGTGAAACCGATCTCACCGGTGACCACGGTCGTGGCGTTCCAGTTCTTGAGATGATTAGTAAGTTCGAACAGGAAGCGCCGGTAGTCGATCCCCAAGGTCGCTTCCAACACCGTGACCGGGTCGATGACGATCCGTTGCGGCAATATCTCGGCCACCTTCTTGTCGATGATGTCGAGCAAGGTCGACGGACCCTCGTCCATCTTCTCGCCCAGGTCGAGGTAGTGTATGCTATCTCCGAACGTCTCCGGCTTCAAGAATTCGAATTGCGATGCGAAACGGAGCATCCACTGCGTCGGCTCCGAAAGGGTGGTGATGAAAAGGCCGGTCTCGCCGCGGCGCGCGCCCTCGGCCAGATAGCGCAGGGCAAAAGTGGTCTTACCGGCTCCGGCCATTCCTGCCACCAGGACGACAGAGGGGAAAGGGAATCCGCCCTCGATCAACTCATCCAGCCCGTCGATGCCCGAGGGTATACGCACGAGCTCGT
>CAZCNG010000110.1:0-7276 GCA_964500045.1 uncultured Methanomassiliicoccaceae archaeon
TCTGGATGCCCCTCGGGCAAGAGCGTGAAAAGATGGCGCGCAGGCTGTTCACAGTTGGTCCGGTGGAAGTGTTCCCGGACACCCTCAAGGCGATGGACCGTCAGATGATCGTCCACCGCGGCAAGGACTACTCCGATCTCCAGAAGCGCATCGTGGAGAAGATGCGCAAGGCCCTGGACACGGACATGGAGATCTACCTGGCACCTGCTTCTGCCACTGGATTCCTCGAGGGCTGTGTGCGCAGTGGCGTGCACAAGAAGATGGCCGGCATCTCGAACGGCTCCTTCGGTGACCGCTGGCAGGGCATAGGCACGGCCAACGGCAAGCTGGTCGACCTCATCAATGTGGAATGGGGCAAGGGCGTGCGCGGCGCGCACGTCGCCAACCGCATCGGCAAGGACATCGAAGCCGTTACTCTCGTCTCCAATGAATCTTCCACCGGCGTACTGAACCCGTCCAAGGAGGTCGTGGACGCCATCAAGGCGCAGTCGGACGCCCTCATCTTCATTGACGGTGTCACCTCGGTCGGCGCCGTCGACCTTAAACTCCGTCATTTGGACATCGACGCCCTGGTCTTCGGCTCGCAGAAAGCGCTCGCCCTCCCGCCCGGTCTCGCAATGGTGTGCGTTTCCGAGCGCCTCATGAAGAAGGCCCCCACGGTGGAGAACCGCGGCTACTACCTCGACCTGGTCGAGTACAAGAAGTTCGCGGACAAGGATCTACCCTTAACGACGCCTCCAGTTTCGCTCATGTACGGCCTGGAGTACCAGCTGGACAAGATGCTGAAGGAAGGCATGCAGGCACGGTACGAAAGGCACCAGGCCATGGCCGACCTCGTTCGAGGATGGGCGAAGAAGCACTTCGGCCTCTATGCCGAAGAGGCGTACCGCTCCAACACCATCAGCGTCGTCGAGACCGGGCGGTTCGATTTCGCTACCTTTGATAAGAAGCTCCGTGAGAAGGGCTTCGAAGTATCCCCCGGCTACGGCAAGGTCAAGGACGCTACCTTCCGCATCGGGCACATGGGTGACCTGACCGTCACCGACATCAAGGCGCTCCTGGACATCATGGACGCCACCCTGGAGGAAATGCAATGAAACTACTCGTAACCGATGAGCTGTCGAAGGAAGGCATGGATATGCTGATGAAGGACGGCGGCGCCGAAGTCACCGTCCGCCCCAAGATATCGCAGGAAGAACTCATCAAGATCATTCCCGAGTACGACGGCCTCATCATCCGCAGCGGCACCAAGGTGACCGCCGAGGTGATCGAAGCGGGCAAGAATTTGAAGGTCATCGGACGCGCTGGCGTCGGCGTCGACAACGTGGACGTGGAAGCCGCCACCCGCCGCGGTATATTGGTCATGAACACCCCCGCCGCCAACATTATTTCCGCGTGCGAGCACACCATGGCCATGATGTTGTCCCTCGCCCGCAACATCCCCTGGGCGGACAAGTCCGTCAAGGAGGGCAAGTGGGAGAAGAGCAAGTTCATGGGCGTCGAACTGTCCGGAAAGACGCTCGGCATCATCGGCATCGGCCGCATCGGCGGCGAAGTGGCCAAGAGAGCGAAATCCTTCGGCATGAAGATGATCGGCTTCGATCCGTTCATTTCGCAGGAAGCGGCCGTCAAACTCGGCGTCCGTCTGCTCCCGCTGGACGAGGTCTGCCGGGAGGCGGACTTCATAACCGTGCATGCAGCTTTGACGCCCACTACGCACAACCTGATCAGCACGGCCCAGTTCGCTCTAATGAAGCCGACCGTGATGATAGTCAACTGCGCCCGCGGCGGTATCATCGACGAGGCCGCCTGGTGTGAAGCACTGCGCACCAAGCGCATTGCTGGCGCCGCCATCGACGTCTTCGAACAGGAACCGTTGCCCAAAGACTCGCCCTTCCTATCGCTTGAGAACGCCGTGCTCACGCCGCACCTGGGCGCCTCCACCAAGGAGGCGCAGGAGAAAGTGAGCATAGAAATGGCCGAGCACGTCAAGATCTTCATCAAGGACAAGCGTGTCACCAACGCTGTCAACGTTCCTCTGGGTAAGATCGACCCCAAGGTCACTCCGTTCATCACCATCGCCGAGAAGCTCGGCTCGTTCGCTCTACAGCTTACCGACGGTGCGGTCAAGAAGATCGAGGTCGAATGTCACGGTGAAATAGCCAACCTCGATACGCGCATGGTGACGGTCTCCGCGCTGGTCGGAGTACTATCTAATGTGACCGGGGAGAACACCAACATCATCAACGCTTCATCGATTGCACGGGAGAAGGGCATTCAGGTCGTAGAGAGCAAGGTGGACGAGTCCACGCACTTCGTCAACATGCTCGTCGTCCGCGTCATCACCGACACGATGAAGAGGGAAGTGCGCGGGACGGCGTTCCCGTCCGATCAACCTCGGCTGCTGGGCATCGACGAGTTCGACCTCGACATTCCCCTCGATGGAGATTTCATCATGACCATGCACACGGACATGCCGGGCATGATCGGCAAGGTCGGCACCACCCTCGGAAGCAAGGGCGTTAACATCGCCCGCATGGGCGTCGGCAGAGAGGATAAGGGCGGGCGCGCTCTGATGCTGATCGCCGTGGACGAGGGCGTGGACCGCAAGATTCTGGAGGAGCTGAAGGCCATCCCGAACTTCCACGACGCGCGCATGGTAAGCCTCAGCCAAATGAAGACGAAGTCCTATCTCAACCTGTAGATCCTCCATGAAAGGAGCGCCCTGCGAGCGCAGGCACGTGAGGCCAAGACGGTCGAACGCGAGCCTGGGCGACCTCATCCTAAGGTTGCAGAATGAGATGCAGGGAGCGCGACCGCCGGCAATGGGGCGATGAGAAACGCGCCTCCCGCCCTCTAAAAAAGTGTATGCGTGCCAACACCTGTCACGGCATGCCGTCATACCCAAACGGTGATATACACGGAGTCGAATGAATTCCTCTTATCGCAGCTTGCAGTTTGCTTCTGTAGGCTGCTTTCATAGTTTGGGGCCGTTTAGAATGAAAGGGAAGACGAGTAAGCCGCAGGCCGCAGCCGGGATTAAGAAGGGAGGGGCTAAGACCGCCTCCGTATCCATCGTCGCTGAGGGCCGAGCTGGATCGAGCATCCATATGGGTGGAAGCGGCGGCCGGGAGCCGACCTATGAGGTATGTATCCAGGACAAGTGCGCCACCCTCACCGTGGATGACCTTACGGTAGCCATCAGGAAGGGGATCGACAGCGATGGCATGCCCGAGGAGCAGGCCCGAGAGACCGCCCAAAGGGTGCTGAACTTCTTTGGATTTTCTGAGCGCATCATCGACAACATCCTCGAACCGGAGGACCGCGACGCTTTCTACCAGCTGGAGGACACCGGCATCCTGACCACCGAGAGGGAGGAGACCACCCTCTACGACGGCAGGGAATGGAGGATCCATTACTGGCTGTTCAAGAAGGAGCGCATCTTCGAGATCATCAATCATTCGCGCGCCGAGGGCGTCGGCATCGATGAGGTTTCCGTCTACGCGGACATCCCCGACGACATCTGGAAGCGCACGGGCTGAACACTTACAGCGCACCGGGCGAAACCGTATTCTCCTCCCCCGACTAGCGGGAGGAGGATGGACCTCTTTCCCTACCCACCCAGGCCGCACCAGGCGGAATTCGTCCGCGGCGTGGCGGCCCGGGCCGCAGCCGGCGGCCACATCGTTCTAGAGAGCGGCACCGGCACGGGGAAGACCGTTTGTTCCTTGGCGGGCACGCTGCAGTCGGCGCTTCCCATGGGGCGGAAGGTATTGTACCTCACCCGCACCAACAGTCAGGAGAAGCAGGTCATCACCGAGCTGCGCCGCATGAACGTCAAGGCGCCGCTCTTCGGCGTGGCGCTGCAAGGACGAGGCGCCACCTGTCCGTTGGCCCGCCATGACCCTGATCTGAAAGGAGGGAATCCAGAGGAGCTGTCGCGCATCTGCCGGGAGATGAAACGGAAGGCGCTCACCGACCGGGGCGGCTGCCGTTATTACAAGGCCACCTGCGAAGTGGACCATGACGGCGTGGAAGCGTACTGCCGCCGTGAGCTTCCGACGGCGGAAGAGTTCGTCGAGTACTGCGAGAAGTTCGGCCTGTGCCCGCACGAATTGATGAAGGAACTGGCGGCCAAGGCAGATGTGGTCGCTGCGCCCTACGCCTACTTCTTCGTTCCCTTCATTAGAAATTCCCTGCTCGGTTGGATGGAGACACCCATGACCGAACTGACCGTGGTCATCGATGAGGCACATAACCTGCCCGATTACACAAGAGAGATAGAATCGTCGCAGATGTCGGAGCGAACGCTCTCGTTGGCAGAGAACGAAATGCATGAGTACGGGGACCCGGACCTGGTGCCCAACCTGTCCATCTCCTCCCTTATTCTGGAGATCAAGGAACAGCTGGCACTGGCGCAGAGGGAGTACCTGGTCGAAGATGATGGTCTGATACCGCCCGGATTGATCGAGGAGGCCCTCATGTCCCGCTTCCGTACTTCCAGCCGGGCGCTGGAAACGGCCGCCAAAGCGCTCATGGAGCACGGCGAGATCGTGCGCGAGCGGAAGATGGCCGAGAACCGTCTGCCCCGGTCGTACCTTTTTTCGCTGGGCGCCTTCCTTTCCCATTGGCTGTCCTTGGAGGAGGACCTTTACGTGAAGTTGATCACTGGCGGCGACAATCCATCCTTCAAGGCGTACTGCCTAGATCCGGTGGTCACGACCTCGGCGCTGCTCACCTGCCACTGCACGGTGCACATGTCCGGCACGCTAGCGCCGCTGCCAGAATACCGAGATTCCATCGGCCTGCCTTTGGAGTCGGATCTGCGCACCTATCCCTCTCCATTTCCGCCCGGCAATAGATTGGTGCTGTATACCGAGGACATGACGACGAAGTTCGAGGAGCTGGCCGACGTCGACATGGTCGCGCGCATGCAGGAAACGGTGGTGCAATTGTGCAACACCGTCAAAAGGAACACGGTCGTCTTCTTTCCCTCCTATGCGCTCATGGACCGCTTCATCGAGGACGGCATCCTGAAGCGGCTGAAGGTGAAGGCGCACCTCGAGTCGCGCGGCATGGAACAGAGCGACCTCATGGACCTGGTGACCAGCTTCAAGGCGTCCGTCAACGGCGGGGTGCTCTTCTCCGTCATCGGAGGCAGAATATCCGAAGGCCTCGATTTCCCCGACCGCGAGTTGCAGGTGGCCATCATCATCGGTCTGCCCTTTCCCAAGCCGACCGCGAAGCAACGGGCGCTGATGCACTACTATGACCGTCGCTTCCGCCGCGGTTGGGAATATACGGTCACGGCGCCGATGCTGCGCAAGACGCAGCAGGCCATCGGCCGCCTCATCCGCACGGAGACGGACGTGGGGGTGGCGGTGCTGTTGGACAAGAGAGCCAGAGGCTACGCTGACAAACTACTGGCACAGCCGTCGGAGCTGCCCCTCAACGACGTGCTCAACTTCTTCGCCGCTAGGGAAGACTAAGGCTGCGAAATCTACTTATCCGGCCAGGGGATGCAAGCATGGATGGACATCCTCCTGCTCATCTTCGCTGGCTTCTGGCTGATGCTGCCTGCGTTCCTTCCCAACTCCGCCGCGGTCATCTTCGGAGGCGGCAAACCCGTCGATCTCGGACGGACGTGGAAAGGGAAGAGGATCTTCGGCGATGGGAAGACGTGGACCGGTTTCATCGGAGGCATCACCGCCGGCATCTTCCTCGGCATCGTGCAGATGATGCTGGCGCTGAACTTCGATCCGAACGGACTGTGGGGTTTCGCTCCCTTCCCGCAGGCCCTGGGCGTCATTACGGCCCTGGCTTGCGGCTCCCTGCTCGGCGACCTGTGCGGTTCGTTCATCAAGAGGCGCCTGGGCATCGAGAGGGGTGACAAGGCCGCGGGTCTAGATCAGTTCAACTTCATCGTTGGCGCGTTGTTGCTCACAGCTTTGCTGTTCCCCAGCTGGGTATACGCCAACTTCCTGCAGGGCGATCATTGGATCTCTTTGTTGGCGATATTGATCATCACCCCGCTGCTGCACCGCGGCGTTAATATCATCGGCTACAAGATCGGTCTTAAGAAAGTTCCCTGGTGAGACAAATGGAGAGCGTTAGGAATGCATTGGTCGGCTGCGGTGCGCTCATGTACGGAGAGTTCACTTTGGCCTCGGGCAAGAAGAGCAAGTATTACATCGACATCAAGAAGGCCAGCACCAATCCTGAGGTGCTCGCCATCATCGCCGACGAGATGGCCACGCTGCTGCACGGCCGTCCCCGCCCCGACCGCATCGCCGGGGTCGTGCTCGGTTCTGTGCCCATGGCCGTCGCTCTCTCTCTGCGTACTGGTATTCCGTTCGTCATGGTGCGCAAGGAGAAGAAGGACCACGGCACCTCTAAGTTGATCGAAGGCAGCCTGGAAAAGGGAATGCGCGTGCTCGTGGTCGAGGACGTCGTGACCTCGGCCGGCTCCGCCGTGTATGCGATAGACACGCTTCGTGCCGAAGGCGCGGTGGTGGATGAGATCCTGGCGGTCGTGGACCGCGAGGAAGGCGGCCTTCAGGCACTGGAGGCGAAGGACGTGGAGCTCCGCGCCCTTGTGACCGCCACCGAAGTGCTGCGGCAATGACCCTTGATATGGAATGCCGCCTTTGTCCTCTGTGCCAGGGCCGTGCCCACGTGGTCGGGACGGAAGGACCTGCGTTGGCTCGAATCGTGCTGATCGGGGAAGCCCCCGGCGAGAAGGAGGATGCGAGCGGCCGGCCCTTCGTGGGCCGCGCTGGCAAGATACTAGACAAGGCGATGCAGGCGGCCGGCGTGGACCGGAGCCGCGTGCTCATCACCAATGCGGTCAAATGCCGCCCCCCTGACAACCGCCGCCCCAGCGAAGGGGAATTGCATGCCTGCCGCGCGTATCTGCTGGAGGATCTGGCGCACGCCGACCTCATCATCGCTCTGGGTTCTTCTGCGCTGACCGCTCTGACCGGCATGAAGGAGGAGGTGGGCAAGGTGGCCAACATCGAAAGGCAGATGCAGATCGAAGGTCGTTCCGTGCGCCTGCTGCCCACCTATCATCCCGCCGCCTGCATCTACAACAAGAGGGCACGGGAAGAACTGGCCGCCACCCTACGGTGCGTGGCCAAGTATCAGTAATCCTATTTCTTGGCCTTGTGGCCATAGGGCCCCTTGTTGTCGAACAATTTGAAGGCGACGTAACCCATCATGGCCACCGCCAAGCGCGTGAAGGCCCAGAAGCTCATCTTCTGCTTGAACATCTTGA
>CAZCNG010000111.1:0-5430 GCA_964500045.1 uncultured Methanomassiliicoccaceae archaeon
CCGTTCACTCAAGCGGACAACGGCCTCGTGGTCTTCCGCGGCTACCGCCGCGTGGGAGGGGCCATCGTGGACCCGAACGCCATCGTCAAGCTGCACATGGCGGTGTGATCATGCCCTCCAGAAGCATCAACGACCTGCTCGTCCCGGCAATGAGCCTGGCGCCGGCGGCAAGGACCGCGAGCGCCAACGGGACCGGCGTGGACCTGCTCGGCTACGAGGCCGCGGAGATACTGATCGTCGCGGGCGTCATCACCGACGGCAGCCACGCCATCACTCTGGAGGAGTCCGCGAACAACTCGGACTTCACGGCGGTGGCGGCGGCCGACCGCATCGGCAGCCTGCCGACGCTGACCTCCTCGTCCGGAGGGAGCGCGATCCACAGGTTCGCGTACACCGGCGGCAAGAGGTACGTCCGCGTCGTGGCCACGGCTAGCGGCACCACCAGCGGCGGCGTCATCGGCGCCCTGGTCCTGCGCGGCCGCGCCCACGAGATGCCGTGAGGCATCAGCATGGGAACGCTAACGCAGGGGCCAGGCCCCTCCCTTTCCTTCCCCTTTTCTGAGGTGTGACGATGGGCTACGACAAGCACCGATGGCTCGAGGGCGAGGTCGTGCATGCGACCGGGATGAACCACCTGGAGACGCAGTACGACGCAGCGGTCGCGCTGATGAACGAGCGAGGCACGGTGGACGCCTACTATGTGCATGATCAGAACGAGCCCGCCGAGGTGTGGATCATCACCCATCCGCTATCCAAGCAGCCATCGGTGACGATAGTCGACAGCGCCGGGACCGTGGTCCACGGCATGATCGAGTATCTTGACGACAGCCGGATCCGCGTCACCTTCACGGGCGGGTTCTCCGGGAGGGCGTTCCTCAACTAGGAGGTCAAGAAATGTCAGTACCATTCCTGCAAAACATCAACCTGAACAAGAACGAGCTGCAGAACGCCCGGGTGCAGAACCTCGCCGCCGCGCCTGCCTCGCCGAAGCTCGGGCAGATCTACTTCTCCACCAACGGCGGCGAGAACTGCGTCTACATCTGCACGAACGAGACCGGCCCGGTGTGGACCAAGATCGGCACGCTGAGCGCGGCCGAGATCACGGGCATCATCAACTCCGGCGCATCGATCATAGATACCGACAACCTGAGCACCGGAACTGGAGCGACGAACGTCGCCCTGGGCAACCACAATCATTCGGGAACGTACGAACCGGCCAACTCGAACATCCAGACGCACATCGCTGATACCAATCATCTCTCCGGCGCACAGAAGAGCGCGCTCACCGGCGGATCGGGCACGGACGCGCAGGCGCAGCACACCCACGCCAACCTGGCGCTGGGCACGCACAACCACGACACCGCCTACATCAAGAGGCTGGCGGAGCTGACCGCGGTCAAGACCCCGGCCGAAATGGTGACCCTGGCCGGGGACGGGTACTTCTACGCGGCGCACGTCAACTCGGCCTCCGGCTATCCTTCCTCGCTCGGCACGATAATCGGCTTCGCTTCCAGCGAGAACACCTATCTGTCCTCGTGGCAGATGTGGGTCGCGGCGACGGGCAGCGCCCAGGTGCGCTTCTCCTCGGCCAGCGGCACTTGGGCGGCATGGCAGAAGGACTGGAACGCCGGGAACATGGGCACCGGCAGCGGCCTGGACGCCGACAAACTCGATGGCAATGAGGCCACGGCCTTCTCGCTCACCGGCCACAACCATACCGGCGTCTACGCGCCCGATGCCAAGGGCGTCACCAACGGCGACAGCCACGATCACCTGGGCGGGGACGGAGGGCAGATAGCCTATTCCTCGCTCTCAGGAACGCCCTCGCTCGGGACGGCGGCCGCATGCAACACCGGAACCGCTTCGGGCAATGTACCCGTCCTGGATGGGAGCGGCAAGCTGAATACCGCCGTACTTCCCCCTCTGTCCATCAACGAGTACTTCGTCGTGGCAGACCAGGCGGCCCGTCTGGCGCTCACGGCACAGCGCGGCGACATGGCCTATCAGACCGACACAGCGTTGACCTATGTGCTGGCGACGGACTCCCCGAGCACCAATGGCGACTGGAAGGCGGTCACCGCAACCGGCGTGGTCACCAGCGTGGCCGGACGCGTGGGTGCGGTCACGCTCACCGCCGCCGATGTCTCCCTGGGCAACGTGACCAACGAGAGCAAGGCGACCATGTTCACCAACCCGGCGCTCACCGGGACGCCGACCGCCCCGACCGGGACGGACGGCACCAGCTCCACCCAGATCGCAACGCAGGCGTACGTGGAGACGGCCATCGGCGACCGCATGCGGAAGTACGCAGCCACGATCGGCGACGGCTCCGCGGTAAGCTACCTGGTCACGCACAACCTCAACACGCAGGATGTCCAGGTTCAGGTGTTCAACGCCAACAGCCCCTACGAGTGGGTGCTGGTCGACGTCGAGAGGACCTCGGTGAACACCGTCACGATCAAGACCGCCTCCGCGCCGGCGAGCAACTCGCTCCGCGTCGTCGTCATGGGCTGATCGCCATGGTGAAGACCCTTTCGAACGTCACGATGCCGGGCGGCGAGACCATCGACGGCGTGGACCTCAGCGCCCATGCCGCGGACATCACCACGAGACACCTTCCTGCCCAGGCAGGCATGGCCGGCAAGGTGTTGCAGAGCGACGGCAGCGCCGCTTCCTGGCAGACCCCGGGAGGAGCGAGCGACCCGCCCGTCGACGCGGTCAAGTACGCGATCTTCCGCGGGGGCCTCTAGATGGTGGCGAACACCAGCCCGAGATTCCCCCTGTCGCCCAACATCGGCAGCGGCATCGTCAGCGCAGCCAACGCGAACTACGATGGGACCGGCACAATCGTGACGATCTTCTCTGCAGGTGCAAGCGGCAGCAAGGTCAATGAGATCGTGATCAGACCGATCGGGAGCAACGCGGCGAGCGTGCTCCGCATCTTCCTATTCACAGGCAGCGTCTATCGCTTGCTCAAGGAGTTCGATCTGCCAGCAACGAACGCGATACAAACCGCGCAGCTCCTCGGTCAAAATTGGTACCCAGACAACCTGATCTTGCCGCCCTCGCATACGCTGGTGGCAAGCGTGGGAACGGTGATCGCCGCGGGCGTGGCGGTGACGGTGCTCGGAGCTGATTACTGATGGAGGGGATGCCCAAGAAGCAGCAGGAGCAGCACCTGACCTACACCATTGAGGTGATCACCAGCTCGCGCACCTGGATTGTTCCAGACGGCGTTGATGAGATCGACTTCATGTTGATCGGCGGCGGTGCAGGTGGCGGCAGCGCTGGAGTCTGCAATGTCGCATCCAACGCCTATTGTGCATCAGGTGGCGGCGGGGGTGGCGCTGGTGGACGTTATGTTGGCTTTGGCGTGCGCGTCTATCAGGGGATGACCATCGGCATTGAGGTGGGCGCAAAAGGAACAGGAGCAACGGGGCGCACAGCGGGGACCACCAAGCCAGCTATAGCCAACGGCAATGATGGACAAAATGGCACGAGATCTGCGCTGATCTTGCCGTGGCAAACATTCCTCGGCGGTGCAGGGCTACAGGGGGGCGGGGGCAATGCCGGCGCATCCACCTCAGCGCAAGCTGCTGGTGGCGGCGGTCATGGAGGCGATGGCAACGGCGCAGGGGGCGGCACCGTCGTTCTTGGCTCGGATAATGGTGCAGAAGGCGGCGGTGGCAAGGGCGGCAACGGGGGATATGGTTCAACGACAGCCGCCTACACTGCAGAGGATGGTTCTTCAGGAGGCCCGGGCGGTGGCGGAGGCGGTGGCGTTGTCAGGACCACAAACGTTGGCAGCGGTGGCGCTGCTGGTGCTGTGGGCAGCGGCGTGATCAACAGCGGGTATCCATGCGGCGCCGGTGGCGCCGGTGGTGCAGGGCGAACCGCGCCATCGGGCAACCTGACCGGATACGCTGGCGCTGCTGCAACGATCTATGGCGGCGGGGGCGGCGGCAGCGGGGGCACGATGCAATATCAAGCATCGGGCACGCCAACGGTTGCCAGCGCTGCGGGCGGCGACGGTGCGGATGGCATCGTGGTCCTGATCTATCGAAAGGCGGTGAACTGATGCGATACGCGATCCTGAGGGGCACAACAACGAAGGAAAGCTATCTGGTGATCAATGTTCTCGAAGCAGATCCGAGCTTCGTGCAGCAGAGCACTCAGCAGGGCGACCTCGCGATCGAGATCGGGCGCGATCTCAATCTGCGCGTGGGCGATATGATCAGCAACAGCAGCGGCAAGTGGGAGAAGGTGCTCAAGAGCGCAGCGGAGAGCGCTGCAGAGCTGAAGGGCAGGGTGGAGGCGATCGAGTACCTGCTCAAGGTCGCCCGCGCGCAGTTGCGTGGCGCAGAGTTGCAGTGGCTCGCTGATCTGCTTGAACCTTACATGATCGAGCCTTTCTTCATGCCCGTGGGCGCGATGCGATGGCAGGACGCATTCCGCCTCTACATCTTCGGCCCGGAGGGCGACATCAGCGCGTGGGTGGGCGCCGACCTCGGCGGCTACTTCGAACAGCGGATGAAGGAGGTCGAGGCGCTCGGCGGCACCGATGACGCATATCTCGAAGTGTTCAAGAAGATGGTCTTCGGGATAGAACTGGAGGGTCTGGAGTGATCATCAACACGACCGCGGACGTATCGCGGCTGACGCTCGGCGCGGCCAAGCTCGGCAATGACCAGGCGAACGCCGAGCCCATCACCTTAGAGGAGGCGAAGGCACACCTCAGGGTCGACGGCGACGATGAGGACGATCTCATCGAGGCGCTCATCACCGCCTCGAGGGAGGCGGCCGAGCGGTTCACCGGGCGGATCTTCATGTCGACGCAGATCGAAGTCGCCTACAACGCGCGGGACCTCACAGGTCGGCCTCTGTTCTCAGTGGTGCGCTGCCTCGCCATTCCGCACCCTCCACTTTCGAGCGTGGAGAGGCTCACCTGGTACGATCATAACAGCATCGCGCACATCATGGACCCGGAGGACTACTATCTGGACACCTTCTCGGAGCCGGGCCGCCTGGTACTGCATGACTTCGCGGAGCCGCCGACCGACCTGAGAGAGAGAATCGCAGTAGTCATCCAGGCCACGGTCGGGTATGGGGAGACCGGCGACACCGTGCCGCAGGCGATCCGCCAGGGCATGCTGCAGATCCTTGGGAACGCATACGCCGACCGCGAGGGCGGCTCGGAGCAGACGGCGACGGAGATGGGGCAACCAATCCCGCCGCTGGCGCGGAGGCTGCTCCAACCTTACCGGGTGGTGTCTCTGTGAACGCCGGGGAGCTCCGGCACAGGGTCAAACTGCAGAGCGTGGCGAGGACCTCGGATGGCGCCGGGGGCTTCACTGAGGCGTGGAGCGACGACGCCGAGGTGTGGGCGAAGGTCGAGCCCCTGCAGGGAACGCAGTACGTCCTCGCCGATGC
>CAZCNG010000111.1:5530-7275 GCA_964500045.1 uncultured Methanomassiliicoccaceae archaeon
GACGTCGATTACGCACCATACATCGAGCTGGGCACATCGCGCATGGCGGCGCAGCCGTTCCTCGTGCCGGCGGTGGAGCAGGTGGCGCCGCAGATGATCAGGAACCTGGAGACAATCATCCAGAACGCGACGGAGAAGGTGGGCGATTGAGTTCCTCGCTTCTCGCGGTCCAGAAGGCCGTCTATGAGCTGCTCACTGGCGATGCAGAGCTGATGGCGATGATCACCGGCGTGTTCGACCATGTGCCGAAAGGGCAAGCGTTCCCCTACGTGCGCATCGGCGAGGCGACCGAAGTGCCGTGGAACGATTTTGGAAGACCAGGTTCTCAGCTCACAATCAACGTTCATGCCTTCGATAATGCTGCGGAGGTTGCCAGGCTCCTAGGCATAGGCACCGCTGTGCAAGGAATCACGGATGGGGCAGATCCAACCATCATCGGGTCTTCGCTCGTTGACATCGCCTTCGAGTTCAACCAAGTCCTCTACGATTCAGATAGCGCGACGAATCACATGGCGATGAGGTTCAGGGTGTTCATTGAGCGCTGAAGCGACGGGCAAAAATCCGTATTGATTTCCTATTGAGACATCGCTGGCGATAGCTTTTTACTCCAGAAGTCGGTGGAACAGACTCATGTCATTCATTGCAGACATCAGAGTGGTTTCCAAGAGCCTACTCCCCGAGATCAAAGCCATCCAGGACGAGGTGATCGAAGGTTGGGCCGAGGAGGATTTCGAAGTGTTCGCCAAGTTTACCAAGTTCTTTGAGGAGAACACCAGGATGCTCGGCGATGAGGACAACTCTGGCACTGTGTACATCGACCTTATTACTTATCTTCAGCAGAAGGGCATAGACTTGGAGCATGGGGAGCTGAGCGAGATGACAGGGGAATTTGAGGAGGCAACGGAGATGATGTACTTCTTCCTAACAATCGCAGACAGGAAGAGTTTGCTCGATTCCATGGATCCTTCCCTCTTCTCAGCGGAGGAGTTCCAGGCATATGTAGCTGAGTTGTACCATTTCACCGACGCAAATGATTATGGGGACCGGATGATGGAGGGATTGGGTATCATCTACAACGGCCTAAAGAATCTGAAGGACGATGAGGTAATCAACGTTCAGGTCTTTGGATGATATGAGACATCTTGGCATTCAAAGGCCGCCACATGCTGAATAACGGCCTGGAACGACCGCTGACGCTTCTTTATTAATCAGCGCCGTGGACGGCGGCTCATGACCGAGCCCATCGAGCTCATTGTCCAGGTGGCGCAGCCGGTGATCATCCTCATGGTCGGCGGCCTCTGTCTCTGGTTCAAGCGCAGGCTGAAGCTGAGCGACGAGCAGGGCGACCTGCTGCTCGACGTAGCTCGTGCTGGCAGTAAGGCCCTCAACGGCCTCGTCAAGGAGGACGCCAAGACCAAGGAGTACGCCAGGGCGTTCGAGGCGGGGGTGGACACCGCCGGCAAGGTGTGGAACGACGCCAAGGCGCCGACCGACGAGATGATGGCGGCCGCCGACCTCGTGGACTCGGCCGTCAGCAAGATCGTCAGGTGAGGGCAGGGCATGGGCGAGCTGCCGTCCGATCACGATGTCCTGACAAGGGTTGTGGTACAGCTGGAGCACGTCATCGAGTCGGTGGACACGCTCTCCTCCAAGCTGGAGGCGTCGCAGACCAGGACCGAGAGCGCCATCGACAAGCTGCGCGCCGAGGTGCAGCGCAGCATCGAGGCCGCGCGGCCGCAGTGCCC
>CAZCNG010000112.1:0-7267 GCA_964500045.1 uncultured Methanomassiliicoccaceae archaeon
GTCACGCCGCCGTATGAGCTATGACATCGTTACTATGCTCCGGGAGTTTGAGTTCAAATGGCCCTAGCCAATGGCTGGAAAGTTGCCGTGTCCAATCCCTGTATCGAATTGTGGTTCATCCTGCACTACGAGGATATCGATTTCAGATTGTCGTCTCCGGAAGCAAAATCAAGATTGAAGGAAAGGAACTCGAAGTATCATGAGGCCTACGATATACATCAAGACATCCGCGATCGGCAGGAAGTGGCGATCGCTAGGGCAGAGCGCCTGGATCAGAGGAGAAGGACCGGTGGATTGGCGCCTCATCATCTCGATGCCAATCCCAATACTCACATCCACCGCTTGATAGTCGCCCTGATGGGAAGATGAGAAGGCATCCCAGGCATCCATTAAGATATGTTTGGGTTGGTTCTTGCTCGTTCTGAATTTCAATAACAACTGCGGATCTCACCAGGGATGGTTGAAGATCTTTCCCCCTCATCATGCCCAGCGGCGTCAGCTTGGCGACCGGCTTGCTGAGGCCGGCGCCCGCCACGACGGCGATGACGTCGTCGCTGTGCTTGTGGGCGAGCATACCACGGATGAGGGCATCGGCCACGCTGTCCTTGGACTTGTGCGGTCCGATGACCGCTTCCCGTCCCTGGTCCAAGGAAGATGTTCAGAGCCCTTCGTTCCTGACCGAGGAATGATCAATTTCTTTGATGATTCTTTTGAAGATTTTTTAAGATACTTTCCCTAAATGTATGGGTACCGCAGCCGCTGGAGATCAGGACCTCATGCCCGTTCCCTGCCGGATAATTTACTTGGGCCGATAGCGCGTTCCTCTGGTCCTACCGATGCGTTCCACCTGGCCCAGGGCCATCAGCTCCTTCATGTCCAGCACCGTTTGCGCTATGGTGACGCCGTTGCGGAGGGCGATCTCGGCCGAGGACGCCGTTCCCACCTCCACCAAAATGGCCATGATCTGGTCCAACCTTTCGGACTTGCTCATGGTGCGCGCACGGCCACCGCTCCTAATGGTCACCCGGAAGAACGAGCCCAGCTCCGTGAACTGCACCGGCGGCAGGCCCATGCTCCTGGCCAATTCCATCATCTTGGGGATCACCGTGCCTACGCCTTCCATGATCTCCATAGCCCTCATCAGATCGTAGATGAGGGGATTGCGGTGCACCGCGTGGCTTCCCAGCGACTGCAAGGTCAGGTCGAATGGCAATCGCCCTGGATTAATGAACTCGATGCGATCGGGGTGAATGTTAACTTGGCACGCGTCCCGGCTGTGGTAGTCGCGATGGGCCACCATGTTGACCAATGCTTCCCGGAGCGCGTCCATGGGATGCTCGGGAGTCACGACCCCTTTGATGCCTTCCGTGCGTGTGCCCTTGGCGATATTGCGACGTGTCAACGACCCACGGATGAATCCGTGGGCTTGTAACTGGGCTCGACCTGTCATCAGTCTTCACCACCCGCTACATTGGGCCGGTTGACGGGCGGCCTGCTCGCCTCAGCTATACCAAGGCGAGCGATGTTCCTACGCTGCATTGCTAGTTGCTGCATCTCCAGTAGCACCATTGGTTCTGCTATTACCTGCATATTTCATCCGATCCATCCCACGATCAAGATAGTGGGTTTCCTCGGATGCGTCTGATGAACTATCTGTTCTCCTAGGTGAGTGTGGCCCCCTCGCCGGACGCTTCCTCGGCATCATTGGTCGCTCTTCTCCCGGGACAAGCGGTCCAGTATGGAAGGCGCACACAGATGCAAGGTGACTCCGCGGCGGATCCAAGCGAGGCGAGAACTCTTTGAACAGGATGTTCAACGAGCCGCGAACAGCTGCAGATATCTAGGTATCCGTTCCATGGCGCGGGCCAGGCTCTTCGAGCTGCGACTGGCGTTGTCGCATTTCCATTGGGCCTCGACGAACTCGATCAGCATGATATTGTATTCTGGACCGACCTTGGACCGGGATCCGGGCGGTGGGACCAATCCCTGTCTGATCTCCTGCTTGCACGAACGGGAGGCAAGTTCGACCAGGAATTCCTTCGGTCTATGGATGGCGTCCGTGTTAGCGGGGAGGTGCCTCTGCTCCACACCGAGGAATTCGGCGAAAGCAAGACGGTCGGCCATTATCCAGGACTCGATCTCTTCGACCGCGACCCGGAAGGTCAGGTTTCCGAGACCATGAGGGAGGTATTCATCGCGGAGGGAGGATGGACAGGGGTCATCATCGCGGTCGATCAGGACCGCCCAGGGGGCATGCTCGGCCCGGCCGCGGTACGCGCCGATCCGGTCCAGAAGGTACTGGCGGCCTTGCTTCCCCGAGACCTCATCCACGTCGAAGCCCAAGCGCTCGCCCATCTTCTTCAGAACGGATTCGTCCAGGGGGCCTTCCACGGCGATGTTGAGGGACCTCATGCTAACCCACCGAGGTCGCCTGGATGATGGGGCTCAGCTTCCCTATGCGGGGCCTCGCCTGGGACATCGCCATCTCCGAAAGCAGTAGGCCTCCTCTCAAGGCATCATCCACCCCCGGGATGGCCGAAGCATCCGTCACCTGTGTCCCTTCGCTGCTGGACTTGAAGATCTTGACCTCTGCGGGGGCGATGCCTGGATCTCTGAGAATATCGGGCGAGTGCGTACTGACGATGACCTGCCTATTCTTCTCTCGGCCTACGCGGGCGAACAGCCCGGGCAGCATGGCGATCAGCTCGGGATGCAGGGACATTTCCGGCTCCTCTATGAGGACCGGTCCTGATCTCTCCTGCAATTCCCAGAGGATGGTTATCAGCCGCAGGGTTCCATCCGACAGGCGCATCTCATCGTGCCACGCGCCTTGGGGACGCCAATGCTCGAAGCGAGCCATGATGTGCGGCCTTCCCGAGAGCTTATCTCTGGTGACTTTCAGTTTGTCCAGATTCGGTACGGCCTCGCGGAGCGCGTCCGCGATCTTGTTCAGGCGGACATCCTGCGAATCCTTGCCTTCCCGCGACATGCGTTCCAGCATTTCTCGGCCGAAGGAATCGGAGAATGACGCGGACCTCAATTCATTGTCCCGGATGATCTGCGGCACCGGATTGATGTAGCGGATGCTGCCCAGGGTATCCACCAGGCCCCTCCATTCCTTGTTCATGGTGACCTGCTGCAGCCAGGTCTGGGAACGGAGCACATCGTCCTCCTCCTTGGTATCTCGAATGACTGGCGCTTTGGAATTGATCTTTATCCTCTCCCGCAGCACTTGCAGGTGGAGATCCCGTAGGCCGAAGCGGAGCTCATATTCCCAATGCCCTCCGTCCATATCCACGACTTTGCATCCGATGATGATGTCGCTCCCCTTGCGGGCCGAGAGCGAGCGGATCGATCGGACCCCGCCCCGGGAATCGACCGCCTGCTGGAACCCGCCATCCCTCTTAGCAAGATCGCGGAAGAAGCAGAGCGCGTCGAGGAAGTTCGATTTTCCCGTGGCATTGGCCCCTATGATGAAATTGCGTCGACCCAGGTCGGTGTCGAGAAGTCCGAAGTTCCGCCAGTTCTTCAAGTGAACCGAGTGGAACCCAGCGTAGTTATTCTCTCCCTCATTCATGATCGGCACCGAGCCTACGGTCTTGACGGCCCTTAATGGTAACGGCCCCGATACGATGGTCTTTTCAGAAGAACGGGGAAACAATCCTTTTGAAGATATTTTAAGATAATGCTTCTGGATCGCTGCTCGGACCATCACTTCTTGAGAGTGCAACGAAACCGCAACAGCTATCCAGTTCCAGAACGGCCGACCACATCGGATGCTCCCTTGATCTCATTGGTCGCTCTCCTCCCTCATCCGCGCCGCGAAATCGTCGATCATGCGGTCCAGGTCCGCGAGCTCCTGCCTCCTCTTTTCTGCGATGGCGAGCAGGTCCGTGCGCTCCGGCGCCAGGCCGTGGGCGACCATGGCCAAAGCTTGGTCGGAGAGAAGGTCAAGATAGACCAGCGGCTCCCATTCCAGGTCTCTTATCCATTCTCCTCGGATGGCGTTGGGCACATCGTCATGAGCGCGGCCATGGGGCCGCAGAAACTGGCAGAACAGACGCCAGAAGTCGTCGGCCACCGCGCTCACGGTGGCGTGGTCCAGCTCATGCGTTTCCAGAAGGGAGGTCACGACCGTTCGGAAAGGACCGATACAAGGGACCAGCTCAGGGAAATCCTCCCTTGGGAATGAATCCATGGCCGCGTTCAATTTCTCAAGGATCAGGGCGCCGTCATCCTTCGCCTTCAAGGATGGGTCGGTCATGTCGGCGATGGCCCACCGCAGCATGAGGTATTCCCTTTGAAAGGAGAAGGGGGCATGGACATGCGCTCGAACCATGATAGTACGACAGTCGTCCTGGAAAGCGTATTCCTCCACCACTGCTTGCGCCAGTCCTTTGATGATGGTCCGCTCCTGCTCCCGGATCGTCTCCGGGGGACCACCTTCCCACCACATCTTCGTGACCTCCTCTTCCGCCTGCTGCCAGCGCACTTGCTTAGGCATGGCCGCTCTGACCACCTCATCTCCGGACAGGTACCAGCAGTGCGGGGCGCGCAGCTTGATGCCTTTCGCTTGGAGGTCGTAGCTTAATATTGATATTACATTATTAAAATATAGGCTGTTGATATCGCTGCCTGTCGCGGCCCGATAGTGACGGATGATCTCGAAGGAAGCGAATTCGACCAGATTGTTCGTCATGGACGATCGCCCCGGTCGTCATCGTTCTTGGTCCGCGCCACGGCTTGCCTTGCATCGAGGTGCGCTCCGTGGATATGCCTCAAGCCGACGGAATCATGCAGCTCGATGGATCTTTTTTCCTGCAATGCCATACGCGCGAGGAGCTCATGTTGGAATTCGATGCTTCGGACTACAAGTAGCCTATTCGACCTGCCTTCGACCGAAATGGGGAGGGCCCACTTGGCCGCAGCTCATATCCTCCCCGAAGCATCACTGGAAAAGGCGCGGTCCTGATGGCACGAGTTGAACGTCCATTCGTATCCGTGGGGAGTTGTAGTGGTTTGTCGATGAACCGATACCAGACCGATGAAAAGGTTCGGTTCTCTCGCGCATAGGGTGGGCAGACCACATCGAACGACCGCCTAATTGTAGAAGACGCCCCGTGCGTCCTCTACGATGAGGACGATTTTATCGTTTTGAGAGATGATCCGGTTCCAATCCGCATCTAGACCGCACTTGATCCTGCTGAATAATGGTTCTCTCTCATGGCGAGTGGACCGGTGCCATTGCTCGATCGCCCCGACCGGCTGCCTAATTGTGGAAGGTGCCGCCCCTCTCATATGGGACGAACGCAGGGTCTGGAACTGTGCAACTATGTACTTGAAGAACGCCTTGATTTCAACGCACCAGCCTCTTTGGACAGAATGGTCTTCTTGTTCTCCGAAGCATTGCCTATGATTCATCGAGGAATGCCGGTCGCCGCTCAAAGCCGAGAGAAACCCCGCCCTCTATTCCAGAATGGCGACTCCCAGCAAGAACTTGAAATTAGTATTACCCTATGGGGATATATGTTAGTATCAGGGTAGTGACAATTCCTGAGAGTATCCCGACTACGAATCCAACCAAGATCTCTTTTGATTTCCACTTAACTCGATCCTTCGTGAGCTCTGCCACCTTGTCATAATCGATGCTCTCCAGCAGCTTCAGCCCCGTAGCTGATGCCTTCATCCATTCGTCCAGGGATGCCAGAGGGTTCTTGCCGACATTCTCCAGCTCGGTCTTCCTCGCCTGCCGGGAAAGCTCCTCGAAGTTCCCGTATTCGACCATGAGCTCTCCGAGGTCCATCTTGAAGCAATACTTCCTGAGCAGGGAATCTTCGTAGACGGCATCGATCTTCTTCTTCAATTCAAACCACATGATCTTATGACAGTCCAAGGTGGCGCGGACCAGATGTCCGTATGCCTTATCCAGATTGCCCATTCTGATCTCAGCGCTGCTGCTCTCATCATAGGATTGCATGACATGGGAAAATGCATCATTGAGGCCATTCACGATCTCTTCAAATTTCTGCGAGCAGACAATGGTCATGTCGGCATAGATCGGGATGAACCTATTCTTGTAGAATGAATATATCTCCCCTATATCCATAAAATATCACTCCACAATTTGGCTAATGGCTCAATTCCCTATCGATGATATCTTCGATATTATATCTCTTTATTCTGAAAATATTGCCTTTTCTAGAAACGATTCGACTGGCCTCGCCTAGGCGAGAAATAGGGAGCGCCTTACCAATTCTCGATTCCACCACCTTATCTACTTCCTCGGTGTTCTTGAACTGAGAGATGCTCAAACCCGTTTGCTTTTCGAAATACAAGGTCCTCGATTGAGATGAGGTATGGGTCTGGTCATTTCCTGTCATGTGGAATCATCATGTCCGATAGTAACGGATACGAAAGAGGGATGATTGTTGGTCGAACTTAATCCTTTCCTCTACAATTAGTGTATGGCACTAACGCGCCACAGAGCAAGCCCTTTGCATCATGGGGGACGCGATTGAATGAAGCAGCCTTTTTGAGGCGCGATCTCGGCCGAGATTGGCACTATCCTTCTTTATGGATGGCGACAACCTCCGACCGACCGCCTAATTGTAGAAGATGCCGCGCGCGTCTTCTACGACGAGGACGATTTCATCGTTTTGAGAGATGATCCGGTTCCATGACCGCACCCAGAACACTTCCACCTGGGCGGTCTTCTCCGCAATGGGCGACCGCTCCCTACGGTGCGGTGGCCGCGCCCCAGTTTCGATGCAGATGCTATCTTGAATGACGAGGGCGCGCCTAACCCTTCATTACTCCCAGCG
Source organism: uncultured Methanomassiliicoccaceae archaeon (assembly GCA_964500045.1). Taxonomy (GTDB): domain Archaea; phylum Thermoplasmatota; class Thermoplasmata; order Methanomassiliicoccales; family UBA472; genus CAZCNG01. The sequence continues at coordinate 6,822 of CAZCNG010000112.1, forward strand.
GCGTCAGCTTGGCGACCGGCTTGCTTAGTCCGGCGCCCACCACGACGGCGATGACGTCGTCGATGTGCTTGTAGGCGGCCGGCACCTCCTCCTGGAGGCCTTCCTTGGTGGCGCCCCTTGTAATGCACGAACACCTTGTTCTCCTTGCCTTGCTATGGCTCTGTCTAATTGAATGATGGGCGCGCACGGTGCAGAATCGTTTGGATCAAATCGAACAATCTCGGAACAGCCGCCTCGAAGGTCATTGGCCAGACGCAACATCTATCAGAACCGATGCGTGAATCGAAGAACATGTAATCGGGGCTAGGATCTATGATGACTACTTTGGTCTTTGACCCCATGATGGGATTCCAGATGTGCTCATCGTGCTTTAAGGGCTTGATCCCTATCATAATGATCCAAGTGCAATCTGCTGCGGCTGCAGCGTAGTCACTTTGGATACCATC
>CAZCNG010000113.1:0-7234 GCA_964500045.1 uncultured Methanomassiliicoccaceae archaeon
TCGGTGATGTCCAGCACCTCGGCCAGAACGATGGTGCGGGTGGCGCCCCGCGCCTCCTGCAGGTGCATCTCGACCGGGAAGGTGCTGCCATTGTGACGACGGAAGGTCCCCTCCAGCACGACCTTGTCCTTGCCCGCCTCCAAACCGGCCAAGGAGATGCGCAGACTGTCCTCCCCGGGCTCCAGCATGATATCCGTGAACCTCTTCTGACACAGCTCCGCCTTGCTAAAGAGGCAGGCCAGCACCGCACCATTGTTGGCGTAGTCGATCTCCATGGTGTCCGGGTCGAAGGTCAGTATCTGATTGAGACCCGCGTCCAGTATGCTCAGCAGACGCGACCGCTCCAGTTCCTCGTTCTTCTTGCGGTCGGTGATGTCGTGGAGCATGATCATGAAGTCGTCCGAACGCAGCGGAGCGATGGAGGCCAACACCCAGCGCGCACCGCCAGAAATGCTCAACTCGACGCGCACTTCCTCCCGGCGCGCGAAGGCCTGCCGGACGCCGTCCAGCATGAGGTCCAGTTCCTGCAGCAAAGGGTTGATGTCCACGCCGCGCCGTCCTTCCATGGTGTATCGGTCGATGCCGAGGACGCGCTCCATGCTCTCGTTGACGACGATGAAACGCATATCCATCGGCGCGCCGTCCTTGTCGCGCAGCAGTTCGCAATAGGCAAAGCCGTCGATCATCCGCTGGAACAGCGAACGGTAGCGGTTCTCGCTGTCCATCAGCTCCTTCTCGACGCGTAGGCTGTTGAGCGCATTGCCCATCTGCATGCCGATGAATTCGAGCGCCTCCCTCTCCCTCTGCGCGAACTGGACCACATCCCGCGCCGCCACCTCGATGCAGGCGAGAGAACCTCCCGCCAGCTCGACCGGCACCAGTGCATGGATGCCTAGACCTTCTTCCACCTGTTCGGCCAGCAATGGCATCTTCGGCTCGTCGAGACCGCGGTAGACCGGGTTCCCCTCGCGGATGATGTCGTTGCGTATGGAGCGCGGCTCCACGTGCGCGATGTTGCGAATATAGTCGTCGGAGAGCCCCTTGGAGAAGGTGATCACGGCCTCGCCAGTGATCCCTTCCAGGATGAACACCGCACCGCATTCCATCCCCGTCACCTGCAATGCCGCGTCCAGGCTGAGGCGGAGCGCGTCGAAGGTGTCGATCCTGCCGCCCATGGCGAAGGAAAGGTCACTTTCCGCCTCGAGTATCTCCTGGGTGCGCAGCCGATCCCTGATGTCACGGCTCAGAGCGATGATCACGCGATGATTGTCCCAGCGGCCCAGGGCGGTCCTGGTCTCCATGCGGAACAGGGATCCGTCCCGGGCGATGAGCGGGAGCACATTCAGGGTCGAGCTCCCGTCCGCGATCTTCTCCAGTTCCAAGGCCCCTCCCGCCTGTTCGTTCGGAGGGAGCAGTTCCAGGAAATTCCTTCCTTCGAGGCCGTCTTTCGCATAGCCCAGGCGGCGCTGCATCTGCCGATTGGTCCGAATGATGCGGCCATCATAGTCCATGACGAAGAGGAAGTCGTCGATGGAATCGAAAAGCGCCTGGATGTTCCTCTGGCCGGAGATGATCTGGTCCTCCGCCTTCTTCTTCTCCGAGATATCTCTCAGGACGAGGAAGTACGCCTCCTCCCCTTCCCATTCGCCGAAATAGGCGGTCGCTTCCATGAGCGCCTCCCTGCCATTGGGAGTGTGGAACGCGAAGACGTTGGCGGAGGTGCGGCTCTTGCGCGCCTTGTCAAAGATCTCGCCGGTCTCGTTGCGGCCCAGGCCGGGCAGCACGTCCCAGATGTGGCGGTGGATGACGGTGCGGTCTGTGAGGCCAAGACGGTCATCGCTGCCCGGCGAGAAGTAGATGATGCGCTTGGAGGCACGCGCCACCAGGATGGCGTCGTCCAGCGCCATGAACAGCTCCCTCATGCGCCTCTCGCTGGCGACGACGATGTCCTGCTGGCGACGGTCGGAGGTGATGTCCTCCAGCACGACCATGGTGCCCCTTTCGTTGCCGAGCGGGTCGACGATGCGGTTGAGAGTCACTTGCATGAGGCGGCGCGCGGAGCCGGAGATCCATTCCTTCTCCCGCACTATGGTGCTCGAGGGAACGGAACGCAGGTCCGCCACATAGGGTTCCAACCAATCCTCCAGGGCCTCCTCTTCGCTGCGCAACGACTTGCCGTCGTCGGAGAAGCGCGTCTGCCCCTTGACCGAGGACAATTCCATGGCGGCCTGGTTCATCATGTCCACGCGGCCGATCAGGTTCAAAGAGATGATCGGATAGGGCACATTCTGGAACATCGTCCACAGCCGCGCCCTCTGCTCGTTGACGCGCTGATAATGTTCTTTGAGACGCCGCTCCACATGGTCGCGGTCCAGCCCCTCCCAGGTGCCGACCATGGTTACGTCCAGCGCGTCAAAGACCGCATGGACCTGGGCCACCATGCTGTGGTCGAGACGCCCCTGTTCGACGGCTTCGGTGACGGTCTCCACCATGGCGCGGCGGAAATACTTGAAGATGACCATCAGTTGCTTTAGACCAACACCTCGCCCGGCGTGGTCGCCCAACAGCACCGCGAAACGATTGGAGGTCTCCGACAATTCCAATTCGGCGTCCTCCTGTCCGACCCTTTCGCAGCGGTCGATAATCAGGTTCATGACCATATCCATGGCCCTCTCCCACACGATGGCTGGGGAACGGGCATAGGGACGAGGCTCCTCGCTCTTGACGCACTCAATTACGCGAGTGAGCATCCGGTCCCGTTCCCGGGACAGGAGTTCGGCGAGAGTAGCACTTTGCATCTGAGTATCCTTCAGGAATGCCTCCCCCCATGGGGGGAAGCGAACGCGCCGCCATAGGAACTGTTTTCATAATAAGGATTGCTCGGTTTTCTCCCTACGGGAGGACGTTGACCTTGCCATCTCGATTGGATGACCTCAAGATTATATACGCCCCTGATAATTCCAGCCGCATCTCAAGAGAGTGAATATTCATGGTCGAGAAGGTCACGGTATCTGTAATCAAGGCCGATGTCGGATCAGTTTGCGGTCACTCGCGCCCCCACCCGAAAATGATGGAGTGCTGCAGGGAGATCCTCAGGGACGGTTTGAGGGCCGGCACCATCAACGATTTCTACGTTACCCGGGTCGGAGATGACATCAATCTCTTCATGACCCACTTCCATGGTGAGAACCACCGTGACGTGCACGGATTGGCGTGGGAAGCGTTCATGGCGGCCACCAAGGTCGCCAAGGAAATGAAGATGTACGCCGCCGGACAGGACATCCTGAAGGACGCGTTCAGCGGCAATGTCCGCGGCATGGGGCCCGGAGCAGCGGAAATGGAGTTCATCGAGAGGGGTGCCGAACCGATCCTATTCTTCATGGCCGATAAGACGGAACCGTCCGCCTATTCGATGCCGCTCAGCAGGGTCTTCATGGACCCCTTCACGACGACCGGGCTGGTCATCGACCCCCGCGCCCACGAAGGCTTCAAGTTCGAGATCGTGGACGTGCTGGATTCCAAGAGGGTGGTCATGTCTGCACCGGAGGAGAGCTATGATATCCTCAGCCTTCTGGGAGACACCTCCCGTTACGCGATCAAGAGGATCATGAGCAAGAGCAAGGACATCGGCGTCGGAGCCGTGGTCAGCACGGAGAAGCTCAATCTCTGCGCCGGCAAGTACGTCGGCAAGGACGACCCCGTCGCCGTCGTCCGGTGCCAGAGCGGCCTGCCCGCCGTCGGTGAAGTGCTGCAGCCCTTCATGTTCCCCCAGCTCGTGGCGGGTTGGATGCGCGGCTCCCACTACGGCGCCTGGTACCCCTGTTCCGTGGATGACAGCGATCCGTCCTACTTCGACGGCCCGCCGCGCATCTGCTGCCTCGGATTCCAGGTATCGCACGGCAAGCTCCAGGGCTTCGAGGACCCGGTCCACGCCCCGGGTGAACACGCACCGCTCGACTACTTCGCCGGCAGCGTCTGGAACGAGGCCCGCAGCAGGTCCATCAAAGCGAGCATCTACATCCGCCAGCACGGCCCGTTCATGCCGGGCATCCTCGGACCGGAAGAGATGGAGTACACCACCCGGCCGGCGGTCCTGTCCAAGCTGAAAGAGAGGATGGAAGACATTGAGTGAGCTCAAGTCGCCCGCCATCATCATCAACTTCAAGACCTATCGTGAGGTCGAAGGGGCCGGCGCGCTCGCCCTGGCCCTGGCTTGCGAGGACGTGGCCAGATCCAGCGGCGTGCACATCGCCGTCTGCCCTCCCACGGTGGAGTTGGCGAGGATAGCCGCGGCAGTTAACATTCCGGTGCTGGCGCAGCATACCGACGCCAAGTCCCCCGGCTCCAACACCGGCTGGACGACCGCGGAGGGCGTGAAGGCCTGCGGCGCCGCGGGGACGCTGCTCAACCATTCCGAGCACCGCCTCATGATGTACGATATCTCCGCTGGCGTGGCCGCCTGCCACAAGGCGGGATTGGCAACGCTGGTCTGTGCGGACAGCCCCGACAGCGCGGCGGCCGTCGCTCATTACCATCCGCGCATGGTGGCCGTCGAACCTCCGGAGCTGATCGGCGGGGACATCTCCGTCACCACCGCGCGACCGGAGGTCGTCTCCGAGGCGGTGGAAGCAGTGCGAGCCGTGGATGCGAACATCCCCGTGCTCTGCGGAGCGGGCGTCAAGGACGGCCGCGACGTGCGCAAGGCAATGGAATTGGGCGCGCAAGGCGTGCTGCTAGCTTCCGGCGTGGTCAAGGCCAAGGACCTGCGCAAGGTCCTCGAGGACCTGGCCTCGGGCATGTAGGTCTGCATGCAGTCGATACCTGGACGAACGAGGACCGCGATCCCGGGCTGTGACCAGGAAAACCCTGGCGGCGCTGGCCGCCCTGCTCTTTCTCTTTTCGGCATGGCCCACGGCCGCGGCGGCTGATGCCCCCAGTCTCATTCTGATGGAAGTGTGCCCCGCCACACCGGTCGAATTCGTCCGTCTGGTCAATAGCGGCATGGAAACGATGGACCTCTCCGGTTGGAGCGTCGGCGACGGCGAGGGGAGCATTACCTTCTCAAAGGGGATGGCGCTCGCAGCAGGCGATTCTCTCATCCTCGCCTCCAATTCGACCGTCGCCGCCTCATTCTTTGACGCGGCCTTGATCGATTATCGCGACCCGCGACTACAGCGACAGGGTACGTTCCAGTTGGCCAACGACGGCGACCAGGTCTTCCTGCGGACGCCGCAAGGGTTGGTGGTCGATATGCTGGTGTACGGTGATGCGGGCACCACTGCCCCGTGGATCGGAAAGCCGTTGCGCACCATAGCGAAGAACAGCGACGCCTTGAGGGTGGACGCGAGCAAGTGGTCCGCCTCGGCCTGGACGATCTCCGTACCGGGACGCTCCGACCTATCCCCAGGTTATTTCGATGGCTCGGGAGGCGTATTCACCGCGCCTGAGGCGGCGGAGGAGGAGGTCATGGCCTTCATCGCAGCGGCGCGGACGTCCCTGGTCCTGTGCACCTATCAGTTCGAGCATCCGGGCATCACCACCTTATTGGCAGAGAAAGCACGCACCGGCGTCAATGTCTCCTTATTGGTGGAGGGCGAGCCGGTCGCGGGCATTGGCGACTCGTCCGTCTCCCAGCTTCATTTCCTCGAGGAGGCGGGAGTGAACGTTTCCATCATGACTGCGCTCGAAGGATATCGCCGCTACGATTTCGTGCACGCCAAATACATCGTCGCAGACAGCCGCCGCCTCCTGGTGATGTCGGAGAATCTGGTCGATGAGGCTCTGCAGCACAACCGAGGTTGGGGGGCGGTGCTGGAATCGCCGGAAGCGGCTGCATTCATCCTGCAGATGTTCGCCGCGGATGTCGATTATCGCAAGGGGGATGTCCTTCCGGTGGGCCAGGCCTTCGAAAGGACCAAGACCTTCTCGGCCGGGTCCAGCGTCCTCCATTTCTCTAAGCTAGAGATGGTGCAGTGCCGCCTCCGCTTTGCCATCTCTCCCGAAACTTCGCTGGAAACGCTGCTCTCCCTAGTTACTAGCTCCAGATCGAGGCTCCTCATGGAGGAGATGCAGGCCGACTTCGAGGACATGGATTCGCTGGGGCTTGCTCCCGCCTTGGTGGAGGCGGCGGCGAAGGGCGTGCAGGTGAGAGTATTGCTCGACTCCAGCCTGGACAAGAAGGACGGGGAGAACCAACACTTCGTGCAGAGCATCGGTCCAGGAGTGGAAGCCAGACTCGCCAGCGATGATCACATGTTCACGGTCATCCACAACAAAGGCATCATCAGTGACGACTCCGTGCTCGTGTCCAGCATCAACCTGGGCAGTACCTCCATCGGAGAGAACCGCGAGCTGGGCGTGGTGCTCGAGTCGAAGATACTGGCGGACCGTTTGGCTCAGGTCTTCTCGTCCGATTGGAGCAACGACTCCAATCCGCCGACGATCTCTTTGCCTTGGGATGAGATCACCGTGGAGGAAGGGGCCTCGGTGGCGCTGGACGGCTCCCTTTGTCGGGACTCCACCCTCCCCCTGATCTTTGCCTGGGATGTGGATGGGGACGGCGTGGCCGAGCTGAAAGGGCAGCGGGTCATATTCCATCCGAGCGCAGGCGCCCATCTGATCAACCTCACGGTCACCGATCGCGAGGGCAATGCAGCGACGGCGGCGATGGTGGTCAACGTCCGGCCCAACCCCTTTGCCGGGATCATTCCGCTCCTTGCAGCGGCCATTCTCATCCCTTCCTGCATTCTGGCTTGGAAAAGGATTAAGCGAAAGTAAGGGAATCGGCGCTGCGTGCAGATCCGGCCCTACCGCAGCATGGACCTCCCTCAGGTCTACGAGATCGCTGCGATCTCGCTGCGCGAGCGGTACGACCCGGGGATCTTCATTTCCATCCCTCAATATTGGCCGGAGGGATTCATGGTCGCCGAGGAATCGGGGGTTATCATCGGCTTCGTCTTCGGCGTGACGGTATCTCACAGCGAGGGGCGCATCCTCATGCTGGCGGTCATGCCGCGCTATCGCGGCCTGGGCCTCGGCACAGAGCTCACCAAACGGTTCTTCCAGGAATGCTCCAAGAAGGGGCTCGGCATCGTTTCGCTGGAGGTCAGGGAGAGCAATTCGGTGGCCCTGCATTTCTACGAGAGGCTGGGATTCACCATCGCCAGAAGGATGGAAGGATACTACAGCGACCGCGAGAACGGGCTGCAGCTGATGGCCTTCCTCTAGCGGAACA
>CAZCNG010000114.1:0-3875 GCA_964500045.1 uncultured Methanomassiliicoccaceae archaeon
CCATAGCAGCGACATAAACAAATATCCAGTCCCGAATGGCCCCGCATGGACCTCCGCGGGGAGATCGCCAGGCTCAAGGCGGAGCAGAGGGCCGTGATATTAGCCCATAATTACCAGCCGCCGGAGATACAGGAACTGGCAGATTTCGTCGGCGATTCACTTGGTCTTTCAGTGCAAGCCGCCGCCACCAACGCAGATATCATCATCTTCTGCGGCGTCGATTTCATGGCCGAGAGCGCCAAGATCCTCAGTCCGGGCAAGAAGGTCTTCCTGCCCGCCTCCAGCGCCAAATGTCCCATGGCGGCCATGTGCGACGCACCAGGCGTGCGGAAGCTCAAGAAGAAGCATCCACAGGCGGCGGTGGTCGCCTACGTCAACACCTCCGCCGCCGTGAAGGCGGAGAGCGACATCTGCTGCACCTCATCCAACGCCATCAAGGTCGTCGCCTCCCTGCCGCAGGAGGAGATCGTCTTCCTGCCCGACTGCAATCTGGGCGACTACGTCAGCAGGAATGTGCCCGGCAAGCGGTTCATCCTTTGGCCTGGATTCTGTCCGACCCATGAGAATGTGACCAGAGAAGCAGTTGAGAGGGTGCGCAGCGAGCATCCGCAAGCCAAGGTCCTCGTCCACCCGGAATGCAGACCGGAGGTCGTCCAGATGGCCGACAAGGTCTCTTCCACCGAGGGTATGATGAAGTATGCGGCCGCCTCGGACGGCCGGGAGTTCATCATCGTCACCGAGTGCGACATGAGCTACCGCCTGCGCCTGGCGAATCCCGGCAAGACGTTCTACACCATCCCTGGCACCACGTGCCCGACGATGAAGAAGATCCGTCCGCAGGACATCCTCGCCTGCCTCGAAGGGCAGGTACCGGAAGTATCCCTGGACGAGTCGATGATGGAGAGAGCCAGACTTCCTTTGGAAAGGATGATGGCCGTCGGCCGCGGCGATTGAGCGCCGCTCACGACATTATGAATATCTCGCGCCCGCGCACTTCCACTCGATAGGTCCTGAGCGAAGGGAATTCCTTGTCCTCGAGCGGAAGCAGCGCTCCCTTCGTCGCCGTATGGTCCGCTGGCGTTGCCGGACTGAGCGCGGCTCCAGTGCGCACATCGAACTGCGCATAGTGTAGTGGACAGGTGATCAGGTACCCCTCCAGGGTGCCACGGTCCAGAAATGCCGCCTTGTGCCCGCAGCGCCGCGCCACCGCATAGACGATGTCGCCCACGCGGCATAGCGCCACGTCCTCTCCATCGAACTTCACCGCCAATATGCCACCGGAGGCGATCTGGTCGAGGGTGGCGACGGCGCTCATTGCAATGCCTCCGCTTCGCTCATTTGGACCAGCTGGTCCGGGTCCTCGACATCCTTGTGCACGAAAAGACCGCACCAGCAGCGCTTCATCTTGTCGAAATGCGCGCGGTGCCACGGTATGCAAGGGCACACGATGCGCATGTCCTTCTCCCGGCGGTAGTTCAACCCTTGGCACGGACAGAAGGGAATGCCATGCTTCTGCTCCAGGATCACTTCCTGGTCCAGGCACCATTCCACGAGTTCTGTGTCCGGCGTATACTTATAGCCTAGGACGTCGACCGCGCCCTGGAACTGAGCCCGCAACGATTCCTTGCGGTCCGATACGCTCATGGCACCCCAGCTTCCTGCAGCGCCTTCTCGTAATCGTCCGGCCGGTAGCCGCTGATGATCTTGTCACCGATGAACGCCTTGGGAAAGGAGAGGTCCAGGTTCCTCTTCTCGAAATCCCTGCGCACCCGGTTCTGGTCCTCCTCGGTGGCCAGATCGTAATCCATGAAGTCAAAGGGGATGTTCTTGTCCACGAAGTATCTCTTGGCCTTCTTGCACCATGGGCAAGTGCTCAGGGCGTAGATCATGATCTTGACCATTATCTTCAATCCTCCATCGTAACGGTGATGCTGCCACCCTGCACCAGGGCAGGATATTCCTTCAGCTTGATCTCACGCGAGAGCTCCATCTCGCCATTGGACAGATCAAAGCGCCACTCATGGCAGGGGCAGATCAATGTCCTTCCTTCCACGCGGCCTCGGCTCAGCGGACAGCCGAGATGCGGGCAGCGATTGTGGAATGCTCGTGCATTCTTGCCGTCCGAGATGAGCAGGAGACCGACGCCGCGCACGGTGCGGAAAGCATAGCCTTTCTGGCGCAGATCCTCATCAAATGGTACGGTGGAATGCATGGGACCATTTCCCTGCGGCGGGACGGTCGACTAATCGCACTCCACCCTATTTAATGGGGGGCTAGGCAGCCAGCACGGCGATTCCACTGAGAATGAAGTAGAGGGCGAAGAAGCCGGTGATAACGCCGGAGGCAACGATGAGAAGGTGATGCCAACGGACGTTCCACACCTTCCTGCTGCCATGCATGATCCTGCCGATAAGGTACAACCAGCCGACGTCACACATGATGTGCACCGAGATGAACGCTGGGAGCATGAGCGATCGAAACTGCGCGGCGCTGGCGACGAGCGCCGCGCCTATGGTCGCCCACCACAGCATCCAGTAGGGATTGGTAATGGTCGTTATGATACCCTGGCGGAAGGGTTTCCCGCTGGGCGCCTCGCCGCTGACTATGACTTGGCGAGAGCGCAGCATGTCGATGGCCATGCTGAGCAGCACGGCGCCGCCGAGGATACCCACGGCGGCAATGATCCCGGCATTGCTGAGCACGGTGTCGAAACCAACGAAGATGAGGATGATGAGAGGGATCTCCACCAGAGCGTGGCCCTCGGCGACGGCGATGCCGGCGCGTGGGTCCCGGTATCCTTCGGCCACCGTGGCCGCGAAGACCGGCCCCGGCATCAGCACGCCGGAGATGGAAATGATCGCCACCGAAGCTAGGAAGATCAGTGGCGAGCCGTCTAGCATGCTACGTTATAGCATGACAATCGTATGAAACTTGCTCTAGATGTACCAGTGCTCGGTCCGCGAGATGTAGGTGATCGGATCGACCTCGCCCACCTTGGCCCCGTCGACGTCGATGATGGCCAGGCTGTGCAATTTGGCGGAACGGATCTCGTCCTCGGACACGGGCGGAGAGGTGTAGTACATGTCGCAGTAGCGTTTGATGCCAGCGACCTCCTCCGCACCGCGGTAGGCACCCGGCAAAGTGAAGAAACGCGGCACCGGCATGATGTAATGCGGCGGCGCGGCCAGCACGAAGCGGTCGCAGTGGTTCGAGTAGCGCGCGATCTTGCTGCAGATGCGGGCGCGGATGTAATCCATGGGATCCAGCGCATGCGACGGCGGAACATAGCCGGTCTCCACCTCGACGATCATCGTGCCATGCGGCCCGTCCGCGTAGACATCGCAATTCAGCGTCGGATCGAGTATGTGCTCCAGTTCGACCTTGTAGCCTTCCTTGATCAAATAGCGCGCTATGACCATCTCCAGGACGGAGTGGTTGATCTTGAGGAGATTGCGTTCGCGCAGGTAGATCAAACGTTTCTCCAGTTCGCGCAAGGCAAGAGAATCAACGGGATTGAGGTTCTTGTCGAGCTTGCCCATGAGCTCTTCTAGATCCTCGGCGAAGCGGTCCAAATCAGCACCTGCGTTGCGGCGAAGGGGGTCGCATGAGAAATAGTTTGGCCGGAGAGCGTGTCAGAATCGTCGTAGGAAGAAGCAGTGTGACACGTCTCTCGCCCCGTCTAGTGCCCCTTCGGGCTAGGTTCGAAGACATCCGCTATCGCACCGGTGGCACAGGATACTGTGAATCCATAGCCACAGGATTCTATTTGGTGGGCCACCTGCAACGAATAGGGCATTCCCACGTAGCTCTTCTTGACCGTGTCTAGCGTCTTCTTCTTTATCATCTACTGGTTCACCGGGTTCTGCTTCTACCTG
>CAZCNG010000114.1:3975-7211 GCA_964500045.1 uncultured Methanomassiliicoccaceae archaeon
GGCCGGCGGGGGCGACGCCTCCGGCGGCGCGGTGAAGAGAAGAGGGTCAGCTGATCCGCAAGGACATGACGAGCCCTATGAGTGCAGATCCCGCCGGCCTTATTTCTCAATGCGATAGACGCCGATGTGCAACCCTGGTTGCTCATCTGCTAGGCAGTAATGCTTGCGGGCCGCTATGGACATGACCTGCGAATCGTCTGGGATCAGAACATCGGTGATGCCGTCGAGCACCGCCCTCACGAGCTTGTCCAGGTCCGGGCGCTTGGTGTGCAAGGTGCGCTTCTTCGGCATGCTCTTCGGCCGTGTGAAGAGGAAGTTGACCCTTACTTCGTAGGCGGCCTCGCGGTCGAGGTCAAAGAAGCGTGCCTTGCGCGATGCGTCAGCTCGCTGTGCCTCGGTGGCGATCCTTTCCCTCCACCGGGTGGTGTTAGCGTTGCCGTGGGTGATGACCACGCGATTGATCTTCTCGATGTAGAAGCCCTTGGTGCTGCCCTGCGGGACCGGTTCGCCGGCTACGAAGAAGATTATCTTGTCAGCGGTCTCAGGGGACGCTTCGATGGCGTAATCCATCTCATCGATCGGACTGGCTTCATACTCGAGGCCAGAATCAAAAGAAGCGTGTAGCTCCATCCGCATCCCTAGAGGGACATATCCTATCCACAATATAATAACTGGCCTTGGAACGAATTTGCGCCTAGACCTCAAAGAAGGCCTTCTTGCCGCGCGTGCGCAGGAAGATGTCGATCAGGATGATGTACGTCACCAGGCTCAGAGCCAGGCCGATCAGCCATCCTCCGGGGATGTTGATCAACGGGTTGGGATCATATTCTGTGAAGGCGCCGCTCGCGAAGGCCGGTATGGCCAGCACGAAGCAGCGTATCAGTATGGCACGATCATCTAACCCGTAGATCATGAAGATGGCCATTGGCAAGATGAAGTACACGAAGTTGATCTTCGGATAGAACAGGATGAAGAGGAATATGGTAAGCGCACAGGAAGCCCAGAACGGCATCTGCTTCTTGTACGTCCAATACCACGCAAAGATCAGCGAGCCGATGGTGAGGGCGAGGCCGATGAGACCGGGCAGCTTGAAGCCGCCCATGTCCAGGAAATGCCACGGGCTGATGCTACCGCGGCCGCCGGTCTCGGCGCCGGGCGTCCCAAGGAAGTAGTAGATCGGGAACTCCAGGAACTTGACGCCGGCCAACAGCAGGAACGGGACGGCGACGAGGAGGGAGATCACCACTACGATGAGGACCTCCTTCCTGCGGTCGCTCCATTTCGGCGTGTGGAAGAACATAATGGGCATCAGCAGCACATTGAAGATCTTGACCCAAAAGCCGAGGGCCGCCGATACCGCCGTCTTGACGTAGCTATGATTGATAAAGAAGAGCAACGGCAGGAAGAAGAAAAAGGTCGTCACCGCCTCATCCTGGATGCCGAAGGTGAATTCGATGAGAGCATAGGGCATCAACATGTACAGCAAGCCCGCCCGGAACGCCTTCCAATCATCGAAGCGCCGCAGCAGCAGGTAGAAGCATATCCCGGTGAGGATGGCAAAGGAGGAGAAGAATATCTGATAGGCGGCGGAGGAGCCGCCGAAAGCCTGCGGGATGGCGAAGAGGTACATGATCAGCGGCGGCGATTCCGACGAGAAATCGCGGTACGGAACGCTGCCGTTGAGGATGGCGGAGCCCCGCTCCCGATAGTACTTCACGTCGACCGGCGTGCCGACGCTATTGCTGACGCCGAAGACGTTGTCCACGGTGATGAGGCCACCGTAGAGGACCGCGCCCACCAGGAGCAGGACCAGGAGCTTCCGCTGGAATGACATTTCTTCCAGACGGCGCCACAGCCCCATTCAGCCCCTCTACGGCACCAGGCGGTTGCGGTCGCGCGGGAACAGGATCGCCTCGCGGATGTTCTGCAAGTTCAGCATCTTCACCACGAGCCGTTCGATGCCCAGGCCCCAGCCGCCGTGGGGCGGCATGCCATAGGCGAACGCGGACAGATAGTAGTTGAAGTCCTCAGCGTTGAGACCTTTCTTCTGCATCCGAGCCAGAAGGCGATCGTAGCGGTGCTCCCTCTGCCCACCGGAGGCCATCTCCTGACCGCGGTAGTCGAGGTCGAAGCTGAACGAATAGGGGGTGAAATCCTTCTCCATGATGTAGAAGGGCTTGGCCTCCTCGGGGAATTCCTTGATGAAGTACATCTCCTGGCCCTTGGCCATCATGATGTCGCCCAGGAGCTTCTCCGCTTCCGTGCCCATGTCGTCGCCTTCCTTGATGGCGAAGCCTTCCTGTTGCAGGATGCCGATGCATTCCGCGTAGGTGAGCAGGGGATAGGGGCGCTTCGGGACCACCAATTGGGCGTTCGCCTTCTCCAGGAGCTTTTGGCCCCTCTCCTCCACCCCACGGAAGATGTAGTCCATGCAGCCCTCGAGATGCAGCATGACCTCCTCCTGGGTGTGGATGAACGCCAGCTCGGCATCGAAGGAGATGAACTCGGAGACGTGGCGGACGGTATCGGACAGTTCCGCACGGAAGGCCGGTCCGACCTCGTAGATGCGGTCGATGCCGGTGGACATCATCATCTGCTTGTAGAGCTGCGGGCTCTGCGCCAGGAAGGCCTTCTTGTCGAAGTACTTCACTTCAAAAAGGGAGGAACCCCCCTCGGCGCCGGCCGCCACCAGCTTGGGGGTGAATATCTCGCGGAAGCTGTGCGCGCGCATGTACTCGCTGAGCAGCTGCAGGGCGAGGTCCTTGATCTCAAAGACCGCCCGGGCCTCCGGCTTGCGCAGATCCATGAAGCGATTGTTGAAGCGGGTGTCCATTTCCACGGATACTTTGTCGACGACACCCATGGGCAGAGGCGACTTCGCCTCGGAGAGGATGTTCATGAGGCTCGGGATCAATTCCCACCCAGCCTTGGCCTGATTGCTCGCCTTGACAACGCCGGTGATGCTGACCACCGATTCGCGCGACACGGATGAGATCTGCTCCATCAGGAGCGGGGATATCTTCTTCTTGGGCGCGGTGACCTGCACCAGCCCGGAACGGTCGCGGAGGATGAGGAACGATATGCCCCCCAGGTTGCGGACCTCCTGGACCCAACCGGCCACGCAGATCTCCTTCTCAAAGTCCTCTGGCCCGATGCTATCGGAGCGCTTGATCATGCACTGCTCTTCCATCGCGATCGAAGCCAGGAAGTGGCTGCCACAATATCAAGCTTGACAT
>CAZCNG010000115.1:0-7137 GCA_964500045.1 uncultured Methanomassiliicoccaceae archaeon
CGTAAAGGGAGTGGGGAAGCGATAAGCTTACCCACTCTATCCCAAAGAGAGCCATAATTATCAAGCAGGGGTAAATCTCCAGCGATGTCTGCCAAAGGCAGTACCTCCAATACGCAAAACGGTGGAGTGAGTAGGTTCTCCTACAAGGCCAATGGTAGGGCGGTCCGATTTCCAGAGGAGATTGAACCTCGCATTTGGGCGGGGCGGCGCGTGCTCATTCTTTCCCCGCATCCGGACGATGATGCCATAGCCTGCGGCGGCACCATCGCGCTGCTCGCTGCTGCTGGAACCCGTCAGCGCGTGATCTATATGACCGATGGATCAAAGGGAGGTCCAGGAGACCCTCAGGAGATCGCTGCGACGCGCAGCCGTGAAGCGGAGGAATCCCTCCAGGTCCTGGGTGTCAAAGAGTGGGAGAGCCTGGACCGAGAGGACGGTGAGCTGCTGTATGACGAGGGGGCGCTGAATTCCCTGCTCTCCGCCTACCGCAGCTTCTCCCCCCACATGGTGTTCGCTCCCTCGCTCGTGGACGGAGCCGAGGACCACTTCGCCACCGCAGTTCTGCTGGGAAATTGTCTGGCCACCACCGGCTCGGAGGCGGAAGTCTGCTCTTACGAGGTCTGGATGGCACAAGTTCCCAACGTCCTGGTGGACATCGGTGCGGTAATGGAGAAGAAGTGCGATGCCATCCGTTGCCACCGGAGCCAGATGCACATCGTCGACTTCGCGGAGAAGTTCAAGGGACTGGCCTCCTATCGCTCACTTCTGTCATTGAAGGGGGCGCGCTACTGCGAGGCGTTCCACCGCTATTCCGCAGAAGAGTATACCCTAGAGGCAGCCAAGGCGGAGAACGTCACGCTGGACCGATTCATGCAGGCGAACTTGAACGGCCACGACTGAGGGCAATGCGGTCCTGCCAGGTGTTGGCGACAGTGAGAAAGAAGACTATTTGCATGCAGACTCTCGAACGTACGCGGCCCGCAGCGCCTCCACCACCGGCATCGGCTTCCCGAGCAGATAGGTCTCCAGTGCGCCACCTCCGGTGCTGACGTAGGAGAATCTATCATAGAGACCAAAATTCTCCGCAGCGCTCACCGTGTGGCCTCCCCCGATCACGGTGAAGGCGTTGGAATGCACCGCGGCCTTCATCAGCTCCCTAGTGCCGAGGGCGAACTCCTCCCTCTCAAAGACGCCGGCCGGACCGGACATGAAGATCGTCCCCGCGTTGTGCAGTATGCGCGAGAACTTGTGCGCACTGCGGTGACCGATATCCAGTATCGGATAGTCATTGGGCAGATCGCCGACAAGGTACTCCACGCGCTTGCCTTCCTCATCCACCGCCACGTCGTGGGGCAGGATGATCCGGCCCCCCTTCTCCTGTAGCAGCTTGCGCGCCGCCTCCAGGTTCTCGGGGGTGAACTCCTTCATCAGTATCTCCTCGCTGTCCTGGCCCAGGTCCACGCCCCTGGCTTTGAGGAATGCATTGGCACACAAACCTACGAGGACCACTTGATCAGCGATCCTCTTGGTGAGGACACGATCGATGACCTTGATGGCATCGGTGAACTTGCTGCCGCCGAGCACGAAAACGCAGGGGCGGCGCGGCTCGTCAAACACATTCTGCAGCGCGGTCAGCTCCTTCTCCATGAGGCGGCCGGCGGCGGACGGCATCACGGCCTGGAATCCCACCAGGGAGCATTGAGAGCGATGCGCTGCACCGAAGGCGTCGGAAACGTAGATATCAGACATCTGGGAGAGTTCACGTACCATCTCACTTTGGGCGAACTGCTCGACCGTTCCCTTCTCGTTCTCGATACCCATGGCGCGGATGTTCTTCAACAGCACCACATCGCCTGGATCCATTGCCCGAATGGCCTTCTTGGCCTCATCGCCATAGAAATCATCTACATAGGTGACGCCGTGCCCTAGATGACGGCTGATGACCTGCGCGTGTCGCTGCAAAGAACAGAAATCCCAGTCGCCTGGACGGCCCTGATGCGCGATGATGACGACCTTGGCGCCCCTCTCGGACAGCTCCTTGAGGGTCGGCATGATCTGCCTTATGCGGTTGTCGTCAGCCAGCTCCAGCGTTCCCGGAACGAGGGGGCAGTTGATGTCCACACGCAGCAGGACAGTGCGGTCCTGGAGGTCGAAATCGTCGAGGGTGTTGAACTCTTTCATGTCGCTCACTTCCCGGCGCGGCCTTGCCAGCTACCAGCGGCGTTCGAGCTAATGGGCTCCGCCATTAAAGAGGTTTCGTGACAAGAATTCTGCTGGATTGGCCACGCGGGGCGTAAACTGTCCATGGCACCCCTCATACGGTCCTGATCCACTCCGATGTACCGCTTGAACGTCACGTCCAGGTTCTCGTGCCTCATCGGTGCGCGATCGTTTCGATCGGATGGCCCCTTCTGTGCGGTCTGTTCCCAAACGGCGCTCTCAGGTCGTGGCAACGGAGGTGGAATCCACATCTCGCAGAGAGTTCCATGATCGGCTGCTCGAAGAACTCGTCGTATCGAAGCGGCACTAGCGTATGACGCTTCCCGTAGTCGATCTCCTTGAGCAACAATATCTCCGGGCTCCGCCCGCCCTTCCGCATGACTATCTCGGTCCGCTGGTCGAGGTACTTCATCAATGGCTCTCTTGCCATCTCCGAGAAGGATCGCTCTACGGTATTGCCGCCATTTAGACCATTTCCCAGTATCATCGACCGCCGTAGAGGAGGAACTCCTCTGCATTGCGGTCGGAGAGAAGCGGGCGACCGGGGCCTGCCCGACTAGGCAGGACCGTCAGCTCGAACAGAGCACCAGGATCACGCTATGTGCGTGCCCATCTTCAATCCATTGAAGGTCGGGTCGCCGATAATTGTCCAGGGGGGAGGGAAGTCGGAGGCGGCGTAGGCATGGCCCCGTAGGCTTGCCGGGGTCACGCCGATCCAATTCGTTCCCACCGTCGTAGGTCTAGCGAGGCCCAGGAAATATATTGAGGTCAGGGCGGTGCAACCATAGAACACGGAGGTATTGATGGTGGTCACTCCAGTTCCCATGGTCACGGCGGTCAGGGCGGCACATTGATAGAATGCATTGGAATCGATGAAGGAAACGCGATTGGGGATGCTCACAGAGATTAGGGCGGTGCAGGCTTGGAACGCATTATTGCCGATAGATATGACGCCGCCGCCGATGCCCAGGGAGGCCAAGGCCGTGCATCCTTGGAATGCCTGCGCGCCTATGGAGGCCACGCCGCTGCCCATGGCCACAGAGGTCAAGGCGGTGCATACATAGAACGCCCGATTCCCGAGGGAGATAACACCATTAGGGATGCTCACGGCGGTCAGGGCGGTGCAGGCTTGGAACGCCGAGTTCCCGATGGAGGCGACCGTGCCAGATATGGTCATGGAGGCCAAGGCCGTGCATCCTTGGAAAGCTGCACCGCCGATGGAAGTGATGCTGCTGGACATGGTCACGGAGGTCAGAGAGGTGCAGTTCAGGAATGCTGCACCGCCGATGGCCACAACAGGATAGGGTGTGGCTATGATAGCTCCGTTGCGATAGCCGCCCAGGGCCGTCGATGGAAGGGTTATGGCTCCCCCGGCCCCGATGTAGGTGGAGATGGTGGCCTTGCCCGCACTGACGGTGTAGATGTAGTCTCCTGCGACCGGAGGAGGGGTAGGGGTGGCGCCCACGACCAGGGAAGTTCCGGCGATAGCATCCCCGCTCGCACTGAGGATGATCAATACATCGACGACCCCACCGGCCATGATGGCACCGAACTTGATGACCAGGCTATCGCCGACATTGATCTTGCCTTCGCCACCAAGATCCACGGGATACATATAGGCCACCTGAGAACTGCTGTAGCTAGATGCCCCAGAATAGTCCGAGAGAGGTTTGTCGATCAGCTGCCCGGCGATGCTAGCCTTGACCTCGGAGAAGCGGGTCTGCGGCGTGAAGGCTCCGAAATAGAGAGTATATTGATCATTGCTGTTCCTCTCCACTTGGGCAAAACTACCATATCTCGCGCTGCCGCCGCTGGAGTTGTAGCTCATCACCATGACCACCACGACCGCAGAGAGGACGATGGTGATGACCACCATCATCGTGGTGGCGATGATCGGCGATACGCCTTGTCTCGTGAACCTGCGCATTCCATTGCCCGATGATAGTACTATTCCAGACGGATATTGATTTGCTCTGCTTGCGCATGGGACCGACACATGCACGTCCTTCCAGGAGAATGCAATTCTTCGCCGACCTTGTCGCCCCCTCCTGAACCAGGTCCACTGCCGCGCAGAGTTCGCCGCTCCAGAAGGCGACCGTAGGAGGCCGCGGAGGTCCTGGTTCTTCAGCTTCGACGCCCTATCCGCAGTTCTCGATCAAAGGCAAGCCGGCGCAGCCCAGGTGATTCATACCATGGTCAATCCATAGAACGGGTTGGCATAGCCGACGCCGCCAATGGGGGCATGGCCCCGTATTCCCCCATTGGTGCCTGTGATCCAATTTGCGCCTACGGAGGTCGGTGCAGCAAGTCCGAGGAAAGTGATCGAAGTGAGCCTGGTGCAGTAGATGAAAGCATTGCCTTCGATGATAGTGACACCGCTGCCCAGGGTCACGGAAACCATCTTGGCGCAGGAATGAAAAGCATCGGCACCGATCGATATGACGCTGTTGGGTATGGTCACGGATACAAGTGACTCACAGTTCAAGAACTCAGCGCTCCCGATGCTGGTGACACTATTGCCTATGGTCACCGAGGTCAGGCCGGTGCAGTAGTAGAACACCATTTTGCCCAGGGAAGTGACGCTGTTGGGTATGGTCACCGAGGTCAATGCGGCGCAGGATTCGAACGCATAATCCGCGATGGTGGTGACGCGGTTGCCTATGGTCACCGAGGTCAATGCGGCGCAGGATTGGAACGCGGAGCTGCCTATGGTGGTGACGCCGTTGCCTATGGTCACCGAGGTCAGGGAAATGCAATTGTAGAATGCTGAGCTTCCGATCGAAGTTACACTGTCCGGCATCGTCACGGATGTAACCCCTTGGACATTCCGGAACGGAGTGAACCCCGCCTTGCCCACGGCCACGACTGGATGCCCAGCCAAATCGAACAATGGGATTGCTATCGATCCACCCGGGCCAATGTATCCGATGATGGTAGCCTTTCCGTCGGTCACCGAGTATTGGTAGTCCGCCGGGTTCGGAGTTGGCCCGGGGGCCGCGCCGACGATCAGAGATATTCCGGCGATGACATCCCCGTTGGCGCTGGAAACGATCAAGACATCGACGACCCTGCCGCTCATGCTGGCATCGAACTTGATGATCAAGCTATCGCCGACATTTATCAACCCATCATCGCCCAGGTCAATGCGATACATCGATGCGACCTGAGAGTTGCTGTAAGGCGTTGCCTGGGAATAGCTGCTGAGTGTCTTTTCGGCGATCTGCCCGGCGATGCTGACCTTGACGTCCGAGAAATGCGTCCTAGGCTGGAAGCTCCCAAAATATAGATGGTATTGGCGGTTGGGATCCAGATCCACCATGGCAAAACTGCCATAGTGTGTGCTGCCGCCGCTGGAATTGAAGCTCATCACCAGGACCACTACCGTGGCTGAGAGGACCAGGGTGATGACCACCATCATCACGGTAGCGATGACCGGCGATACGCCTCTTCTAGTGAGCTTGCGCATTTCCTGTCCCTCATTCAAGTTCACATTCTAACATATATAGCCTTGGCCGACCGGGCGCCCGGTACAACGGCCGCTGCATAGTACCTTGATTCTAGAGCTCGCTCACATCCATATCATGGCGGTGGAGTGCGGGCTCCTGCCAGGGTCGAATCAAGGCGGGCTCTAGAGGAGGTAGAGTGGGGAAGGAAACCCTGCGAAATGGCTCATGGGGCCCATCGCCATATCGCATAACGGAAACTCCATCAAGAGCGCCTTTGGTCACCGAACCTCATGGTATGCTTTTTATCACTCGAAGATTATGTTTAGCCGCCATGAACGAAGAAGCGGTGAATTGGCACGCCATTGTCGAATCCCTCCCAGAGGTTGTCCTGACCATGGATCAGGAAGGCAACATCTCTTCCCTCAATCAAGCGGCCCGCAAGATGTTCCCCGAGGTCGCGGTGGGTGGGTCCGTGTCGACCATACTCGGCGCTGAGGTCGTCGCCAAGGCCCGCACCAAGGACAAAGGCGTGTACCCGGTATTCCTAGACCGCCGTCCCGGCGAGATCGTCACCTTCAATGTGGGAGCGGGGCCATTCCGCACCATGGTCCTCATCGTCCGGCTATCTGGAAAGGAAGAGCTGGAGCGGGAATTGACCGCCGCTAAGCGCAAGGTGGAGTTCATGGGACCTATCACGAGGCACGACGCGCTCAACAGCCTCACCGGCATCTTCGGCTATCTCGAACTGGCGGAGTCGAAGACGAAGGACGAGGCTCCGCTTCGTTATATTACAAAAGCAAAGGCGGTGGCGACCTTGGTGCGCCACCAGCTGGAATTCACCCGCGCCTATCAAGAGATCGGGGAGCCGCCCCGCTTCATTTCCGTGTTCGAGGCATTGGAGGACGCGGTGCACAGCCTGGACGACCTACAGATCGAAGTGGCGATGATCGACGGTGACATGGAATTATACGTCGATCCCATCTTTGCCAAGGCGTTGCGCTCGCTGCTGATCTTCGCCCAGAAGATGGGCGCTAAGAATCTAGAACTCACCTTCGAAAAGGGCGAGTGGGGCACCTTGACCCTTAAGTTCGACGGGCAGGCCATTCCCCCGACCGAGAGGACGCACGTCTTCAACCGCGCCTACCAAAGGGACGAAGGCATGGACCTATTCCTCGCCCGCGAGATACTGCTCACCACCGGGCTGAAGATATCGGAAAAGGGTGAGACGGCAGGACTGACCTTCGTGATCGAAGCCCCGCCGGGAATGTTCCACTGATCATTTAGCGATGCCAAGGGAGCGGTCGGTCTTGGCCATGGAGGCCACGCCGTCCGGCTCCAGCTTCATCATGGCACGGATGCAGTCCACGTTCTCCGGGACTACATCACTCTCCTGGTGCACCGCTTGGTAATAGTAGAGGGTGTCCTCGGAGACCTTGATGCCGTCCTTCCAGACGATGATCTCCATGAGGTC
>CAZCNG010000116.1:0-7006 GCA_964500045.1 uncultured Methanomassiliicoccaceae archaeon
TGCCGCAGCGGCACCGCTTCGACTCCGTCGGAGAAGCGCTCAAGACCATCGGCGAAGTGAAGACCATGCCGGAGTTCGAGATCGCGCTCGCGCGCCGCAAGGACAGCAGCGTGAAGGCGTTCGGCGGCGGTCAGATCGTTGCCGTGGCACCCACCGCGGACGCGGCCGAGAAGATGTTCGCCGCGGGAGCCCGCGCCTACCTCAGGGGGCAGCTGTGCACCCGCTGCGGCATCTGCGCCAAGAACTGTCCGCAGAGAGCGATATCCGTCGAGTTCGGACTGAAGATAGACGAGAAGAAATGCACCAAGTGCGGCCGCTGCGAGGACTCCTGCGTGGTCGCCCACTACTATGATAAGTTGGTGCGCACGGCGGACAAACAATCTAAATAGCGCTCGTCTTTTGTGAGGAACTGATGGACCAATGGATGATCGTGGCTGCCATATTCGGGTTCGCACCAGCCCTGCTCCTGATGTTCACCACCTTTGACAAGTATACCTATCCCAAGGTGGAACGGCCCTTCTTCGACGACCGTAAGTTGTTCCTCCTCTTCACCATAGGCCTGATGATCGGTGTGATCGTGGCGGTCCTTGAATCGCCTTTCCCCAAGAACGAGATAATTATCATCATCCTCTTCGCGCTGGCCCAGGCGGGGTTGATGCTGGTCATCATGAACCTGCCCCGCTTCCAGCGCCGCCTTGACACCACATTCTATGGTACGGCCCTCGGCCTGGGCATCGGCGCTACGATGGCCTTCGGGCAGGCCTTCAAGCTCTTCGGCGCATCCGGTGAGAACACCATCCTGGATTTCGTCCTGGTGGCGATGATCTCGGTCCAGCTCGTCGCGCTCAACGGCGCCATCGGCGGAACCATCGGCATCGGCTGTGCGGCCGGACTTCCCTGGAAGTTCTTCGCGCAGGCTGTGCTGTTGCAGATGATCTGCAGCCTCCTGATGCTACCCCTCTATTGGGGTCTGGAGTGGTTCGGCATCATCGGCCTGGTGGCCGCCACCGCCTTCTCGCTCTTCACCTATTACCGGTTGCGCAAGACCATGATCCCAGACATCGTCGATGAGGCGATATGGCGCATGGGCAAGGCATCCAAGGTCAAGAAAGTATGAGTCCGCCTCTCATCCCAGCGAGGCCGGCCGGGCCATGCTCTCACGACCCATAGGTCAACGACACAACAACAAATAAATGCGTCCATCTACTAGTAAGGGGTCATGGAAGGGGATGCCAAGAAGCGATCACCGGTCGGCAAGATGGTCGTGGCGCTAGTTGTAGTGGTCCTGCTTGTGGTCGTCCTGCTCATGCCGGCGACCCAGACTTTCCTGCGGGACAATGTCTTCGGCGCCCTGCGCCCGAGCTACTCCGAATCTGTGAACTTGGAATACCAGCGCACCATAACCGTCACCGCATCTCAAGGCCCCATCCAACAAGTGAGCGTGACCATTCCCAAGGCGATCAATGTCAGCATGAACGGGCTGATGCTGCAACAAGTCCATAGCGTGATCTCCGATCCAGCGCCCACCAGCATCGCCTATCAGGATGGCCAGCCGATTCTTACCTGGGAGCATCTAAACCTCGCCCAGGGGGACAGCTTCGTCATCCAGATCAATTACACCGAGACGATCAACACCACCGTCTGGACCATGCGCTCCTCCGATTCTGGTACCGTAACGCAGTTCCCACTCGACCTGCAACAGAGATACCTCGGCACCGAGTGGAAGATCATGCCCAGCGACCCGGACGTGGTCGCGCTGGCAGACAGCATCGCCGCTGGAAGAACGAACGTCTTCGACATCCAGTCTGCCCTCTATTCGTGGATCACGAGCAATATCGCCTACCCGAGCTCCAGCAGCACCTCGGGCGCCCCCAAGGACCCGGCGGAGACCATACGCACGAAGGTAGGCGATTGCGACGACACCGCCGTGCTCTTCTGCTCCATGGCGCGCCACCTGGGCATACCGTCCTGGCTGCAGCTAGGCATGCTATACGACCGCAACACCGGCAGCGTCGGTGGGCATGGATGGATCCAGACCTACATCCCGCTGGCGGCGGGCGGTGGGCAGTACGTGACCATCGACTGCGTCAACTCCGAGTTCCTGATCTTCAAGGCGAATCGTATGGTCGACTACACCGACAATGGCAATGCCACGGACCTGTACAATTTCTACTTCTACCTGTCCTATCAGTCGGCCTATGACCTCAGCTTCAACGACAGGTCGGTAATGAAGCAGTACAGCGAGTCGCCCAACCGCGTCAACCTATCGTTCGAGGCCGTCATTCGCCAGCTGGACTGATGGCGAGATAGGTGCCGTCCCGGAGACGAAGCACCGCCCCGTTCTCGGCCAATTTGTCCAGCAGTAGCTGGGCATCTTCTTCCTCCAATTCCAATGCAGCGGCGAGCTCCTCGCAGGTACGGGGCTGGGCCAGCGCCGCCAGGGCCCGATCGGAAGGAGACCGCCTTATCTTCTTCGGCGGCACCGGAGGCACCTCCTTCTCGTTGCCGCGGATATTGGCCGCCTGGACGGCGGCAGGCAGATCAGAAACAGAATCGACGCTGCAGAGGGGTTTCATCTTGCGGGGGTGCAGCTCCCGACCGCAGGACGGGCAAGTGGCCTTGGCGGCGCTCAATTCCACGCCGCGGGCCAGCTTGCATTTGGGACAGCGTACTACGCCGAGCATCAATACTCGACGAAGACCAGCGCGCCTAGGCACGTTCCGTAGTGGTCCATCGGGATGGAAAGTTCCTCGATGGCATAGTGGATCGGCTTCAGCTCGACATCCCTCAGGTTCGCCATCTCGTTCATCTTCCACTCGAGGACTTCGCGCAGCGCCTTCTTGGTGCCATGCATGTGGCCCTCGGCCACATAGCCGCCCTGCCCATCCTTGCGGAAGGCATAGGCGATGCCGGCGGAGATCATCTCACCCTCGCCGCCTCTCATTTGGGCAAGCACGCAGTGAGTGATGCACCCCATGGGCAGAGCGCGCGACGCGACCTGCTTCGCCCCAATCGGCAATACAGAGGAGACGGATACGAGGTTGAGCTCCCCGATCTTCGCTTCCATCAAGGCCTGGTCGAAAGCGTTGAGGTCAGAAACCTTGCTCACGGCGCAGCCGGAGGAGACGAAGAACTTCTTCGGCACTAGATTCATGACTCGATGTATTTGATATCGCGATATAAGATTTTGCCCCGGCCAGGTTTGAGGTGCTCCGCAGACATCCTCAGCCGTAGAGGTAACTCTCATCGCCGGGCTTGCGCGGCTGCTTCACGCTCTCCATGGCCCCCTTCATCTCCGTCTCGATCAGCTCAGCCTCCTTGAAGAGGGGGGCCGGGTCCAACTTGATCTCCGGGAGCATCTTGCCGACCATCTCCAGCAGGCGCGCGGCTCCGCGGGCGTCGGGCATATCGGCCTTGGCAGGACCGAGCAGGCAGAGCACGTCCACGCCCAGGCGATCGCCCTCGGATAGGATGACGCCAGAGATGCCGCTGACCATGCCCTCGCGCATCGGAGTGATGCCATACTTCTCCAATCGACCCTGGACGCCGTGGCTTGTCTCAGCTCCCAGCACTGCGTCTTTTTCTCCCTCGCCGGTGTTGATGCCTTCGAGCGCCAGGATGGTCTTGACGCCCTTCTTTTGGCAATAGTCGATGATGATGTCGGCCAGGGGCTTGATGAGGTCAGGCCGCGGCATGAACTCGGACATGATGACCACGATCTGGTCGCAATCCTCGCCGTCCTTGTCCTCGGCGCAGTCCCTCTTGCCGGCGTAGATGCGCACCGGGGGCGAGGGCACTCCATCATGCAATATCGCGTAGGGCGGGAACTCCTTAGAGATGATGGTCGCGATCCTATCCAGCTTCATCGTCCTGACCACGTAATTGGCGGCGATGCTGCTGACCAGGCCAACGCTGGGAAAGCCGACCACCACGAGGGCGTTGTGCAACTTGGCCGGCTTGTACTCATGAAGGAACATGTCACTGTGGAACATAGAATGGCCTCGAAATTGCCAATCACCACTCAAGTTACATAATACTTGGCCGTGGCAGTTGACGGCTGGGTCAACAGATTCCTGGCCTTCTAATACCGTGCTTCCGCCTCGACCATAGAGGTGCAAGATGATCCACCCCCGGGAAGAGGATCGTTTCGACCGCTCGACGCGGACAGGTTGGCTGGACATGGATTCGCTACATGGGGCGAGAGTGCTCGTGGCCGGAGCGGGTGCCTTGGGCAACGAGGCAGTGAAATGCCTCCTCCTGTCCGGGGTGCGAAGGATAGATCTGATCGACATGGACGCCGTGTCCGGCTCCAATCTCAACCGATGCCTTTTCTTCCGCTCGGATGACGCCACCATGCGCCGCGACAAGGCCAAGGTCGTTGCCGATCGGGCTGCAAACCTATACCCGGAGGCCACGATCCGCCCCATCGTCGGCCGCGTGCAGCTGCTGAAAGCGGACGATCTGCGCTACTACGATATGATCCTAGGCTGCTTGGACAATATCTCGGCGCGTCTGCATCTGAACGCGCAATCGTACTACGCCGGCGTCCCCTATGTCGACGCGGGCACCGACGGCATGCACGGCAAGGTCCAGGTCATCCTGCCGCCGGAGACCCCATGCCTGCAGTGTCTAGTGAATAGCTCCCATTTCAAGATCCTGGACCGCCGGCAGAGCTGCACGGGCGGACCGACGAGCATCTACCGTGCGCCCTTGGCGGCGGAGATAACCACGACCAGCGTCATCGCCGCCATCCAGGTCCGGGAGGCACTCAAGGTGCTGTGCGGGCACAGGGATAGTTGCATTCACCATGTGCTCATCTACGATGGCATGAGGAACACCATGGAAGTGTATGAGGCCGAGATCGACGGCCGCTGC
This sequence comes from uncultured Methanomassiliicoccaceae archaeon, assembly GCA_964500045.1. Lineage (GTDB taxonomy): Archaea > Thermoplasmatota > Thermoplasmata > Methanomassiliicoccales > UBA472 > CAZCNG01. The sequence goes on from CAZCNG010000116.1 coordinate 4,876, forward strand.
GCCATGCATGGCGAGCTACGTAATGTGCATGTAGCCGCAGGGGAGAACTCCCCCAGCGGCATGGAGTGATACTATGGCGGTCAAGGTCAGAGTACGCAACGCGGAGAATGGAGCGTCGGTCGATATGGAGTTAGAGACGGACAATCTGGTGGAGGAGATCATCGAGAGCGCCGCCTCCTACTGGCAGAAGGATTCCGGGGCCTATGTGCTGCGCCGCGGCAAGAAACTGCTCAAGGGGGGCAGCAACGTCGGCGACCTGGGCATCAGCGCCGGAGACGAACTGGAGCTGATCCCGGACCCCGAGGGCGGAGCCTGATGGGTCTCCCCGAAGAGATCCTCCGGGCCCGGGTTCGCAACGAACTGGAGGAATGTCGCGCCTACCTCCGCCGCGAGATCGAAGGTCTCACCGACGGAGGCTTCCCCCTCAGATTCCAGGTGCGCCTGGACCGGGTGCCAGGGCCTCTTTTGCAGGGGGAGAAGATCATCAACCGCTACGAGCATGCCTTCATCGTCCACATCGACGACGAGTATCCTTTCCGGCGGCCTCGCGTGCAATGGCTGACGCCCATCTTCCATCCGAATATCATGATGCCCGAGGATGGGGGCATGGTCTGCACCCGCCTTCTGAGCGAATGGGGTTTCCGTTCGACTCTCCTTTCTTTCATCAAGGGCATGGAAACATTGCTCGCTTCTCCCAATCCAGACAGCCCATTCGGCACGACCTCCTGCATTCTCGCGGCCCGCTATTTCGAAAGACAGCCCTATCATTCTCCGCCATTGCCGCTGCGCGCCAGGCCGCGGGTGGTGACCCCCTGAGGCCCCAGGTCATCGGCGCGACCCCGCCACATAGAGAAGAGAGACTGCCCCCCGCCAACTACCGCCAGCATGGCTGGTCGCTGCCTGCGCAGGGCATGCCCTTCTTCCTCTCCAAATTAGCGGAGGAGAAGGTGCGCCACCATGCGGCCGAGGGCAGGCAGGCGAACTGCGAGGTGATGGGTCTGCTGCTGGGCGAATTGCTCAACTGGAAAGGGGAGGGTTACGCGATGGCCAGGGATGTCGCCACGGCGCCGTTGGAGGCGACAGCGGTGCACGTACGCTTCGATGCCGAAAGGATCGAGGAACTGTGCGAATCCCTAGATCAGTGCCATTTCCGCTACGTGCTCGTAGGGTGGTACCATTCCCACCCAGGCTACGGTTGCTTTCTCTCCGACACGGACCTGAACACACAGGAACGGATGTTCAGCGAACCAGAGCACACCGCTCTAGTAGTGGACCCGGTGCATCAAGAGATGTCGGCGTTCCGCCTGCGCAGTGGAAACGTGATAGAAGTGCCGCTGGCGGTTTATTGGGAACGGTACCAGTCGCCGTATCGTCCGCGCTAGACCCAGATCGCATGTCGCTGACGCAAGGAGGATTCGTTCTGACCTAGGCGCGTCATCAACAGCGGCACCATGGAGTCCAGCATAATGAATGCGGCCGCCTCGAACACCGTACCCAGGGGAGCTAGACGCTTCCTCTGCTCGTCGCGGCAGGGGGGGATCTCTATGATGTGATTGGACGCCACGGCCAATTTAGAATGTGGATTGCTGGTGATCGTTATGACCTTGGCGCCGATGCGGCGCACGATATTCGCGGTCTGCACCGCCGACATCGTCTCTCCGGTGTTGGAGATTATGAAGACCAGGTCCTTCTCTTCCACTATGGGTGTGGTCGTATCCCCGACGAAGTGCACATCAAGGCCCATCTGGACAAGACGGACGGCAAAGGCCTTGCCTACGAGGCCGGACCGCCCGACCCCGTATACGAAAACAGTCTCGGCATCGATGAGCGAGGTGACGATCGTATCCACCAGCGCGGGGTCCACCTTTTCCAAGGCTTCGGATACCTCACGCATGATGTAGTTGGCCGTCTCGATCAATCGTCATCATCCTCGTATTCGTCGTCCTGGTCCTTGCGGGAGCGGGCCTTGGGCTTCTCAGGCTTCTTGCCCTTGGTCTCCTTGGAGACGCGCTTCATGAGTATCCTTTCGAAGATCACTTTCATGTACATCGCGTCGTGCTCGAGCAAGGGGGAAGAGGATATCACCGTGCAGGTGGGCGCATTATCCGCCAGGTACTCTGCAAGGGGCTCG
>CAZCNG010000117.1:0-7002 GCA_964500045.1 uncultured Methanomassiliicoccaceae archaeon
CGGCCTTGAGCTTGCTCACGATGTTGGCCATCCGCACCGTTCCCGATTCCGGGACGTTGCTCATACGCTTGGCGACCATTAGAGTGATGAATGAGCAAGGACCATTTATTTCTATCTGAATGGATGACATCACAAAGGCCAGGGACCCTAGACATATGAGTAGAGCTTTGCGAAGCTTCGAGGGAAGACCCCTTGCCCAACCACCCAAGCTGGACATGACACCGGGACCATGGAAAACAAACATTTAGATGACTTAAGGTAACGGCCTGGTGCATGAGACAAAAAACGCAGCACTTGCCCATGAGACCGCAGACCTCTGCACCGGTGTCATAGTAACACCGATTGAGTCTATCCAGACTCACCCAACCAGGCACGAAAGGCATATATAGACATGCAAATCTAGGCCGCCTCGGTGAGAAAAAAATGGTCTTTGAGCTAGACATGACCAGGCTCCGCCATGGGACCGAACTCGTGAAGAGAGGTTTCGCGAAGATGCAGCAGGGCGGGGTCGTCATGGACGTGACCAACCGCGAGCAAGCGATCATCGCAGAGGAAGCTGGCGCGGTGGCCGTCATGGCCCTGGAGAGGGTCCCGGCCGACATTCGCGCCCAGGGCGGAGTGGCGCGTATGGCAGATCCGGTCAAGATCCAGGAGATCATGGCCTCGGTCACGATCCCGGTCATGGCCAAGTGCCGCATCGGGCACTTCACTGAGGCTCAGATACTGCAATCTCTCGGTGTGGACATGATCGATGAGTCCGAGGTATTGACGCCCGCGGACCCGTTCTTCCACGTGGAGAAGAAGAGCTTCACCGTACCCTTCGTCTGCGGGGCGCGCGACCTCGGCGAAGCTCTCCGCAGGATCGACGAAGGCGCGGCCATGATCCGCACCAAGGGCGAGCCCGGCACCGGCAACGTCGTCGAAGCCGTCCGCCACCAGAGGGTCGTCATGGGCAAGATCCGCGACCTGAAGGGCAAGGACGACCTGGAGCTGATGGCCGTGGCCCGCGAGATCCAGGCGCCATTCCCGTTGGTCAAGGAAGTCGCTGGTCTGCAGCGCCTCCCGGTCATCAACTTTGCGGCCGGCGGCATAGCGACTCCGGCCGATGCGGCCCTGATGATGCAGCTCGGTTCCGACGGAGTGTTCGTTGGCAGCGGCATCTTCAAGTCCAACGATCCCGCGCTCCGCGCCAAGGCCATCGTCGACGCGGTCACCAACTACGACAACCCTAAGGTTCTCGCGGAAGTGTCGCGCGGGCTGGGCGAGGCGATGCACGGCATCGAGATCGCCAACATCAAGCCCGAGCAGAGGATGCAGGATCGGGGCTGGTAATCTCTCCCAGAAGAAGGGTGGCGACCTGATCGAGGGTGAGATACTCGTCTCCCAGGGAGACGACCTCGTCCGCCTGGTCGAAGATCCCGGGGCTCAATTCCCCCGCGGTGAAGCCGCCCACCACCACGACAACCTCTTCCTGCGCCACCTGGCGCAGAGGTTTCTTTTCTCCCAGAGGCGACATGACCACGATGCGGCGGAAGCGCCGCAGCTCTTCCGGCAACGGAAGCGATGAGCGCATGCGCACCAGTCCAGCACAGCAGCTGCCCCGGTCATACAATTCCGTGAGCAGCGCGAGATAATCGGCCCGCTCCGATGGGAAGGCCGCTCCAGGCGAACACTCGATCATCCGGCCATCGCAGGTGTGCACCAGAAGACCGATGCTGCCATGGCGGAAGGGGTCGGAGGCCAGCACCGGCCTGATAAAAGCCAGGGCCGCGTCCGGCCTACCGCGCCGGCCGTCCGTCGGCATGATCGCCGCGTCGAGAATGCGCACCTCCCTCCCCTCGAAAAGGAAAGGGGAGGGGAGCGCCTCGATCTCCGCCTCCGCCAGGAGCAAGGTGATCATGTGATGATCTTGGCGAAGGCGTCGTATTGCCGCGCGAGATTCAACTCGCGCGAGATCCTGCGGCCGGTGGACATGTTCAGCTCCACGAGATCGGAGTACGGCGAGCCGGAAATGAACGGATTCGAACCGGCCACGATGCGCGAGGATATCTCGAACACCTTGAACTGCAGCTTGTCGGTGACGATGCACTCCAGGCAGAATGGTCCGATCATGCCGCCGAACAGTTCCTGCGAACGCATAACGACCTGCTCGCCCATGTCCAGGACCTTCGGGAGCAGCGATTCGCGTATCACGACGGAGACGTTGCCGGTGACCACGAAGGTCGGGTAGTGGCCTAGCCGCTTGAGCTCCTCGGCGGCGCCGAGCTTGTACATCTCATCGATGTTGCTCTCATCGCGGCGGTCCATGGACATCAGCTCCATGGTGCCGTCGGTGACGCGGAACCCGTCCTGCTTGATGGGCGAGTAGAAGTAATGCAGATAGTACCTGGTGCCCAGGACGTACTCCTGGATGGTGTGCGGCTGGTCCGCCTCGATGCCCATCTTGAAGTCGTTGTAGTCCTTGGCGATGAAGAAGCCGCGGCCACCCTTGGCCCCATGGTACTTCACCAGCACGGGACGGTCGATCTTCTTGGGGTCCTCGATGACCTCGGGCATGTCGATGCCGGCGGATTCCAGCCACTCCCTCATCTTGTTGCGGTCGGACTCCCAGCCGAGCACCTTGCGGTTGCCGAAGGTGGGGACGGGCATCCTCTCGAAGGCGGGGGCGCCCATATACTCTACGAAGGAGCCGTGCGGGATGATGATGACATTGCGTGCCAGCAGCTCGTCCGCCTTGTCCTGGAGGTCCTCAAAGGAGTCCAGCTTCATGACCTCGTCCGGCTTGCCCAGAGGGAACGCGTCGTAGTAGCGGTAATTGTCCTTGACGGCCAGGCCCAGGGTACGGAAGCCCTCCTTCTTGGCGCCGTTGAAGATCTGTAGAGAAGAATGAGAACAGAGGGTGGCGACGGTGAGCTTGTCCTTGTCGTAGCTCTCGAGCATTTTGAGGATCTTGCTTTTCGCGACCATTACCTCACAATTTCTTCGCTTAATTAATACTTTTCGCGCCACGTGGGGAATTTCCCATTTCGAATGCAAGCCACCTAGCCGAAGAGATGGATCCCGAACATGTCCGCCAATACCCACAGAAGAGCGGCACGGGTGATCCCAGCCAGGAAGTTGACCAGCATGAAGTACCACAGATGCAGCGCCTTCCCTTCCTTATTGAACACAGAGAAGATGTAGATGGGGACCGTATCCGACATCAACGGGATGCTCAGCAGAATATAGAAGCCGACGTAACCGAGCTTGGCCACGAACCACTCGCAGAAATCGACGAACCGTTTGAAGAAACGCCAACGCTCCGAGTACTTGCGTATGGGCGCCTCCACCGTGCCACCTATCTTGAAGACCAGGCCGGCGCCGACCGCCTTGCCCGCCCCAAGGACGATGGCCAGGATCCAATAGGGAGTCGCCGGGCTGAGGATGAGACCAAGTTCGACCGGTATGGGCAATACTATCGCGGCCGCGATGGAGAAGAAGAAGAAGACTATGCTATACAGGAATGGGTCATTCGCAATATCCGTAAGGATCTGAATGAATTGCGAGACCAGGTCCACACTGTGTAATGAAAAGAGAGATAGATAAAGGATTTTTTGAAAATGCTATTCTGATGGCGCGTGCCCACGGGAGCCGGTGCTGGTGGACTAAGCCAGATGTCTGGCCATTGGGATATGTATTTATGGTGGGATGGTGATTATGCGCAAAGTGGGGAGACAAGATGGCACCCAAGCAGAAAGCTGATTCCGAGGAAGACTGGTTCGCCAAGCTTGACGCGGAACTGGAAAAGAAGACCCAGGCGATCAACAAGGACAAGGACGAATTGAACTTCCAGCAGTCTGCGGTCACCAAGGTGCTCATCGAGGACTTCTGCAACATCCAGAACCGCTTCGATCGCATAAAGGTCCCAATGAACATGGACCCCGGCTATGGCACCTTCGCCATGTACGCCGAGAGGGACACCTACCCCCAGAAGTGGACCTTCAAGCCCGGTTTCGATTTTGAATCCGTAAATATCATTCAGCTCGTGGACATGTCCCAGGTACAGGGCCGGACGGGCGACAGCCTGAAAGCCTGGTTCTACATGGACGACATAACGCCGCACATCCGCATGGTATTCAACTACTGTGAAGGCGAGAGGTACTACCGCTACGATGGCTGGAAGAGGATCTTCGGCCAGTATGTCATCTACGACGCGCCTCTGGCGAAGTTCGATGAGAAGATGATGCACGACCGCCTCTACAGTGTAGTGGTCGCCTGGTACGAGTCGCACCTGAAGAGCAACAGGGACATTCTCATCAACCACCTGAAGGAGAAGTACGAGAAGGGCGGCGGCTACACCGAGTGAGCACACTTCCGGACACTTCCAAGCAGCCGCAAATACTGCAATTAATACTCAGATGGATTACCCTCTCGTCCTACTCTAGGACGGGAGTGGTCCCTAATGAACAAGGAAGAACTCGCACCCCACGTTAAGGAAATTGCCCGGGTGCTCGGAAATAAGGTCGACGAGAGCAAGATAGAGCATGAACTGAGCGAGGCGCTGAACGTCTACCGCGTATCTTTGGACGCGGGCAAGAGGATGGTCGTCCGCTTGCTGGGCGGCGACGCCAATCTTCTGTCGCACGGCGCCCGCATGAAGATCGCCGATCTGCAAGGCGGCGAACAATCGGTGGATCTTTTGGTCAAGGTCCTGACCGCGAACCCAAAGTCCATCGAGGTGGACGGCCGACCGCGGCAGCTCACCTACGGATACTTGGCCGATGAGAGCGGCAGCGCGCCGTACACGTTGTGGGAAGGTGGGAAAGCGCAGTTGCGCCCCGGAGAGGTCGTGCTCATCCGCAACGCCTACGTGAAGAAGTACAACGAGCGCGTGGACGTGAATCTAGGCACCAGGGCGGAAGTGGAAAGCCGCCCGGCCGATGAACTGGAAGGCGTTGTGGCCAGCGCCCCCAGCTCCTCCTTCTCGGGCGGACCGATGGAGTTGGCCGACCTGCAGGAAGGGATGAACAGCGTCACTGTGACCGTGCTCGTGCTCATCGCGGAGAAGAAGGAGGTCGAGATCTCCGGTACGAAGAAAATGATCACCGTCGGCATGGTGGCCGACGCTTCCGGCAAAGTGCCTTTCACGGACTGGACCGGCGGAGAATTGCTCACCAATGAGGCGGTGCGCATAGAGAACGCCTACGTCAAGGGTTTCAAGGGCATGCCCAAGCTCAACATCGGCGACCGCGCCCGCATCGTGAGGCTTCCTCCGGAACAGGCACCCCGAGCAGCGGGTGCGCCAGCGCCTCGTTCCATCGAAGATGTGGAGAGGGTCGGCGGCGCCAGCGATGTCCTGTTCCGCGCCTCCGTGGTCGACGTCAAGGAGGGCAGCGGCCTCATATTCCGCTGCCCCCAGTGCAAGAGAGTGCTTCTGAAGTCGGCATGCCGCCTGCACGGCAAGGTGGAAGGACTGGCGGACCTGAGGATCAAGGCGGTCCTGGATGACGGCACCGGCGCCATCACCGCGGTGATCGGCAGAACTTCCACAGAAGCCATGATCGGCCTCACGTTGGATGAATGCATGCGCATCGCACGGGAAGCGATGGACGTCGAGGTCATACGGCAGCGCATCGAGGAGAAGGTCTTCGGCCGCTCGCTGCAGGTCACGGGCAACGTGCTCAAAGACGACTATGGACTGATGATGATCGTCTCCTCTGCTGCCTCAGCTACCGTGGACGTGAAGGAGGAAGCTACCATCCTCCTCACCAATCTGGAGGGATTCCAATGATGAACAGGGAAGTCGCCTGGAGAGTTTTCGCCGGAGAGTTCAACTCCTCCCGCCTGGAGATCAAGGGTGAAGGGGACAAGGCGCCCTCGCACCTGATCACGCCGCTGGGCGCGGTCATGAACCGCGTCTTCATTGTAGGCGTGCTCACTGACATCGACAACATCGGCGGCGAACAGGAACCATTGTGGAGAGCAAGGGTGAGCGACCCGACCGGGACGTTCTACGTGTCCTCCGGCCAGTATCAGCCGGAAGCGACCGCGGTGCTCAGCAAACTGCAACCGCCCAAGTTCGTGGCCATGGTCGGCAAGGTGCGCACCTACTCTCCGGAGGAGGGTACCATGTACGTTTCCGTCCGACCCGAGAGGATCGCCGAGGTCGACCTTTCGGTCCGCGACCAGTGGGTATTGGAAACGTGCAAGTCGACGCTGGCGCGCATCGCCGCCGTGGAGGAGGCACAGTCCATGTCGGCGCCGACAGCCGCAGAGTTGGAGAAGCTAGGCGTGAGCCCGATCCTGGCCGACGGCGTACTGAAAGCCCAGGCGCACTACGGGACCGTCGAACTGGCCCGTTACAAGGCGATGGTGCTCGACGCCGTGAAGTTCCTTATGCCAGACCAGAGGATGGCGCCGGACATGCCCGAGGACGCGCCGATGGGCGCCGAGGAGCTAGACGATGAACCGGAGGAGGCGTCGGACGTCGACAAGGAGAAGCTGGTGCTCGAGCTCATCGAGAAGCTGGACAAGAACAACAAGGGCGCCACCTACGATGATATCGTCGCCGCCGCCAAAGGGATGGGCATAGAAAAGGACGAGCTCAACGAAGTGACGAACCTGCTCCTCGACAAGGGCATGGTGTACGAACCGGTGCTCGGTAAGATCCGCATCGCGTGAAACCTCTTCCGGGCCGAGGGCCCGGCCTATCATTTCTTAATGGAAGAGAGAAGAAAGAAAGGATTTTGAGAAATGGTTTGATGACCGCTGCGCTTAGCGGTTCATCTCACGGAGAAGCTGGTCCTCGAAGGCCCACTGGTTCTTCATGTGCTCGTTCATGTCCTTGATGATGACGTAGACCCAGTAGAACATGAACAGACCCAGCGTAACGATGGTCAGCACCAGGTAGATGACGAACGACCGCTCCGGCAGGGTCTTCCAGGACGGCATCATGATGTTGACGCCCATCTGCTGGCCGGCCATCTGCGCGTTCTGCGTGAAGTGGTGCCATCTCTGGTCGTG
>CAZCNG010000118.1:0-4927 GCA_964500045.1 uncultured Methanomassiliicoccaceae archaeon
TATCCTGGGCCGTCTATGCCAGCCTGGGGCCGGGGCTGAACGGCTACACCCAGGCGAACTACTACAAGCTGGAGCTCGGGGCCGGAGATCGCTTGAACATGATGTTGCTGACCCCCACGAAGGACTATCAGGACGGGTTCCGGGCGGAGATGGTCCTCATGGGGCCGGGGATCATCAATTCCGGAGTGCTGCCAGCGAACGTTCAGATGTGGCCGCTGCCCGGCTATGGATACCATGTGTGCGCTGTGGAAGTGCCGGCCCAGGTGACCTATGAGGGCTTCGCGCCCAGTGCCTTCTATTACCTGTCCCAATTCGATGGCAATGTCACCCTGGCGGGGACCTACTACGTGGCTATCACGAATCCGGAGCCGGGTGGCCTCGTGGGCAATTACGGGTTCGCCCCTGGTTACAAGGAGGAGTTCACCATCCCGGCGATCGTCATCATGCCCTTCTCGCTCTTCCAAGTGTACCAGTGGGAGGGGCAGAACTTCTGGAACATAGTCCTTCCTTGGATGACCGTCCTGGTGCTCGGTTTCCTCTACCTCCTGATAATCAAGAAAGAAAAGTTTGCACAGATGTCCATGATGAATATCGCCGTGTACGTCGGTGGTCTGTGGATATTGGGTACGGCGGCAATGACCATCACCCAATTCTTCTGGGTGGTCAATCAGACGGGCATCGTGCCGGAAGTGTTCATTACCATGATCTTCCTGGTCGGGCAGACGGTCCTGGGACTTGTGATCCTGTGGCAGGCTTTCCGCGTGCAGCGTCCGCCGGGCATGGGGCGCAGGGCCGCGATCTTCTGCCTCGGCATCCTAGGCTTCGCGGTCTGGGCCGGCTACATCGTCGGACCGGTGCTCGTGATGATCGGCGCCCTGCTGCCCTGGAAGCGCAAGCTGGGGAAGTGAGGGCCGGCCATAGCTGGACGATCCTGGGAAATTCCCCCTCCTAATCTTTTAATACCGTCACCGCATTTGGCGCTTCCAATGGCAGAGAACCTGTTCCCTCAGAAGTTGAAGCTGGGGCTGTCGCTGCTCCTCATCATCGGGGGCATCCTGATGTATGTCGGATGGGGCATCGCCTATGGCAGCTGGAACATGTTCGACAAGAACTACATCGGCGTCTATGTCATCGTCGTCGTGCTCCTGGCGCTTGGAGTTCTGGGCGTCCTGCTCTCCCGAGAGGCCGTTCCGACCAAGAAGAAGTAAAGCCCTGGTCTCCAGGTCCTTCTAGCATTTTCTCCCTTGCCGGCCCAGGGCATCGTCCTGCCCGCAAGAGAATAGAAAAATAAGAGATTTCGGGAAAAGCGTTTCTCGGATCACATCGATCTGGCCGCGTAGGCCACGACGTCCGTCTCCTTGCCGCACACGATGCACTTGCCGTGGAACTCTTCCTTGGTGTACGGCGTGCCCAGCAACTTGAGCTCGGTCTTCTGCTCGAAGGCGTGACCGCACTCCTCGCAGCCGCACCAGCCGAAGCGGACGGTCTTCGCCGGGAGGTTCTCGATACTGCTGATGTCGATGATGGTGGCGCGCATCTTTTCGACGGCACGGTCGTTCATCTCCTTGGCGATGCTGAGGAGCAGCTCCTGGACCTTCACGGCCACCTCGGTGCGGAGGAACGCGCCCTTGATTCCAGTTTCCCGGATGGCGTAGCAGACCTTGCCTTCGCCGATGTCGCGGGCGCCCAATTCCAGCCGAAGCGGCACGCCCTTGATCTCCCAGTTGTAGAACTTGCTGCCGGGGCGTTCGTCCTTGTCGTCCAACTTGACGCGGACGCCGACGGCCACGAGTTCCGCCTCCAGCTCCTTGGCGGAGGCCATGACCTCGTCGATCTTCCCCTTGGCCAGGATGGGGATGAGAACGACCTGGAATGGTGCAATATCTGGGGGAAGGATGAGCCCCTTGTCGTCACCGTGCACTCCGACGACCGCGCCGACCAAGCGCTCGCTCATGCCGAACGTGGTCTGATGCACATACTTCATGCTGCCGTCCTTGTCCTCGTACTTCACTTCGAAGGGGCGCGAGAAGTTCTCGCGGTAGTGGTGGATGCTACCCAGTTGGAGGGACTTGCCCTCGGGCATCAAGGTGTCCACACCGACGGTGTAGTACGCTCCCGGGAACTTGTCCCAGTCCGTCCTCTTCAACAGCAGGTAGGGCATGCACAGGCGCTTCATGATCCTCTCGAGTATCACGAAGTCCTCTTCCACCTGCGCCTGCGCGTCGGCCTCATCGACATGGCACGTGTGAGATTCGAAGAAGTGGATCTCCCGCACGCGGATGAAGGCCCGCGTCTGTTTCGTCTCGTAGCGGAAAGTGTTCACCAACTGGTAGGTCTTGAGCGGCAGGTCCTGGTGCGACCTGATCCACAGGGCGAACATCGGATACATGGCCGTCTCGGACGTCGGTCTCAAGATGAGCCGGATGTCCAATTCGTTCAACCCGGCGTGGGTGACCCAGTAGACCTCGGCGTCGAAGCCTTTGATGTGGTCCTTCTCCTTCTTGAACTCCGTTTCGGGAATGAGCAGGGGGAAGCATACCTCATCATGGTTGGTGGCGTCCAACTCCTTGCGGATGAAGAAATCGACGTGGCGCATGATCTTCCAGCCGTAGGGCGTCCAGACGTTCATGCCCTTGATAGGGTAGCGCTTGTCCGTCAGGTTGGCAAGCTCGACCATCTGGTTGTACCATTCGCTGAAGTCCTCTTCTTTCTTCATCACTGCGCCTCCAATGGCAACGGCTGTATGCCGTTCAAATCTTAAATCTTTCAACCGGCGGAGGCCCAGCATCCCCCTTGACAATCCCGCTCCGGAGGCGGCGGGCATAGGAAAATATAGACCGGGCGCACCTGCCGGATTCATGTTGGCCTGGAGTCTGGAGGGAACGCCATGAAGTGTCCTTCATGCGGCAACGAGATGGCGAACGATGCCGCCTTTTGCAGCAAATGCGGGGCCTCTACCAGGACATCGTCCTCTCCCTGCCGCAACTGCGGCCGTACCCCGTCCCCGGGCGATACTTTCTGCCAGAAGTGCGGCGCCAATCTCAGCATGGCGGGGCCGCAGATGGGATACGCCCCGCCCTATCAGGCTCCGGGCGTACAATGTCCCCACTGTGGGCAGAGCAACCCCTGGGGCACCCTGCGCTGCAGCCGCTGCGGCAAGAAGATGGGCTCCGGAGACGATTATTCCAACATCGCCGGCATTCTTCTGATCCTCACTGGCATCATCAACATCGGTGCCGTAGTGCTGATGGCCGCTTTCTGGGGCACCATGATGAACATGGGGAACATGGCACCCATGGCCGGGTTCATGGCCGGGATGCTCATCTTCATGCTCGTCTTCGGCGTCGTGGCGCTGATCGCGGGATGGTACGCCACCCAGCGGCAGCATTTCGTCTTCGTCCTGGTGGGCTCGGTATTGGCCGCCATAAGCGTCGGGAGCCTGTTCGCCATCATCGCCGCCATACTGCTGCTGATATCCAAGGACAGCTTCGAGAATTGAAGGCTCCTGATCGAAGCTGGCGTGGAACGGACGGATCGATCTCTCAGAGCACCTTGGCCACTTCCGGCGCCACGGATATCACGGACACTTCGCTCTCCAGAGTGTTGGCGCAGGCGATGCGGTCGCAGTACTTCTTGAGGCGGTCCAGCGCTCCGGACACAAAGAGGCCGTGCGTGCACGAGGCCATCACGCTCTTGGCACCATGACGGCGCAGCTCCTCGGTGGCGGCGACGATCGTGCCGCCGGTGGAGATGATGTCGTCGACGATGAGGACCTTCTTGCCCTTGACGTCGATGTCCTTGGGGACCATATGCACCTGGGTGCCGCTCAACCGGGTCTTGACGAGGTAGTCCCACTCGCAGCCGAGCGTCTCCGCGGCCCAGCCAGCTCTCTTCAGCGCCCCCTCGTCCGGCGCCAGCACCAGGTCGATGCCCGCATCCTTGAAGTAGCGGCCAATGGCCGGCGCTGCGTGCACGTCGACCGACTCGGCCTCGTCGAACCAATCGAGCATCTCCGGGTTGTGAATGTCCACCAGGACGACCTTGTCGGAGTTCAGCTGGATGTGATCGGCCATGACCCGGGCGCTCAAGGGTTCGCCCTTGTTGAAGCGCTCGTCCTGCCTGGCGTAGCCGTAGTAGGGGATGACGTTGGTGATCTTCGTGGCGCCGAGGCCGTACGCAGCGTCCTGCAAAAGGAAGAGCTCGATCATCTTGTCGTCGGGATAGGTGTTCTGCACGATGACGACCTCATCGTCGATCTTCTCCTTCTCTATGCGCACATGGCATTCCCCATCGGGGAACCTCTTGACCGAGGCCTGGACAAATTCAGAATTGGTGACCTGCGCGAGGTCTTGGGCGAGCTTAGATGAGGTGGAACCGGCGACGATGATCATGCTTGCGTCATCAATATGGCTTAATTAAAACCATTCCATGGCGACTGGCCTACGGCCCCGTTCCCCTGTGGCGCCCCCGAGCATGCACCCGCAAAGGACACTTGGAATCAGCCATCGGGCAGCCCTCGGTTCTAAGGTAGCGCAAAGAAGGTGGGGATATTCCTCCACCGCCCAGCAAATCCTTTTTATGTTCTTGTCATTATATACTTTCGGGATAGGATGCAAACCAGTTCTGACTCTGCCATCGCCGAAGGCGAGGCCCACGATATCAAAGCGAAGCAGCTCGACGAAGAAGAGGAGAAGGTCGAGGAGATCGAGGACGCTGGCGAGGACGACCCCGCCGAAGCGGAACCGACCGTCCACCCCTCTGAATTGATCGCTCCGAAGGAGCATTTGGCAGCGACCCACGTGGTCAAGGACGCCAAGTTCGGCGACCTCGAGGGCGTAGGCATCATCTACGGCTGCGTCGGCACCACCGAGTTCCACTGCCGCATCATCGGCGACATCGACAAGATGGAGTACATCATGGTCAAGCA
>CAZCNG010000118.1:5027-6840 GCA_964500045.1 uncultured Methanomassiliicoccaceae archaeon
GACAAGGGCACCAAGCCCAAGGGCGCCCGCGACTACGGCGTGGAGCCGCACAGCTACGCGGACAAGATCCAGGAGTTCGCCACCGACACCAACGCCAACAAGAGCGCCAAGCCGTTGAAGTTCACGCTGGCCAACATCGACGCCCGGGATCTTTTATCTCTCACGACGATCAAGAACGGCAAGATCTATCTCAACACGCTGAGGAAGGCGATCGACAACGTCCGCGCCGTGAAGAAGGATTTCACCCTCAAGGACATCATCGCCATCCTGGAAGCGGAAGAAGACTCGCAGAATCACCAGCTCATAGCAGAGCTGGACTACCTCAACGAGGTCAACATCTTTGCTGCGCAAGGCACGAGGATCGACGAGCTCGTGACGCCCGGCAAGATGACCATCATCAATCTGCGCGGCACGCAACCCGACATTGCGCAACTGATAGTCAACCGCATCGCCACAGCCGTGTTCGAATTGCGCAAGTTGGGCAAGATCCCGCCGCTCATGATGGTGGCGGAGGAAGCGCACAACTGGTGTCCGCAGCAGGGAGTGGCCGCGTCGTCACGGATAATGCGCACCATCGCCGCCGAGGGCAGGAAGTTCGGACTGGGCCTCACCATCATCTCTCAGCGCGCCGCTAAGATCGACAAGAACGTGCTCTCCCAATGCAATACCCAAATGATCCTCAAGGTGACGAACCCCAATGACATCAAAGCGATCGTATCTTCGTTGGAAGGGATGAGCGAAGGCATGGACGAGGAGATCCAGCGCCTGCCGATCGGCGTGGCGCTCATCATCGGCGGCAATATCCAGATGCCGTTGTTCATCGACGTCCGCCCCCGTGAATCGAGACACGGCGGAGAAAGCGTGGAGATCATTCCCAGCAAGAGGCTCTGAGAATGCGGGACGCCATCAGCCAGGAGCACATGGCCAAGTACATGGAGACGACCCGGCAGGCGTTGGAGAAGCTGCGCATCGCCCCGCCCGAGCGGTCCTTCCATCGACGTATGGCCGAGGACTTCCTGCTGATGGCCAGATCGTACTACGGAGATGCACAGCACTTCCTGGAGCAGGGGGATCTGGTCAACGCCTTCGCGTCGGTGAACTACGCTCATGGATGGCTGGATTGCGGCGCGCGCATCGGTCTCTTCGCCGTGGACGGGGACGACCGGCTCTTCACCCTCTACGAGTGATATGGCCTAGAGCCCTGAACTGGAAACGAGTCTCGCTCCCTGGACGTCGACCTTGCAGCGGAACGTTCTGCCCAACTGTGACAACGCCTCTTCTATCTTCTCCACGTCCCCGGTGGCGAAGACCGTGTTTCCCAACATGGACATGGATCCCTGACCTAGGCCGTCGATGGCCCTCAGGGCGCGTCTCACCTCGGGCGTACCGATGCCGCTCTTCTCCATGAAAACACGGGAGATGCGGAAGAAGGAATCCGCGTCGCGGCGCTCTGCGAATACGTTCACGCATTCTTCTCCGGCCGTCTGCACCTGATTCATCTTCACCTCGTCGTTGATGAACTCCGCGGTGCTGGTGGCCGGACCGACCACGGCTATCACGAGGTCCAGCTCCTCTCCGAAGCGGTCCACGATGCCGTAGGGCGGCAACCCCTCCTTCCTGCGGAATTCCATGCCGCCGCGGTAGATGCCCGCTATGTCGCCCAATCCAGTGTTGTTGGCGATTTCCGCCCTGTGCGCCGCTTCGAACGCCTCCTGACGGCCGCAACCGGTCAACTGTGCCACCGCCAAAGCGGCGGAGAGGGAGCCGGCCGCGCTGGCGCCGAGGCCCTGGGCGATGGGGATCTGCAGTTCGG
>CAZCNG010000119.1:0-6822 GCA_964500045.1 uncultured Methanomassiliicoccaceae archaeon
TAGAAAAGAGGTCGGAAGGGTCGAGGTCGGCTATCTGGAGAAGAGACCAGAGTCCAACGAAGGGCCATTCCTGGAGGAGGAGCGAGCGCTCCTTGAAGCCGTCTCCGAGCGCATAGGGCAGATCACTGAACGCAAGCGGACGGAGGAGACGCCCCTCAGGACCAGTCGAAAACTCAATCTCCTTTCAAGCGTCACCAGGCACGACCTCAAGAATCATTTGACCATTCTTCAAGGAAACCTGTCATTGCTGATGAAAGGGCAACCTCAACTCGCATCCGATGAACATCTTAGGAAGGCACTGCATGCGACAGAGCAGTTATCTGCCACCATCCAATTCACCAAGAGCTATGAGGACATTGGCGTGAAAGCGCCCACCTGGATATCATTGAGCAACATGACCGCGAAGGCTTTCGCCGTGCTTGACCAGAAGCGAGTGAAGCTAGAGAAGGATACCGAAAATGTCGAGATCTTCGCCGACCCCATGGTAGAGAAAGCGCTTCACAACCTGATCGACAATTCCATACGTCATGGCGAGCATGTCACAAACATCATGGTAAGTTCAAGACAGGTGGGCGATGCCTTGCTCATCGTGTACGAAGATGACGGCGTGGGCATAAATGATGAGAATAGGAAGCACCTGTTCGAGAAGGGCTTCGGCAAGAACACTGGATTCGGACTGTTCCTCAGCCAGGAGATACTCGCGATCACCGGCATTACTATCACGGAGACCGGGAGGGCAGGAGAGGGCGTGCGCTTCGAGATGCTGGTGCCATCTCGGTCTTGGCGACGCCCCCGACAACAAACATTGGAGTATATCTGGTAAATGAGCGGCAATCAGCGCTCAATCCTTCAGGTGACGCATGAGCCGCGAGACGGCATGGAAGTACCTCCGAGTCATGGCGATATCCGTGTGGCCCAGTACTCCTTGAAGATGATGATATCTGACTCATCCGATATCCATGCAGTGGCGAAGCTGTGCCTCAGCCTATGAGGATGAACATTGAGTCCCACTCTCTTGCCGGTCTTTGTCACCATCGTTTGAATGGCCTTGGTGTGTATCCGTCTCCTATTCTGTGACTCGAAAAGCGGGGAGCTATGACTCTTCCTTACCGCCCCAAGATAGGTTCTGAGAACCCGTTCGGTCGGACCATCGAAATCAATCCTCCGGGGCTTGTCCCTCTTGCCGTGCCTCACGGAGATCTCCTTTCGTTCAAGATCTATGTCGCTTAGATCGAGGTCGCATAGTTCACTGAAACGTAACCCAGTCTTACAGAACATCATAAGGATAGCAAAGTCCCTCGGGTTATCCGCTGCTCTGATGAGCTTCGACATCTCATCTTCTATCCAGTGGTCCAAATGATGATTCTTCAAATCCACATTTCCCCCAAGAATGGCAAATATCCGCAATGGACCGGCCTGTGTCCGCAGATCGAAGGGACGAAGGTGATGGGATACGTCCCTGACCGGTGCAGGCATTTCGCCGCCGCTGACCTAGCGGTGGTGCAGTGCAGCGGGACCACCACACTCGAGCCGCTGGCGCTGCAGAAACCATTTTTCTGCTTCCCCCTGGAGGGGCATTTCCAACAGAAGCTGGCGCTTGCGGGCAAGCTCAAGATGTACGGTGCGATGAACGAGATGATTCCCTATGAGACGACCCCCGAGATGCTGGCCACTGCGATGAAGATGCATAGGGGGAGAAAGTGAGCTATCCGCCGATGCGGATCGGAGCAGAGAACAAGATCGCTGAGATCATGAACATGAGACTGGCGGAATAGGCCGCGGAGAATACTGAACGCTGAAGAACCAGTTTAGTTCAGTTTCTCGATCAGAGCAGCCCGCTGAGGACATTTTCCAGGTCGAAAGCATCGATGGTTGCGCTGCAGTGTTCACAAATGAAGAACTTCTCAGCGTTCCTGTCCTTGTTGAAAATGATCCTCGCACCGCAATGGGTACATTTGTACGGGATGACATAACCGCCCGCCTCAAATTGCTCAAGCAATTGGTTCGCGTCGAGGTTCTGGTCCTCGATAGATCTTCTGCGCCCCAGATCCCTCGCCTGACCGGCCCTTTCACGCAGCTTGAGTTCGTCAAACAACCTGGCCGCTTCCTCGAACCGGCCGGCGGTCTCCGCCTCTTCTGCCCTCGTGAGATCTTCGAGGCTGCGGGAATCTAAGACTCTTCCGCATTCAGCGCAGTTTGACCCCAGATCCCAGATGGTCTTCTGCAATTCATTGCTGAACGCCTTCTTGACCCAGCATTCCAACCGTTCAGAACCACAGAATGGGCATTTTGACTTGCGCGCCTGTTGGGATGTCCGATGTCTCAAAAGCCGGACCTGCACCTCTTCTTCAGCGCACTTCGGACAGTAGAGATATTGATAGTCTTGCTCGTTCTCGACGATCCCTTTGTCGGCTGCGCAGGCAACACAGAGGCCGACATGACATCTCAGGCACTTCGTCCTCATCTGCATGATGTCATTGTACCCGCACACCGAGCACTTGCCCATGACACGCGTACTGGTGGCCGAGTATCTAGCCGTTGCTTATCTCAGATCACGCCAGCCTGCAGGAACCTTGAGATGCGAGGATTCGTGGAGAGAGCCATCGCTCGCTCTTCCTCCGTTCAATCACAAACCGACATATTAATCTCCATCCAGTACCAGCTGTGCGATCCTGCAATGTTATTCTGGATCGATCGCCTCACAGATACAGGACTCGATCATCCCGTGTCCGAACAGGCATCCCTCCCTGGCGTTGGACCGCCAGGGGCCATCGGGATTCCCGACCCTAACGATCATGCTCGGAGTTCGAACCACTTACTTCAGTCCCAAACCGCAGAACTCGTCCCATGGACTTGTGAGCACAGCGTCCTCTCAAAAGCAGTGCCCTCAATCTCGAAGAACTCGGTCGTGTTGAAGACGAATGCTTCTCCTGAGGCTTTGGCAGGAGGGCGCATGACCTCGAGGGCTCCTTCGATCCCACGGAGAAGACGAATGCATGCTGGGTCATCGCGTAGCCCTCGGTCAGGACACGCTTTTCCAGGTTCTTGCGATCGGCTTCAAAGTTCCCGCTGAGGTCTGCTTTGGCCCTTCAGATCCTGCAAATTATATTACGTTGTTAAGAATATAAATTCTTCCATGAGGAAAGAGAGTGCAGGGGTGGAGATTTGAACTCCGCTCAAGCCAGTTGGTCGAAAAATAATTCTTATAGGTGGGATATTCGCCTCAAACCATTTATATCACTTTTTCTCGCAGAATGGCACGATATTCGACAATCTTTATCATATTCTCCACTCTCTCGACCGTCGGGCAAGGCCTGCGTATCAAACCGGATGCACCAGCTATTGATTGCCAGGACAACGGTCGGCATATCATTAAGATGGCATACGGGCCTGCATCGAAAATAACTCATTCCCATTGGTCTGAGTCGTGATGTCCGAGGAGGTCCGTTCCATGGAAAAGAGATCTGGAAAGAATGTGGGATCCACGATATTCGTGCTGCTGATGCTATTGAGCGCGTCTTTCATGGTCATGGCCACGGATACGGTGGCCGCAGCCCCCGGTGCCAGCTACACAGACCCATCTGGAAATATCTGGACATATTCGGGCGCAGAGATCACGGCCTGAGAGATTGGGACCGGCACCTATGCTGTCACGATCCCTGCCGACAATGGGGCGGGGCAGGCGTTCACATCGTTCGGAACGATATTCGCGTCTCCAGGACCCCATAAAGACATCACTTCGTGCGTCATACCTAATTCGATAACAAATATCGCCGCGCTCGCATTCTATCGCTGTGATGCTTTGACCAGTGTCACCATTGGCAGCGGCGTGACCTCCATCGGCGATGGGGCGTTCCGCGAATGCACCTCCTTGAGTTCCGTGACCATCGGCAGCGGCGTGACCTCCATAGGTGGCAATGCGTTCCGTTCGTGCACCGCCCTGACCTCCATAAGCATTGGCAGCGGTGTCACCAGCATCGGCATTTATGCGTTCCGTTCATGCGCTGCGCTGACATCCATCACCGTTGATGCCGACAACACATACTTTTCAAACAATGCTGGCGACCGCGTTCTCTATAACAAAGCAGTATCCCGATTGGTCCAGTATCCTATCGGCAACACCTCTACTTCTTTCACCATCCCCAACAGCGTCACCTTCATCGAGTCCGGGGCGTTCTTAGAATGCACCGCCCTAACCTCCGTGACCATACCGAACAGCGTCACCTCCATTGGGGACTATGCGTTCACCTATTGCACCGCCCTGACCTCCATAAGCATTGGCAGCGGTGTCACCAGCATCGGCTACTATGCGTTCTTCTTCTGCACCGCCTTGACCTCCATCATCATACCGAACAGCGTCACCTCCATTGGCATCTCATCATTCTATTCCTGCACCCTACTGAGCTCAGTGATCATTGGCAGCGGTGTCATCAGCATCTTTGACATGGCATTCTACTCCTGCACCGCCCTGACCTCCATCACCATACCGAACAGCGTCACCTTCATCGGCGACAACGCGTTCTATTCGTGTACTTCCCTCGGCTCAATAACATTCCTAGGGATGGCCCATCCCGACCTGAATCTGAATTCAGGATGGCTCTCTGGAGTACCTACCTCGATAAGGGGGCATGCCTATGCGGCCTCTGATTTCCCCGCGCCCGGAGAGATCTTTCCGAATGGTGAGGCACATGGAAGCAATGGATTGATGATGGGCGCTACATTGCCCATAGTCAACACCTTGACCCCGACCGTCGGGTCTGCGAAATCTCTGATCTCCATCAGCGGGAATGGCTACGCCCGTGCTGGTAATGCCTCCGTATACTTCGAGAACATGACGGAGCTGGGACGCGGGACCTTGAACTCTGAAGGGACATTGTATCCCATTCAGGTGGTCATCCCCGATGTCGTCCCGGGAACGTACAACGTCACCTTGAAGGTCCACGTCGATGACGAGGAATTCGATCGATACTTCTCCCTCACCTACACAGTGGTGGATGGATCCCCGCTGCAGGTGAGCACGGACGTGGGCGGTCTGCACTTCCGCGGCGAGACTGCCAGTTGGTACGCATTGTTCACCTTGCAGGGCAGGCCGACCGATGTGACCACCAAGACGATTACACTGTATGACCCGGATGGCAACAGCTACGACCTGTCGGATGATATTGTCCGCATCGGAACTGGCCTCTATCGCATCGACTACACCATTTCCTTGAACGCCGAAGTGGGAGACTACGTGGCCGTTATCTGCGGAAACACCAGCTGGAACTACGGCAGTGCGTTGAAGGGGTTCGCCCTGTCGGCCAATCTGACCATGATCGACGCTCAGATAGTCGGCATAGTTGCCGGCGTCGCTTCCATTCAGACCGCGGTCGGTGAGATCCAGGCGGACCTCGCCTTCCTGAACGCCACCACGCTGCGCATCGAAGAGGACACGGCGTACATCATGACCGATCTCGGGGAACTGAGCATGGACCTCAGCTTCCTGAACGCCACAGCGCTGCGCATCGAAGGTGACACCGAATACCTGGTCACTCAATTCGGCCTGCTGCGTACGGACGTGAGTGCCCTGGTGGTCTTCGCCATAAGCCTCGAGTTCAACACGTTGGTCCTTATGAGCGAGGTCGGGCAGCTAGCGGTCGATATCGACGAGCTCAATGCGACCTGCATTCGCATCGAGGACAACACGACCTACCTCCTGACCGCCATCGGCCAGGTGCAGGTGGACCTGAGCTACCTCAACGCCACTGCCATCCGCATCGAAGGCAATACCGCCCTCATGATGACCGATCTGGGGGAGCTGGAAGTAGATCTGGAGTACCTAAACGCCACCAGCTTGAGGATCGAGCACAATGTCACTCACATACTGACCGAGGTCGGCGAGCTGGAGATAGACCTGGAGTACCTCAACGCCACTGCCATCAGGATAGAAGGCAACACCGTCTGGCTGAAGACCAATATGGGCGAATTACGCATCAATACCCGGTACATCAACGCCACCACGCTGCGCATCGAGAACGGCGTGCTGCAGGTCCAGAGCGATCTTGGTCAGTTAATGATCGAGGTTGACGCCCTCACCGCTAACCTCGCCTTCGTCAATGGCACGACCCTCGCCATCCGCACTGACCTCGGCCTGGTGCAGACGGCCGTGGGCGCCATCAACGCCCATGTCGTCTACATCAATGGCACCACGGTGCGCATCGAATCCACCTTGGGTGTGATGGGTGCCAACCTGACGACCATAGGCGCCCGCCTCGCCTCTCTGGAGGGCGACATGGCCACCATCATGACCGATATCGGCGCGATGAACGTGACCCTGAACGACATCCAGCTCAAGGTGATCGCTATTAACGACCGCACGGTCACCATGTCCAGCACCCTAGGTATCGTGAATGGCACCATCGCCAGCATGCAGGGCACGCTGGCCACCGTCAACACCAACCTGGGTACGGTCAAGACCGATGTGGGCAACATCGCCAGCACGACCTCCGGGGTCAACTCGACCCTGGCATTCATCATCCTGGCGATCCTCATCATCGTGGCCATGGTGCTAATGTTCCTGAGGACCAAGAAGTAGGGTAAGATGACGAAGTCAAGCCAAACCATTTTCCTCTTTCTTCCCAATATTATCCATTTGGGGGGGGTGGGTCACAAACTCCTCCTGAATTGGTCCAGGCCAATTTCTTCCTATGATTGACGAAGCAGAGGTATGTTGTCATTAACCACTTCCTTACCACCACCAGATCGCCGAGCGTGAAGCTCAGGCGATAGAACTCAAACTCCCGGAGCATAGTAACGATGTCATAGCTCATACGGCGGCGTGAC
>CAZCNG010000120.1:0-6796 GCA_964500045.1 uncultured Methanomassiliicoccaceae archaeon
AGACCGGCATGGTGGCGGAGATCGTCGAGAGCTCGCGGCCGTCCGTGCACCGGCATGTCGATGACCGCATCGTGTCCCGGGGCCAGAGGTACGTGGTCGTCTTCCACGAGAAGGCCGAGACGCTGGAACCGGTGCTCGAGCTGCCCGGCGACGAGATGGAATGGAAGGAAGAGTACCAGGGACGCATCTACTGCGTCGAGGTGCCCCACCACATCATCTTCGTGCGCCGCCACGGGGTCCCGGTCTGGTGCGGCAACACCGTTTCCGTGGCCAAGGCGGGCATCACCGCCACGCTGCAGTGCCGCTGCAGCATGCTGGGTGCGGCCAACCCGAAGTATGGCCGGTTCGACGACACCGAGCCGCTCGCGAATCAGATCAACATGCCCCCGGCGCTGCTGTCTCGTTTCGACCTCATCTTCGCTCTGACGGACAAACCGAACCTGGACCGCGACACGCGCATCGCCCAGCACATCATCAAAGGGCACGTACGCGGCGAAGTGCGCCGCCTGGTCGACCCCGGCTCGATCAAGGAGATCGACTACCAGAAGATATTGGCGGAGACGTCCAACCTGCAGCCTACGTATTCGGTGGAGTTCATGCGCAAGTACGTCAAGTACAGCAAGCGCATCATTCCCGTACTGAACGAGGAAGCGCAGGGCATCATCCGCGACAAGTATCTGTCCATTCGAAAGCTGGGCGAAATCCCGGGAGCGTCGGTGCCCATAACCGCACGACAGCTGGAGGCCTTCATCCGTCTCTCCGAGGCGGCGGCCCGCATCCGCCTTTCGAACGTGGTCACCAAGGAGGACGCGCAGCGCGCCGTGCGCATCGTGGAGTACTACTTGGACAAGATGGCCAAGGACGGCGGCTCGATGGACGTGGACAAGCTGATGACCGGCACCACGCGCAACGACCGCAACCGCATCTCCATCATCCGGCAGCTCATCCACGAGAATTCCGACCCGGCCAACGGAGTGGCGGAAGGCGCACTGGTCCAGCGTGCGCTGGAGAAAGGCCTCAACGAGACGGACGTGCGCGATTCGCTGAAGAAGCTGAAGCAGGCCGGGGACATCTTCGAAGTGGCTCGAGGCCACTTCAAGCTGATCTCCAACGACTGATCAGAGGACGATGCGGTAGAAGTACCAGGGCTGCTGCATACCGCCCAGGCCCTCATAGAAGGCTATGGCGTCCTGGTTCCAGTCCAGCACGGCCCATTCCATGCGGCCGCAGCCCTCTTTATCCGCCACCGCGCGGCAGTAGTGGAACAGCTTCCGGCCCAGACCGCGGCGGCGGTATTCTTCCAGCACGAAGATGTCCTCCAGGAAGAACGTGGGCTTGGCCAGGAAGGTGGAGTAGGTGAAGTAGTAGGTGATGTAGGCGGCCGGCTTGCCCTCCGCGTAGGCGACGCCGGCATGGAACATCTTCTCATGCAAGGCGTGTCTGCGCAGTCGTTCCTTGGCCGCCTCATCCGGAGGCGTGAGCTTCTCGAACTCGGCGAGTGACACGATGAGGCCGATGAAGTCCTCGACGTTGGACGAGTCGACCGGGCGTATCTCGAGGTCGTGCTTTGGCATCGGGGCTTCAATGCACCTTCCCCTAATTCTAGATTAGCTGAGCAGCGCACTTCGATTCTTGCAGGCCAATCTTTATAAACACAATACTCAAGTGTTCAACGGGGATAAATCTGGCCGCTGACACCATATTCTTCAATGGCACCATCGAGACGGTCGACAAGAAGATGCGCCAGGCCGAAGCGTTGGCCATCAAGAACGGCCGCATCATGGCGGTGGGTAAGCGCCGAGAGATCATGGAGCGCAAGGGGAAGACCACCCAGGTAATTGACCTGGAAGGGCAGACCCTACTGCCTGGTTTCATCGAAGCGCATTCACACATCACGGCGAGCCTTCTCGGCATGGCCTTCGGCACCCTGGTCTTCCAGGCCCTCTGCCCCAAGGGCGAGGATGTGTGGAGGGTGGTCAAGGAAAAGGCCGCCGCGGCGAAACCCGGTGCATGGCTCTTCTTCTTTGGCATCGACCCGCTGGTACAGGACGGATTCCAGCTCCCCCCCATGGAGGAGATGGATGGCTATGCGCCCGAGAACCCAATGATCATCGGGTGGGCGAACGGCCATACCTTCTTCGGAAACAGCCTTGCCTACCGGGCGGCCAACATCAGTAAGGATACGCCGGACCCCCCGGGCGGCAGGTACTGCAAGGATGGGAACGGAGAACTTACCGGACGGGCGGACGAGACCGCGGCCTGGATGCCATTGATGAAACCGTTTTCCGATTCCATCTTCAAGGACCCGACGAGTATCATGCGCGGGATGGCCAAGTACTTCTCGGTCATGGCCTCCAACGGCGTGACCACTGTTACCGACGAACTGTTCATCCCCGACTACACCAATCTGATGATCGCCGCCAGCCTGCTGCCCAACGCCATCCGCACCCGGGCCTACGCCTTCACGCCCACCGGTCAGGTCTGGGCTCCACCCTTCTTCGGCAACGACATGTTCACCATCGCCGGCGTCAAGATGGTCGTGGACGGCAGTCCGTTCACCGGGACAATGGCCTCCTGCCACGGCTACATCGACTCAGAATTCGCACGCTCGCGTGGCGGGATCGACGCGCACAAGGACGTGCCCGTCTTCCAGAACGAGAGCAAGGAACTGATCACCAAGATGTATCGTACCTGCCTGGCGAAGGGGTATCCGGCGCACTTCCACGTCGAGGGGGACAAGACCATCGGCGCCATCCTGGACATCATCGAGGCCGCGTTGCAGGAGAACCCGGTCAAGGACCATCGTACCCGGCTAGAACATTGCGCCCAGCCGACCTACGAGGAGATGCAGCGCTGCGCCCGCCTCGGCGTCGGTGCGTCGCACACGATCCACCACCTCTGCGTCTGGGGCGACGTGCTGCCGCAGCTGTTCGGCGAGGACAACGTGCAGAACTGGAACCCGTTCCGCTGGGATTTCGATCTGGGCGTACCGTGCTCGATGCACTTCGATGGACCTATGACGCTGCAGGAGCCGCTCTGGGCCCTGCAGACGGCCGTCACCAGGAAGACACCGAGCGGCCGGGTGCTCAACGCCAAACAATGCATCACCATAGAAGAGGCGCTGCAGGCCTATACTAGAATTCCGGCCTGGCAGCTCTTCATGGAGGAGAAGGTCGGCACCCTGGAGAAGGGCAAGTACGCCGACCTGGTGCTCCTCACCCGCAACCCGCGCAACGTCGAGCCGGAGCGGCTGCGCGAGATCAAGGTGCACAGCACCTATGTGGCGGGAAAGAGGGTCTGGAACCAGGAAGGGAACTGAGGGGAGTTGGTGCTGTGACGGACGAGAAGAAGGGCAAGGACGGGCTGATCATAGCCGTGGTCATGTTGGCCACGCTGATGACGACTCTGGATGTAAGTCTGGTGAATATCTCCCTTCCAGCGATCATCAAGGTCTGGGGCATCACCACCTCGATGGCGATGTGGGTCCTGCTGGCCTACGCGCTTTCCTTCTCTTCCTTCCTGTTGCTCTTCGGCAAATTGGGAGAGCGGCTGGGCTTCAAACGCGTCTTCTCCCTGGGGTTCATCGTCTTCATGGCAGGCACTCTGCTTTCCGCCCTCTCCGCGGACATCAACATGCTCATCGTGATCCGTTTCTTCCAAGGAATGGGCGCCGCCATGATGGCGTCCCTCGCCTTTGCCTCCATCACCCGCTACGTCAGTCCTGGCAAGAGGGGCAAGGGGCTGGGTATGGTGGCCGCGGCCGGGTCGCTCGGCGCGGTCATAGGGCCGCTCCTGGGTGGATGGATCACCGGTAGCTACGGCTTCCACGCCATCTTCTTGGTGAACATCCCCATCGGCGTCGTGGCCCTCCTTCTCGCCCTCCGGTGCATTCCCAGCGACCGGGTTCCCGCCAAGGCCAGCTTCGACGTCATGGGTGCCCTGAGCATCTTCCTGGGGCTGTTCTCGCTCATCTTCGCGCTGAACATGGGCCAGCAGCTGGGATGGGCCTCGCCGACAATTCTCGTGTGCCTCGTGGGCGCCGTCGTCTTCATCCCCACTTTCATCCTCTGGGAGATGCGCAAGGCCAAGGACCCGCTCCTGGACATGAGGTTGTGCCGCCAGCGCAACGTCATCCTGCCCGCGCTCAGCTCCATGACCATCATGGCCTCCTTCTCCGGGCTCTTCGTGATCATGCCCTTCTACTTCGAATTCATCCGCGGCATGAGCTCCGCCGCCTCGGGGCAGATGCTGCTCTTCGCCACGCTCACCATGGTGCTAGCCGGTCTCGTGGCAGGGACGCTCGCCGACCGCATGTCGGTGCGCACCCTGGCCATCGCCACCATGCTGGTGAGCGGCGTGGCCTTCTTCCTCATGGCCACCATTTCCGCCTCCACCGATCTGCTGGTCATCGGCGCCATGCTATTGTTGTTGGGCCTGGGCACGGGGCTCTTCTACCCACCATCGAACAAGATGATCATGGCCAGTTCGCCACGCGACCTCATGGGGGAAGCGTCCGGTCTGCTGCGCACCTTGCAGCAGGTCGGCAGCGCGGTGGGCGTGGCCATTTTCACCACCATCCTCACCTCGTATGTGGAGGTATCCCGCTCCGCCGCTGGGTTCATGGAGGGGATGGCAATGTGCATGATCGCGGGCGGCGTCATGGTGATCGTCGGCCTCGTGCTGCTGCTCTTGACCAAGAGAATAGCTTCCACACCCGTGGTCGAGAAGGCGTGATATCATGATCTTTCGGACCTTCTCCGGGGGCGTCAGTTCCGCTAGCATTATCCGGGCGCCTGCCCATCCATCTCATCTCGGGGGAAGGACATGAGCATCCAGGAAGCCATCATCTTCGCCATCGGTCTGGCGGTGCTCTTCAGTCCGCCGGCCACCATAGGGCCGTACCTGGCTTTGACCAAGGTCTATGACGAGGAGACGCAGAAGAAGGTGGCGCGCACGGCCACGCTCTATTACCTGGGCCTCGTCCTTCTCACCGCTTGGATCGGCCAATGGGCCCTCCTCGGTCTGGGCATAACCGTGCAGGCGCTCATGGCCACCGGGGGCATCATTCTGCTCGTTTCTTCGATCCCGATGGTGCTGGGGAAGAACTTTGGAGGCATGGACCCGGAGACCGCGAAGCATACCAACTGGAAGACCTTGGCGGCGGTGCCGATCATCTTCCCGCTCTCCTGCGGGGGAGGCTCCCTGGCGCTGATCATCTCCACTGCCAGCAGCAACAGCTCCTTTGGAGGTCTCCTAATGATCTCGATCATGCTGATGCTGGTGGCGCTGGTCGTCTTCCTCACCTTCAGCTTCGCCGAACCGCTCGCCAAAAGGGTCGGCTCGCAGGGATTGGAGGTCATGTCCCGCGCCGGCGGCATCATCCTCGCTGCGTTAGCAGTGCAGATGCTGGTGAATGGCCTAGTGCCGATGATCCACACGGCCTGGGGATGACCCAGAGGCAGTGAACATGGCATGGACAGGCCGGCGCTGAATGATTCAAGATCTCTTCAGGGGAACGTGACATCCTCGATAGCCTGCTTCCTTATCTTGTCCAAGGGCTTCGGGACGTATTCCTTGCCCGGACTGAAATCCAGCTTCTTCAGGTCCACGCAGCGCAGACGGCGGTCGAACTGGGTGTGGTAGTAGAACTTCAATGAGCTCAGATCACTGATGGTGGTCCAGGTGGTGGAACTGAGCAGACCTTTCTGCAGCTGCCGCTCCTGCGGTGATGTTGCCGGTTCGATGGGCAGGTTGAAACTATCCATGATGCGCGCCGTCTCGAGCACGGCATCGGCGGCGTCGGCCGTCGGCCTGGCGGTGCTGACGAAGGCGGCGGCCCTGACGAAGCGGGAAGGCGGCGTGAAATCGCCGGGAACGCCCAACAGGCCGGCGCCATGGCCGATCGGCGCCAGTTCCACACCGGCGTACTTGCCGATCAAGTTGCCCTCTGCAGTGAAGTGCAGGTAATTGCGCAGATTGGTCATATGCCAGTCGAAGGCGGGTGAATTGGTGATGACCCCCACGGGGTTGTCGAAGAGGGTCATCTTGCCGTTCAGGAACTCGATCACCAGCGCCTTGCCGCTCGGGTCCGCCACTAGATAGTGGCAGGGCACATCGACATTCGTTCCAGGAAGCGGGATGCCGACCAGATGAAGGGCGGAGACCCCCTCTTTCACTTCGGCCACCGTGGCGAAGTTGCTGAGCATATAGGTGCCCAGATCGGAGGCGGCCATGCTGGTCGCGGCCTTGCTCTGGTCATAGGATTCGTACTTGGCGGTGCCCGGGTGGTAGAATAGTCCGCAGGTCAGACCCTTTTCGTTGATGCCATCCGACGCGAAGAACTGGTTGAAGGCGTCGATCGCGACGAAACCGTATTTCCCCTTCCAGGTGCATCCATTGCTTCCGTCCGGAAGCGTGCCGAACATCTCCTTCTGCCTCGCGATGGCGAAGATGCGTGAATAGATGTCCGAACTTCCCCATTCCATGGTGCGGCCGCGCACGATGGCGCCATTCTGCGCTCTTACAAGGATCCCGGTGCACATGATATCAAACCAAACCCAGGCCCTTTCTAGGGTCACCGCTTGATTCACCGTGGTCTGGATAATGGTTGCGGGACCATTATCCTGCGGCTTCGTTCCAGGAACGATGCTCAGAAAGATTAATTACCGTGGTCGAGGGTCGGAATGATCGCTGATAGAATTGATAACCGTTAAAATGTACAAGTCCCGGGGCGACTACATCGTCGCGGCCTGCGACAAGGCCCTGCTAGGCAAGGTCTTCTACGAGGGGGATTTCA
>CAZCNG010000121.1:0-6731 GCA_964500045.1 uncultured Methanomassiliicoccaceae archaeon
CGCTCGCGGAAGCGAACAGCGTTGACTACGGTCTGACCAGCGGCTTCTATTCGACCGAGCAGAAGGAGATCGAGCAGTACTTCGACACCATGCAGGCGGGCCTCTGCTACGTCAACAGGAAGAGGGGCGCGACGACAGGCGCGATGGTCGGCGGACAGGCGTTCGGAGGCTGGAAGGCGTCCACGAGCACCGGCAAGGGCACGGGGACCGCTCACTATTTGCTGCAATTCTTGAGGCAGCAGAGCAGGACGGTCGCCAAATGAGCAGGCACGGTCTTGATCAGGCACCTCTTCTCTTCCCTGAAGAGAAATGTGATTGTAGTCGATCTTGGCACCTCTGAAAGAACGTTATTGACCTAATGGCATGCTTATTAAATCCGCTCGAGCATATTGAGGATGGCATGAACGATTCGACCGATTCCACTTCTCCCTTGAGCATCATCACCGAGGTGAATCTTCAGAATTGGAGGAATCTGAAAGACGTTCAGATAGGTCTCCGACCGGCCAACTATCTCATCGGACCCAATGCGGCTGGCAAATCGAATTTCCTGGACGCCATCTACTTCTGCCGAGATTGTGCGACCATCGGAATCGAACAGGCGGTGAGGAATCGCGGAGGGATGAGGGAGATACGCTCCCTTCACTCCCATCGTCATAATGAGGTCGCCATCGGACTGACCTTCCGAAGCCGCAACGATAGGGCCTGGAGCTACTTTCTCTCCATCACCGGGAAGGATGAGGTCGAGGTAGTGGCCGAAACCGCTTCCTGCGATGGAGATCTTCTCCTAAATCGAGGGAGGAATACCTCCAATGACAGGGAAGCGGCGGGTCAAACCTTCTTGCAGCAGATGGGCATGAACAAAGATTTCAGACCCATAACCAATTTCCTCCGCTCCGTCGCCTATCTCCATCCTGTCCCTCAGCTAATGAGACATGCCGGAAAGGCGACTATGGTTTCAGATGACCCCTACGGGTCTGACCTGATCGAAAGGATCGCAAGCGTGCCATCCAAACGTAGAGATGTGCGGCTAGCTAGGATCTCCGAATCGCTAAAGGAAGCCATCCCCGGACTAAGGGGTATCGAGGTTCAGGAGGATGCCCGGGATGGCAGACATAATCTTTCCTTCCGATTCGCTAATTGGAGGCCAAGGGGAACCTACCAGGATGAAAGCTCGATGTCGGATGGTACTCTCAGGTTGGTCGGTCTTCTTTGGGCCTTGCAGGAAAAGGGCGGCCCCCTGCTTCTCGAGGAGCCAGAGCAATCACTCCATCCAGAGCTGGTGATGAGGCTTCCCTTGCTGTTCGCGCGCATGCAAAGAGAGTTCTCTAGGCAGCTCGTCATCAGCACCCATTCCCCCTACATGTTCTGCAACGGAGTAGAACCTGATGAGGTGCTCGTCTTCAGGCCTTCCGAGGGAGGAAGCAAGATAACTCATGCCTCCAGGGATCTGGAGCTTATGCGGCAGGTCGAGGCAGGCAGGCCGCTCTCGGAAGCGCTGGCGGATAGAAGTGGCCCCCACCTTTCACGGGTCTCTACCCTTTTTGAATTTATGGGATGAGCCACTTGATATCCATCGGCGTGGTGTACGAAGACGAGCTTAGCTTGAGGGTGATCGAAAGTCTCGCCAGGTATTGCGGATTTGGTATCGGGGCGAAGGATGGGCCGAAGCGAAGATCTGCGATCCTCGCGCAGTCCCTTCCCTATGTGGTCAAATTGACCGAAGAACAACCATGGCTGGTTCTGATCGACCTAGATTACGATGTATGTGCGCCTTCTCTGCTAGAAGTTAATCTGCCGCAGCGCCCACCATTCCTCATCATTCGGGTTGCGGTCAGAGAGATCGAATCATGGGTCCTGGCGGACGGAAAGAACCTGGCGAACTTCTTGGGGGTGGCAGAGAAGCATATTCGCACTACGCCGGACGATCTAGAGGACGCCAAACGAGCTCTCCTCAACATCGCCTTGCGTTCCCACCGCAAGAAGGTCGTCACCCTGGCCGCCGACACTCTCTCAGGCAGACGGGACTATCGCCAATTCTCATCCCTGCTCGCGGATTTCATCGAAACCGATTGGGACCCATTCAAAGCTGTTTTGCGGTCGCCGAGCCTGGACAGGTGCATCCGCAATATATCTTCGGTCCTACCGATCCTGGAGGAAGAGGGACGGACCGTCGAACCCTAGGAGGTCCAGGAACGGTGGCAGGCGCCCCGATCGAAGGCTAGGCGAGGGTCTGGGGGAATCTGGAATTCCGTAGCCTCTTCCTCCCTGCGACCAATGCAATATGGAATGGCGCGATCGATGACATAACTTTGCTGTTCATTGCCTATTGCCTGAGTTTAAGAGTTCATATACAAAAACCGCCCAAAAGGGTGCGTCATGAGGATAGCCAGATGTCTTCGGACGCCCCAAAATGTAATACGTAATGCCTGAAATGAAAGATTTAGGCAGTTCTCTACTGCTGGCTAGTGAAAAGTAGGTGCAGGCGGAACTGCTCCTCGTCCATCTTCTTGAGGATCCATTCCTCGCTGCCGTCGAGGCGATATTCTATCACGCGGCCGAGCGTTGCCAGCGCCGTCTCGACGCTCTCGTCGCTGCCGGCCTGGCGCAGCGCCAGGCGCGCCAGCGAGTAGAACATGTAGGCCACGACGCAGAGGAAGAGGAGCGCCTTGACGCGCTGCGGATTCCAGTGGCGTATCGGCGCGATGGCGATGGGGTTCTTGATGGTGCGGAAGGCCTTCTCCACGCCGTCCTTTTCGCTGTAGATCTCCAGCACCTCGGCCGCGTCGTGGCCGAGGTCGGTGGAAAGCAGGACGAAATAGCCGTCGTACTTTTCGGCGTCCTGGACGGCCTCCTCGTCCACCTGGAATGTGAAGGTGGACCGTTCTTTGAACTGCTCCACTTCGACGCGGTAGTGCTTGCGCAGGTCGCCCAGCTCCGCGCGGATGAGGCGGCGCACCTCTCGGTTGGCCAGAGGCTTCGCCTTCAGCGCAGCGATGAGCGCCGCCAGGCGCTCCTCGACGTAGCGGACCTGACGTCCGTCCAGGTCGGCGTCCTCCTTTCTCGTGACCGTGATCTCGTTGACCGGGCCGTGGTCCACGATCTCCGTTGCGAAGTAGCATTTCATGCCTTCGGTGGCCTTGTGGATGGCCACGACCAGAAGGTCGTGCTCCTTGTTGCGGGTTAGGCAGGAGGCGCGAACCGCCTCCAATTCCTGTGTCGCCTCGGCCAGCTTCCGCTTGCGTCTGGCGGCATCGCCTTCGGCCAGCGCGGAGGAATGATAGACGAGGACCTTGCGCGGGCGGCCGTAGACCGTCCGGATAAGCGAAGCGCATTCCAACTTGTCGTCCTTGCCCCGTACTTTCAACGGTGCTAGCAGTTTACCGGCCACGACCTCATCGACGATGTCGGTGATGTCGTTAGTCCACTTGGCGCCGCAGATGAAGTCGACCTGCGGCAGCGCGTCCAGGACGCGCACGTTGTCCTCGGAGAGGAAGCCGCGGTCGTAGATGAGCTGCAGTTTTCCAGAGGGGCGCGAACGCAGTGCGTTCGCCGTGGACGGCAGCGTGACGATGTCAGGCACGTTGCCGGGAAAGATGCGGTGCATGATCGGCACGAAGTGCGGATACGTCACGGCCAGCCCGATGTTGATCTGCTCCAGATCAGGGCGGTGGTCGCGGCTGTGGCCGTGCGCGCTGTAGCCCTCGATGCTGCTGTAGGTGTACGTCGAAGTGATGTCGAAGATGATGCTGTCCGTGCCCAGCGGATGCTTGGCCAGCACCTGGGCGACCAGTTCGTCCTCGATGCGGACGATCTTTTCATCGGTCAGGCGGTCCATGAAGGCACATAGATTCTGCGCCGAGACCTTCTCGGCCGGTAGGCCGAGCAGCGTCGGCAGCGCGGTGCGGCCGTACCAATCTTCCATGGCCAGCTTGGAGCACGGCTCCAGCAGGCGGTTGATGACCAAGGTGGTGAACAGCTTGCCGGCGTCCACGCCGGCCTGCTTGTTGACGGCGGCGTTGACGATCTTGGCCAGTCCCAATCCCTGCGCTATGTCCAGCGCAGCGCGGACATCGCCATAGGATCGAAAATCGACCACTTCGCCTGAGGTCCTCCCTTCAAGATTGCTGGCCGGGCCGAGGTACTTCTTGTGTCTCGTCCGGACCTTACCAGTCTCGTCACGATACGACTCGTGCAGGGAGTAGTAGGTCTTGCCGTTCTTGGTCGATTTGTTGAGGTAGACCATTTACGATAACGTAATATGTATTACAGTACTTCAATATTTGCTTACTGAATGTTAAAGTGATGGTGTGTGTTACATCTATCAAGAGAAAATCATCTGGCGCAGCAGTTCAAAAAACAAGGGAGTTTATATAGTCTTAAACTCAGGCTATTGCGATATCCCGCCCATCAAGATCATGAAATCGCGCTTCCCCTCGCCCCCTGCACTGACCTCATTTTGCTAGCGATACCGGACAACATCGTATCCATCGGCGCAAGCTGACGATTCCGGCGAGATCCGGTTGATCGAGAAAGGAGTGGATGTTGCCATGGCCATTGACCTCCTGGCACTCGCCTGGGAGGGTGCGTATGATGTCGCCATCGTATTCTCTGGCGACGTTGATTTCGTAGGGGCGATCGAGCATGTCAAGAAGAAGGGAAAGAACGTCGAGGTGCTGGCCTTCAGGAATTCCTGCAGCAGTGAACTGAGAGATACAGCATTGCGCACCACCTTCTTCGAAGATATTGCTGGTCTTCTGAAGAAGGAATGATCGAATGGAAAATGCAGGTGGGCGCGAATGCGTAGGGGCCTCAAGCGCCCCCCACACCTGCTAGATTATGTAACGAATCTCATCAGAGCAGACCGACTATATGGAAGTAGGGCGCAGATGTAGTCTCTTTCGTAGCTTCTCGTTCAAGGCGCTGTTCGCGTCTGGATTCTTGGCTCTGCATCATCAGAGGCCTGCTTTTCAAGTCCGTAATTCCTTGGCCAGTGAGAAATACTCTGCTTGCTACCTCAGGGGGAGGGTTCGATGTCTTCATCTAGGCGAAGGTCCTAATCGAGAGCGGACGTCGCGGCACATCCCTGCCACATAATAAATAATCAGACCCGATGTTCAACCCTATTCAGGAAGAAATTGGAGGACTAGCATAACATGGGTGACAAAGAGAAGCAAAAGAACGCCGACAGGAAGGCCAGGAACGAGAAGGAGAAGAGGGAGAAGAGGGATCGCGAGGATCGCGAACACGAAGAGCTTCGCCAGCGCCTGCAAGAGCAGGAGCCGAAGTGAGTGGGGCCTAGCCCCACTTTCTGTATCTATTGGTAAACTTTCCTAACCACGGACTTCCACCGTTCCGGTGGCGGTCCTTCTTGATCAAGGGGCGCAGACTGGCTTGTCTTCATGTCCGTGCCGAGATCGGTGCCTCGACCCCTGGTGGCCGGCCACCATCGCACTCCATCAGGCGTGACCATCAGATCCGCTAGCATTTTCTCGACGCGGGCGATGGACGCTCGCCCAGTACCTTGTGGAACTCGATCCTATCCTCCAATGCGGCCGCGGATCCCTGGTTCAGTTCCGCCATGGCGGCATTCTTCTTGGCCATGGTGTTCTCGATCGGATCCGTGTCCATCCAGCTGATGCTGGCCGAATAGCAGCGCCTCCCTCCGTGCGAGTGGCTGCTCACCGAGATCATCGGAGTTGCGATCGGCTCGATGGTAACCAGGAAAGCCTGGATGATCTCTTCCAGGCGCCAATCCTCGCACCCGTTGAATAGAACGAACTTGGCCGTGGCCTGAGACATGTTAAGGTACCTGTTCTGCACCGGCAAATACTATTCCCTCATCGGGGTCCTCGGACTACAGTCAAGGCCTACCACAGAAAATAGTGAACAAAATATTATAATGTCTGAATACCTAATGAAAAAGGCTTGCAGGCGATGGCCTGCGGTCGATGAAGGGGGTAACACCATGTCCAGAGGTCCATTGGCTCGTAGCGCTCTGATCCTGACGGCATCCATGCTGATGCTGTGCATATTCTCCGCCACAGTGCCCGGAACGGCGACGGCCGCCGTGGAGGGCGACTATACCTATACCGTCCTGGGCGACCAGGCCACCATAACTGGATACACCGGAGTCGGAGGGGCCATCCTCATCCCCTCCACCCTGGGCGGCAAGACCGTGGAGATCATAGGCGATTCCGCTTTCATCGGAAAGTCATCCTTGACTTCGGTGGTGCTGCCCAACAGTCTCATCTCCCTCAACCACATGGCCTTCTATGGATGCAATGCTCTCACTTCCATGGACCTGGGCAGCGGTCTCATCTCCATCGGGTCCTACGCCTTCGCCATGAGCGGCCTCACTTCCCTCACCATTCCGAACAACGTGGTCTTCATCGAGGAATTTGCCTTCGACCAGTGCTATCCCTTGACCGCGGTGGTCATAGGGAACGGCGTCACCAGCATCGGTTCGATGGCCTTCGCGCAATGCGCCTCCCTGACCTCGGTCACTCTGGGGAGCAGCGTCGAAACCATCGGGCTCGGTGCCTTCCAGTATTGCAATCAACTGGCGTCCATTACCATTCCTGACAGCGTCAAGGTGATCGAGTCCTCTGCCTTCCTCGGCGACTACCAACTTTCCTCCGTGACGCTCGGCAGCGGGTTGCAGCAGATAGGTGATAATTCCTTTGCCATGTGCGACGCGCTCGTCTCCATCCACCTTCCGGATGATCTAACGG
>CAZCNG010000122.1:0-6729 GCA_964500045.1 uncultured Methanomassiliicoccaceae archaeon
GTGGTGGCACCCCATTTCTTCAGTATGCCCAGATAGGGCAGCATGCGCAGGGTCCGCTTCCATCCGCCCAGGGCGGCGGCGAAAAGGTCCAGCGAACGCAGCCGGTGCGCCGCCTTCTCGTAATCCTTGAAGAGCGGCCCGTTCTGAGGCGACAGGCGGCGCATCTCCGCGACGGTCTTCTTCAGTTCCGAGTGAACGATGAAGGTGTTGCCTTTCTCGTCCTCGACTCGGACCAGCTCCTTGTGGTCGACGACGTCGGAACCGCGGAACGCCCCCAGCTCCAGCCAGACGTTGTGCAGTTCAGAATCCGGCAGCGTGCCGGACAGGTTGTGAATAGAATAGTCAAAGGTGTATCCTTTCCGAGTCCAGGAAGTGCAATAGCCGCCGGGCTTATCGTGCATTTCGAAGATGCGGGTGTCATAACCGTTGAGGCGGGCATAGATTCCAGTGGAGAGGCCGGAGATGCCTGCGCCGATGATGAGGACACTCTTCCGCTCGTTGGACATCAGGTCGTACTGGTCTCAGCAGGGTTTCTATATTTGCCCACTAGCATTGGTAATGGTCGGCCAATAGTGATCTTTCCGCGCGATTTCATCACCAAGGAGACCCTAAGGTCCGCTATTGTGACCGGCAGTGTCCTGATGCTGCCATTACGGAGAGTTGGGCAGTCGAGGGTTCGCTTTTCACTCGAGGATGTCACGAAGAAATCACATCTAGCCATGATTGCGTAGGCAAAATGTGTCCTGTCAGTGCATGAAGACCCGCAGCGGCCGACAGATTCGAGGTGGCCATCCACTTCAACACAGAGAGCTCTGAGAGGCGTCCGAGGATAGACGACCTCCATATCAAGAGCGACTATGCATCCGAATAGGGCTAGTGGATCAAACCGCTTCTCTTTGCATTGATCAAGACATTCTCCAAGAACCGTGATGGAAGTGACAAGTTCAACCCCTAGGTTCTTCAGATGTCGTAGCGTGACCATTTCCTCGTGTCCATTCGTGAGGAAACACTCAAGAATCACGCAGCTATCAAGAAAGACCCTCAAGGTCTGCCTTTCCAGTAGCACTTAGTCCTTATCACGGGCCCCGGATCCATGATATGGACCGTACCATCTCTCCTCGTCGCATACCCGTGCTCAATGAATGATATCCCAACATCGACCTCCTCGGTAAGCTTCTTCCCTTCGAATAGCCGCCTCGCCTCTTCGATGGGGGGACTAATGATTCTCGCCAAGTTCCCGACCTCGGACAATCGATGTCCAAGATGGAATATCAATCTATCACGCGGATGTAGCCTATTTAAATGAACTCCGCTTCAAGCTGGCTTGGGCGCCGGCCCTTCATCGATGAGCCTCTGCACCAGGTCCAGCGGCGCGCCGGGGAACTTGTTGCGCACCAGCGAGGTAAGGCGCCGCTTGTAGACCTCATCGATCTCCTCGACAGAGGGGATCTCGTCGTTCAGCTTCTGCGGCATGGTGAACTTGTCGCCCGTGTACTCGGTTTCCGAGAAGTGGAACAAACGACCTTCTCCGAACGTGAGGACGAAGGCTTTGATCGTCTTCTTCGGTACCTTCTTGCCCATCTCGGCGAACATCTCGTCGGTGATGTCGTTGATGCTCGGCTCCGGGTTGCGGTGGAAGATGGAGATCAGTAGTTCGGTCATGCGCAAGCGCGCATCCCGATCCCTCTCGACCTTGAGGTTCTGCTCCAGGTAGTCGTTCACGGCCTTGGCGTCCACGTTGCCGGCCACGTCTGACCAATCCTTGAAGAAGGCGAGGGTGACGCCACCTCCGCCCGACTCCCCTTCCACCTTCTCAACGAGGTCCCCCTGGAAGCTCTTGATGAAAGCGCTGAAGGATGACTGGTGATAGCGGCGCTCCGAGAAGGAAGGCTGCAATCTCTTGAGGTCCATCTTGAGCACGGAGAGGTCCACGCCGCCTTCCAGCTGTTTGCTGTTGGCACGAATATAGCGGACCAGGAGGTCACGGCCATCTTCCCCTTCGATGTCGTCCTTCTCCTTCTTCTGCTTCTCCTTGGGAGCGTGGAGAGAACCCATGAGCTCCTCGATGGCCTTGAACTCGTTGCAGTTGTCGCGGATGTTGATGCCCACGGAGTTCATGAAGCCCATTACGACCACTTTCTTGCCGGTCTGCTGGATCTTCCGAATGAGATGGATGAAATCGGTGTCTCCCGAACCGATGATGAACTTGTCGACCGTCAAGAGGCTCTGCAGATCGTCCAGGGCGTCCATGGTCATCCTCAGGTCGGCGCCGTTCTTCCCCTGTCGGGTGAGTCCAGGAAGGTGGATCATGTCGAAGGCATAGGAGGCCAGGTCCTGCGCATAGGAACGGCATGGGTCGATGGCCCAGTCGGCGTAGGCGCGCTTGATGCACACGTTGCCATGAGAAGCAGCGTAGTCCATCAGGAGGTCGATGGCCAGCGGTTTCGATATCCGCGGATATATCTTCTCCGCGGCGATGGCCAGGTTCTCCAGGTCCAGGTAGATGGCTATGTTCTCTTCGGCCGTGATGATCACTTCTCTCTGCAAGCCTACTCGAATAAGGGGTATTAGAAGTAGAGGATGCTAGTGTCTACTTTGGGGGGTCCAGGGATAGCTTTTTGACACCCGGGGGAAGAGGACGGCGGGCCAAGATCGAAAGGGGCCCAATGGGCAGTTCCTGGGTAGGATCATCGAAGTCACGTTCCGGGCGTCAGTCCCATCCTATCATAGCAGGGGTCCGCCTTATGTGGTAAAGAGGGCATGAAATGATGAAGGACAGCAAAGTGAGCATCGAGGTCATCATGTGCCCGGTGTGCCAGAAACCCACTGGCCGGTACGTCTTCTACGGATTCCCCACGCCCGAGGTGGAGGCGGCGGTCGAGAATGGCGAGTTTGTCCTGGGCGGGTGCATCCTCAACGAGGCGAACGACAGCTGTGGCTGTCTGCTCTGCGACACCACCTGGAACGAGGAGGAGTGGATCTTCCTGCTCGCGGAGAATTGGATGGGGCCCTAGCCGACCAGAATTGGGTCCAAGGGCGAACTCCTCATGCCTCAGTCCATCTGGCGCAGGAAGACCCGGGCCTGGTCCATGCCCTTCTGCCAGAACGTTTCCTCGCTCAGGTCGAACCCGAAGTCCGACGCGAGGTCGGATGGCGACCGGCTGGACCCGTCCGCCAGCATCTTCTTGAACTTCGGGACAAAGGCCTTCCCCTCTTCGCGATAGAGACTGTATAGCGAGAAGGTGAAGAGCTGCGCGAACGCGTAGGGGTAGTTGTAGAAGCGCAGATCCGCGATGAAATAGTGCGGCACCCGGGCCCAGTCATACCTCGCTTCCGCCGGGAATTGCACCGAATCGCCATAGATGGAGTCCCTAGCGGCGGTCCAGAGCGAAGAGATCGACTCCCCGTCCAAGTACTTCCCTTCCGCGACGGCGTCGTAGAGATCGGATTCGAGACGATACCGGGCCGCGGTCATGAAGACGCAGATATCGAACGCCGAAAGCACTTCCGCGATGAGCTCCCTGCGCTTGAGCTCCGTTCTCGCTTTCTTGAGCAAGTGGTCGGTCAGCAGCAGCTCGCTGAAGGTGCTGCCGCACTCGGCCACGCAGGAACTGATGTGGCAGTTGGAGGGGCGCTGCGCCCTAGAATAAAGGTGGCTGTGCAGCGCATGGCCCAATTCATGCGCGAGGGTGTAAACATCCTTGATGTTGCCGTTGTAGCTCTGCAGGATGAAGGAGGCCTTTCCACCCAGCCAGTCGTCGCTGAACGCTCCAGCGGCCTTGCCCGGGCGCACCTCCGCATCGATCCTCTGCCCGTCGAACATGTCCTGAGCCCATTCTCCGAGCTGGACATCGAAGGATGAGAAGGCGTCGAGGACGAGCTGTTTGCCCTCTTCCCAGGAAAAGCTGCTCCGCTCCGGCAGGGGGATCGGCGCCGCCATATCCCAGGACGAGAGCTTGTCCAGACCCATGATCTCCGCCTTGCGCCGCATCCATTCGTGGCAGAGCGCTTTGTTCTTCTCGGTCGTCCTGACCAGCGCCTCGATGTGCGCCGCCTGCACGTCTTGCGCGACATAGCTGGCTTCGGCCGGGGAACTGTACCCCCTCATCCGACAGAGTTGCACGTGATCGTTGCAGATCGACCGCAGCGCGTGCGACCAGACCACCTCATTCTCCCCCAGCACGCGGGCCACGGCCATGCTGACCTCTCGGCGCACATTTCGGTCGGGGTTGCCGTAAATGAGCCCGTACGCTTCCCCCAGGGAAAGCGAGCGCTCTTGACCTTCGATGGTCACCTGGAAACCCCGGGTGCTGAGCCAGCTGCGCTGCAACTGAGACCATTCGACGATGCCGTTCTTGTCCTTCTCCAGGATCAGGTTCTCTTCCTTCTCCGAAAGCAGGTGTGCCGCGCTCCTCTGGACCCGCTCCAGATAGTGATGGTAGAGCGCAAGTTCCTTGCCCCCCATGATGTCTGGCTTGGATAGGAGACGCTTTCCCAATTCGAGATCCAGCGGGGTGAGCGCCTGGCCGACCGCCGTGGCCGAGGCCACCGCCGCGCTGTTCAGCTTGCCGGCGATCGGGTCGCCGGTGCAGGCGTTCACGGCCAGCCGACAATAGAGCCAGGCCCCTTCGAACTCCAGGAAGAGATCATCACGGGCCTCGATGAACTTCCTGAGGCCGCTGGGCCCCAGGCGGCTCAGCCGCCCCCGGTAGGAGTCGGCGAAGCGGAGGGCACGGCCGGGCATGTCCTGCAGAACGGATATGATCTCCTCTGG
The DNA here is from genome assembly GCA_964500045.1 of uncultured Methanomassiliicoccaceae archaeon. Lineage (GTDB taxonomy): Archaea > Thermoplasmatota > Thermoplasmata > Methanomassiliicoccales > UBA472 > CAZCNG01. Next base: position 4,775 of record CAZCNG010000122.1, read on the forward strand.
ATTACCCAACCCTATCTGTCCCAGATCCCACTTCGGCGGCTGCATGCGATCCCTCGCCCTACGCACGTCATCCGCGGAGATAATGATTCTGAGGAGAGCCATCAGAACAAATGGCGATCCTCGCCGATGGGCCGGCTCGGTTCTACTCGATCGGCCAGTACAGTTCGGTGACCAGTGCCTCCGGCTTCGTGGTGTTGGGGTCGTTGACGTAGATCTCCCACATATGTGAAGCCGGCGACAGCGCCTTCTCCTTCATCTGCTTCTCCATCTTCTGGTAGGAATCCATGAGCTGGTCGTAGGGTCCGATGTGCTTCATGTGTGCCACCTTGACCGCAGGTAGTGAGAAGTTGTGGAAACGCCCATCTGCCTTGATCTTCGCGGAAGAGGGGAAGCCCACCTCCATGTCGACCTCACCGTTCTCCCAGGAATAGTAATAGCAGAAAGGGGCGCCCATCATCGGCAGGCCCTTGCTCATCAGGTACCCGACCACTTCGCCGAACATCCTCCCCATGGCCGGTCCGATGTCCGCATACTTCACTTTCTCACGCACGGCGATCCCCGCCTGCTCTTTGGTCTTGACTACTTCGATGTCCCCGCCCATATTGACCGGATATCGATTTGATCTCCCAGTTATAAAACAAGAGCGCTAGAGGCCCGGAAGTGCCGGCCCCTCAGCCCATGGGCCAAAATATCTGGGTCTTCAACGATTCCTCCGGCGTGAAATCCGGGTCGTTGAGGAAGAACTCCCACATCTCTGGAGCGGGGGTGTAGCCCTTGGATTTGATCCAATCCTCCATCCGTTCATGGGCTCCTGCCAGCAGATCGTAGGAACCGCGTTGCAAGGCCATGGCCGCCCTTCCCAGCGGGAGCTTTAGGAGATGCACCTCGCCTTCACCCGCGTCTTCCTGCGCCATCGGATAGCCGCATTCCATGTCGGCCACTCCACCGGACCAGGAGTGATAGTAGGCGATCGGCGGCCCGGTGATCGCGATGCCGTTGCGAGCCATGTAGACCCCGACCTGCTCGAACATCGAGCGCGTGCCCTTCTGCAACTCACTGAACTTGACCCGCTTGCGCACGGTCAGAACCAACTGCTCCGGCGCGGTGATGACACGGAAAACGTCGCACATGATGGAGGCGAGATTGATAGAATCGGTATTTGAACATCGCCTGGGTTCTCTAAAGAAGATAAAAGCATCTCTCCGATGGGTCGGTCGCATCTCAGCCTTCGCCTATTCTCGCCTGCCGGCCGAGGAATAGGACCATCTGAATATCTTTAGGCTTGGAACGCACCGGCGCTGGATTGAAACTATTGGCAGGATATAATTCAATGTCCTCAGCTCGTTCCCGATGGTGCGCGGATATTCCATGCCATCCAACCGTCCGAAGCGCTGCATTGCCGCCTGCGCCGGGGCCAGGTCGGCGAGGCCGCGAAGATCGATGAATTCATCAGCTACCCGATGCCACAGGCGCTGTGCGACTCCATGCTGAGGAGTCCGGCGCGGGGCCTCCAATATTTTCCCACCTGACCGCGCATGCCATGCATAGTTATCTATGCTGAAACTAGAGATGCCGATGACATGAGCATCGGAAAGAGCAACTTGAAGAAGCCCGGATATGGTACTGAGAAAGCCGGCAAGCCTTCGGACGGCGGGGCAAAACCAGATGGCAAGGGCGGCAAGGGTGGAAAGAAGGGCAAGAAGTAGAACGACCTGGGGAGGCATTACTCCCTACTTCTCACAGGACGGCTTGGCCGATGAGAGCGGGAAGCTCCCGCCAATGGGATCTTTCATTCATTCTTCTAGAACCAGTAGATTCGCTAGGAAATTTTAGATCACAAGGGCAAGGCATCGAGATCCCCCCTCACCATCGTTGGCGCAAGGAAGACCACGATTTCAAACGTGGGGGGAATTGCGCCCATTCACACATCTGGTGCCCTGCTCCCGCAATGTAGC
>CAZCNG010000123.1:0-6726 GCA_964500045.1 uncultured Methanomassiliicoccaceae archaeon
ATCTGATCTCGTAGAGCATTGGATCGGACCTGCTGGTTCCACCGAATCTCTGAGCTTTCTATATAACCATTCCATAGCATGGCACGGGAAACGCGAAACATCTCCTGGCTGCGATGGTTAATATACGATCTTCGCCCGTGCTAAACCCATGGTTGAAACGGCTCCTTTTGAAGTGATCAAGAAGGAGGGGGACGTGGAGATTCGCCGCTATCCTCCCATGATCCTCGCTTCAGTGTATGGGATGAGCGATGACAGTTCTTTCCGCCTTCTTTTCGGTTACATCACAGGCGCCAACTCGGGCAAGAAAGAGATTCCGATGACGGCACCGGTCATTAACGCCCCCAAGGGGGAGCACATCGCCATGACCACGCCAGTGATGAATGACAAGGAATGCTTCTCCTTCGTAATGCCTCCCTCATTCACTCTGGAGAACACCCCCCAACCGACCGATGACCGGGTAGTGATCGAGGAAAGGAGGGGCAGACTGGTGGCCGTGCTGCGCTTCCGCGGCAGTGTGGACCGAGATGACATCGGCCCAAAGAGCGCGGTCTTCCTGGCGCAGCTCAAGTCCATGGGCGTGGCAGCCAAGGACGAGGTGTTCCTGATGCGCTACAACGGGCCCTTCACCCCCGGTTTCATGCGCCACAATGAGATCGGTGTGGAGATCGCAGAGGGGAGTGTGATCCAATGACCTTGCTGGGAAAGGGAGGCAACGACGGCGGACGGATCTACGAGGTCACCGTGAAGGGAGATCCGAAATGCAAATTGGATCAAATAAGGAAGATGGCACTGATTGCCAAGATGTTCTTCCGCGGCGACGAGCACAAAGGGAGCTTCTCCGGTGGGCCGTATGTGCTAGGTTTTCACATCGCATTCAAGGGCAGCTATGTCATGGAAGGCGACAAATTGACCCTCACCATCCTGGAGAAACCGTCTCTAGTGACATGGGAGCAGATCGGGAACACCGTCAAGGAATACTTCGCCGAGTAGACTCTATTATTTGACTTTCAAATCAAACATAAATAGGCAGGCGGCGTCCGGTCTTGGGGGACTTGCCGTGCCGACTCTGAAGCAGAACCTCATCGCCGAGGCAATAGGATCGTTCTTCCTGGTCGTGGCCGCGATAGGCTCCTGCATTCTGGCCCGCGACGTGCTGCATGCCGACCTGGCAATGACCGTTTTGATCAATGCCATCGCGGTGGCCGCGGTGCTCTTCGCTTTGATCGAGACCTTTGGCGCGGTCTCCGGCAGCCATTTCAATCCAGCTGTGACCATCGCCCTCTTCGCCACCAAACAGATGACCCGAAAGAAGACAGCCACGTACATGGGGGCACAGTTCGCAGGCGGATGCCTCGGCCTCGTGGCCACCCAGTTGATGTTCTATGATACCAATCCAGCGATCCTGGTGATCTCCGACAACACCAAGACCCTGCCCCTCCTGCTGTCCGAATTCATCGGCACCTTCCTGCTCATCGGGGTGATCATCGGCTGTGTGCGCGGCGGCTCCAAGCATACGGGACTATCGGTCGCCTACGTCGTGGGAGGGATGCTCATCGCCACCTCCAGCACCCTGTTCGCCAATCCCATGGTCACCTTCTGCCGCATGTTCACCTATGCCGTCTGCGGGTTGGCGCCGGTAAGCGCCGTCCTGTTCATCATTGCCGAGGTCGCCGGTGCATTGACCGCAGCCTACGTCTTCAGTATCATTTATCCGGCCAAGCTGAAGGACAAGTGCGACCCCTATGACTGCAAGAACGACCGCCCCATCCGCATCGATGGGCTGGGCCCCTGAGGCGATGGGGTAAAATAGAGGCGGTACCGCATCCCTATTGATGGTAAAGAGGAAGATCATCCGCATCGACGAGTCGCTCTGCAACGGCTGCGGCCACTGCGTCACCTCCTGCGCCGAGGGAGCGATGCAGATCGTGAACGGCAAGGCCAAGGTCATCAAGGACTCGTTCTGCGACGGTCTGGGGGCGTGCATCGGACATTGCCCCACGGGCGCCCTCACCATCGTTGAAAGGGAGGCGGAGGCATTTGACGAAGAGGAGGTCAAGCGCCACCTCGGACACCAGGAGATACCTCAGCTTCAGACCTGTCCCGGCACTGGACCGCGGCGCATCGCCCATGCGGAAGGCGGAAAGCAGGGACCGCTCACCTCAGAACTGTGCAACTGGCCCATCCAGATAAGATTGGTGCCTCCCAACGCCCCGTATCTCAAGGGGGCGAGGTTGCTCATCGCCGCCGATTGCTCCGCCTTCGCCTGCGGCAGCATGCACCAGGACCTCATCAAGGGGCGAGTGCTGTTGATCGGATGCCCCAAGTTGGATGATACCGACGCCTACGAGAAGAAACTGAAAACGATCATCGAGGCCAACGGCATAAACGATGTGCTGGTGGCTAGAATGGAAGTGCCCTGTTGTTCGGCGCTGGCTTCCCTGGTGCGCAAGGCGGCCGGCAAGGCCGCGGTCAAGGAGGTCATCATCGGCACGGACGGGCGGATCGTCACGCCCGCTTGAGGTGCCGTTTGGCTCGGAGCTCGCAGATGCGGACGCGGATGATCGTCGTCAGTCCAAGGCTCTTTTCATCATAATGGAACGGCCCCTTGGAATAGTGGGCCATGATGATATCCAATGCCGCACGTTTGGACGGCCCTTCCTCGATCATCTCCGCTATCCCTTCCCCCATTACGCTCTCGAAATCGTTGGTGCACTGGCAGGCAAGCTCGCCGGTCAGCAGACCATGGTCCACCTCCAGCTCGAAGCACACTGCCGGAGAACGGCGCAGCACGTCGATCTTGCGCCCCTCCCGGGCACAATGGAAGTAGAGGCATGCGCCATCGTAGCCGAAATTCATGGGCACGATGTACGGCCTCCCATCCTCCACCATTCCGAGCCGGCATATGGAAGCCTTCAGGATGATGGCGTCCACCTCTCCGCGGTCCGTCACTTCCCGGTTCGCCTGCCTCATCAACCGAGGCATCACCTCATCCTCCCGCCGCAGTAGGGACAGTAGTTAGATCCCATGTCGACGCGACCGCAGCGCGGGCACACGGGCGCCAGGTAGGAGCTGACATGGATGTTCGGCTGCTGCGCCGGGTTAGGCTGCATTCCCACCCCACCGTGGAATTGGAATTGATACTGCATCTGCTGCAGGCGCTGGGCTTCCCGTTGCCTCTCACGCTCTTTCCTAGCGGCATTGCTGGTGGATACTGCCACCAGGGCAATGATCATCAAACACACCGTGGCCATTGCGGCCACGGTAGGCAGCCATCCCGGCACCGGGTCGCTGGGCTCTCCCTGCGCCACCGCCCCCTCTGCTATGATGAAGGGCCCCATGTCAAAGGAAGAATTGGCCCAGTTGCCCGAGCCGTCCACGGCCCTTACGTGCAGATACCAATTGACCCCGGAGCTCAGCACCGGACTGGTGATGGTCGAACCGCTCACATCCATGATGGCGTCCGGCATGCCCGTGGGATTGTTGTCCCAGAGCACCGAATAACCGGCCACCTCTCCGCCGCTGTCGCTGGCACCCTTCAGCGTCACCGTGATGGTGGAATCGTCCGACTCCTCACCGATCTGATGCGAGGAATAGTACGTGTAAGGATTGATGGGCGTGCTCATGTCCTTGCGGATGCGGGCGTTGTAGAAGATGGACTGGAGCCGATCGTCTTTTCCTTCCCAGTAGGTCCAGATCTCGTCAATGCTCTCAACGTGGTGATCGAGCATGGTGCTCCAGAGCTGGCGGAATTGCTGGTCGACGCGGTCTCCAGCAGTACCGAAGGATGGTTTGTCAGAATCGCTGACACCATCGAAGATGTCCCAGAGCACATTGGCCACCGCGCCTTCAACGATGTTGCCGTCCCAATCACCAGAGTCGCCCTCGAAACTGGAGGAGCCGTCGGCGTAGATCGTGCTCTCCAAGCTCGTACCGTCGCCGCTGCGGTAAGGATTGTTCAAAACCGCGCTGGCAAAGAACTGGGCCCAGCCCTCGGAGAACGCAAAACCTGGGCTGGACTCGCTGTAGATGTAGTGCGGGTCGGGACCGGTTCCATCCGGGAAGTGGCCCCCCAGCATCTCGAACTGCACACAGTGCCCATATTCGTGTATGACCGTCGCCGCGTCCCAGATAGCATTGCGGTATTCACCGCTATTGGGGAGGTCTATCTCTTCTTCCCCATGCGAGTGGGGCCAATCACCATCGGGCCATCTGACCGTGACCAGGCTCCTTTGATATCCGGTCTGCGAATCCAGCCACGTGGCCGCGGCCCTGATGGATGAGTAAGTGCACCAGGCTCCGCGCTGCTCGTCGTTGACATTATATTCAACGGATGTGGCCCCCGCATGGGATTTCCACCCCGTGGTCCAGGAATATGAGCCGTAGTCGTCGCTCTCCAGTACCTTGACGATGGAGCGATCATCGCAGAAGACGACGGCCGCCAACGTGCCCGGCACCACCTCCAGGAAGACTACCTTTCCGTCCTCGTCCGTGAAGGTGGTCGCCTCTACTAAATAGTCTGATGTGGTGTTTCGCCGCAATTCCACATACGCCCCCACGATGGGCAGACGAGTGGTTCCAGTGCGCGGAGAATAGGTCCAGGTGACAGAGAAGGTGCCATTGGTGATGACGGCGTCTACGCTGGCCACGGCCTCCGCCGGCGCCGGCGCCTTGACACGCGTATCAAAATGCATGCTCATATCGGGGAAGAAATCCATCAGGATCGTCGGTACCGGAGCGGCCGATGCCGTTTCCGATACGAACAACGGCGCCCAGGCGACCGCGGTCATGATGGCCACGATGAGCATTGCAAGGGAACTGGTCTTCATTTCTACAGTCATTCCGAGGCATGGCGGGCTATATTTAAGTTGTGAAAGCCGCTCCTGGGTCCAAAGTCTCCGGTAGATGAGGTGGGTTGAATGAGAATTACGGTTCTGGACGGTTTCGCTCAGGCAGATGGATCTAGTGCGACCATACAGACCTTGCAGGAGAACGCGGGGGGGAACGGCCACTTGATGGACGTCATCCCGCTGCGGGAGTTGGACATCGCGCCCTGCATTGGCTGCTTCGGCTGCTGGACCAAGACCCCGGGCAGCTGCATCATCAAGGATGCCGCAGCGGATGTCACCAAGGCCTTCATCCGATCGGACCTGGTCGTGCTTCTGACGCCGATCACCTTTGGCGGATACTCCTCGACGCTGAAGCGAGCTTTGGACCGCTCCATCGGTCTCATAAGGCCGGAGTTCCACAAGACATCTGGTGAAGTACACCATCGTGTCAGGTACACCAGCTACCCGAGGCTCCTCGGCCTCGGACTCATCGATAAGCTGGATGAGGACCAGGAGAGCACCTTCAAGCATCTGGTGTCCCGCAACGCCATCAACTTGTTCGCGAAGGAGGCGAGGTCGGTGATCGTGCACGGAAACGACAGCGCGAGCATGAAGGCGGAGAAATTGGCATCGGCCATGAGGGGGTGGAGATGATGAAGGCGCTGCTCATCAACGCCAGTCCCAAACCGGGCCGCTCCACGTCTTTGGCCATAGCCGAGTATCTGGGCAAGCGCTTAGGAGAGAGGGGAGTAGAAGTCGAGATGATGCATCTCGGCAAGCAGGACGCCGACCTGCTGGAATTGATGGACCAGGCAGACGTCGTGGTGATCTCCGCCCCACTCTACGTCGACTCCCTGCCATCAAGGGTAATGGCCATGATGGAAGAATTCGCAACCAAGAAAGGCCCGAAGGAAAGGAGACAGGTCATGATGGCGGTCGTCAACTGCGGCTTTCCGGAGTCGGGACAGACCGCCACCGCCATCACCATCTGCTCCATCTTCGCCAAGAAGATGGGCTTCACCTGGGCAGGAGGCCTTCCCATGGGCATGGGAGGGGTCGTGCAGGGCAAGGACCTGGAGGAAGTAGGGGGGATGATGAGGAGGCCAAGACAAGCATTCGACCTGGCGGCGGACGCGGTCGCCAACGGCAGAGAGATCCCCCTTGAGGCGGTGCGCCTCCTGGCCAAGCCGATCATCCCCTCCTGGCTGTTCTTGATGATGGCAGGGCGGATGTGGAAGAAGGAGGCCGTCGCCAACGGTTGTGAGGACAGAATGGGAGACGCCCCTTACCGATGAACCAGGTCAGTTATTTCTACTTCCCAGAGAATATTCCTCCAGGTGTGGGAATTGGGGGAGACATTCAAGTGGAGCTACAGTAGGAAGCTAGTCACGCTCACGATCGTGGTCATGATGGCCCTGGGAACCATGGCCGTCCTGATGCCGGGCCAGACGGCGCAGGCCGCCTTGACACCGACGCAGAAGCAGGCCTTGGCCGAGAAGTACGGGCCGATATACGTTTTCAATGCCAACGAACAGACCTACCCGGTCAAGGTGGACTACGCCATCCAGACCAGCGCCCTCTATCTGGCAGGCAGCGGCAACGGCACCCTGATCAAGAATGCTGGTACCTATACCTTGGACCAACTGGGCACCACCTATGCGGGCAATGACCAATACTATCTCAACAGCATCTATGGCACGATGCACGACTCCTCCAAGATCATCTCCAATTACCAGAAGAACGAGTCCACGCTCGGATACACGGTCTATGCCCATGTGATCGAGGAGACCGGAAGGACGTGCATCCAATACTGGACCTACTACGTCTTCAACGATGGCAAGTTCAATGACCATGTCGGTGACTGGGAGATGACCCAGGTCATCCTCGATGCGAGCGGCAA
>CAZCNG010000124.1:0-6721 GCA_964500045.1 uncultured Methanomassiliicoccaceae archaeon
AGCTGCCCATCGCCCGCTCGGCGATCGACATGCTGCTCAGCGGCAGCGAGCACGCCACCGTGTACCGCTTCCTGGAGAGGTCCCGCACCACGTTGCGCATCGCGGAGATGGGCTTCGACCCGTAGGTTCGACGAGCACCAAGTGGCGAACAGCGGTCAACCTCGGCCCACATGGTCGAGGTAGAGGCGGACCGCCCGCTCGCTACTTTTCCATTCTCCCTTTTCTATTTTGCCGGGCAACGCTCCCTGCTGGCATCGAAGGGAAAGATATTTGGCGGAGTGTCCCGCAGCGGTGGCAAGATGAGCTAGTGTTCTCAGCCCATCCTGTGCCGTGCCCACCTGGTCCAGCAAACCCACCAGGGAGGTCGCCATCTTCTTCCGTAACAGATATTCCAGCGGGGCCCGATCGCCACCATCGGCCAATTCAAGACAGTGGATGTATTCCTTGCGATCGGCCAAGGCGAGGGAGAGGGGTGGCCAATTGTGCCGGAGGAAATGCAGATTTAGCAATAGCCGGCCGACCCTTCCATTTCCATCGCTGAAGGGGTGAATGGATTCGAAGCGCGAGTGCAGTTCGGCGCCGAGCCGGATGACCTCGTCTCCCTCCAGGTCTGCCTTATTGTATCCCATCATCAGAGAATCCATCAGTGGAATGACCTTCTCCATTCTCAAAAGAGAATGGACACTGCCGCGGATATGGACATTAACGCGACGCCATTGCCCTGCATCCGGAAGAATGCCGCTGAACACCTGCTCATGCAGGCGCAGCACTGTGATCATATCCACCGTTGGCAAGGGGGAAATGAGGAGAGCGCGGAAAGCCGATTCGTGCTGGATGGTTTCCAGTATGTCCCGTATCGGTTTTCCGCCAACGCCGATACCAGAGATCACCGTTCGCGCTTCGTCCAGCGTGAGCGTGTTGCCATCCAAGGCGTTGGTGCCATGGGTAGCACGAAGGCTGAGGTCCTGCTGAGCCCGCTCTGGCAGCATCGCCATTCCTCCGCGATCGAGGAATGCTTGCCTGAGGCCCATCAATATGGCATTGTTCATTCTATTATAATTAAACATACTAAATATATAAATAAATATGTCATAACTGTAATCAACTTCGTATCCATTAGGACCGGCCGAGTGCAGTCCAAAGCCTAAATCCTCATTACGGGTCGGGCACCAAGACGCATTGACCTGCATCCTATTGCTCGCGTCCCGATCCAATTCCGCTCGCAAGTCAATCGTTTAATAGAGAGTCGGTCTTGGCGATTTATATGTTCGAGATAGGGCCGGAGAACGTCGAGAGGGCCGCCAAGGCGCTCGAGCAGGACCTGTGCGACCACTGCCTGGGCAGGGTCTTCGCGCACGTCAGCACCGGCCTTAGCAACGATCAGCGCGGAGAGGCGGCACGCCGTGCTGTGAACGAGATGCGCATCAATTACGAGATGGAACCGTTGGTCTATGCGACCTGCTCCGTCTGCGAGGACATCTTCAACGACCTGGACCGCTTCGCGCAGGCCATCGCCGACGAGATCTCCAAGATCGAATGCCACAATTTCCTCGTGGGCACGAGGGTCGACCCGGTCATCCAGAGCCGCGAGGAAGCGCTCTGGTCGCGCGTAGGGCAGGAGACTGCAGAACCGATCAAGGTGGAACTGAACCGCGAGATCGGCAAGAGGGCCTCGGCCCTCCTGCAGAAGGAAGTAGAGTTCAAAGCGCCCGAGGTGGTGGCGCTCGTCGATACGCGCTTCGCCCATGTGGACCTGGATATCGCGCCGTTGTTCGTCTACGGCCGCTACCGCAAGCTGTCCCGTGAGATACCGCAGACCAAATGGCCCTGCCGCGAGTGCAGGGGCAAGGGCTGCAAGCGGTGCAACGGCACCGGCAAGATGTATCAGACCAGCGTGCAGGAGATCATCGGCGCCCCGCTGCTCGCGGCTGCCGAAGGTAAAGAGCATTTCCTGCACGGCATGGGCCGTGAAGACATAGACGCACGCATGCTCGGCACCGGCCGGCCCTTCGTCCTTGAAGTGAGCGAACCGAAGAAGAGGGACGTCGACCTCGCGGTCATGAGGGAAGAGATCAACTCTTCCGGCATCGACCGCGTCGAGGTCTCCGAGCTGCGTTTTTCGACCCGGGAAGAGGTCCGCCAGATCAAGACGGATGCACCAGATAAGGCGTATGTCGTAGCAATCGCCTTCAAGGACAAAGTTAATAAAGATAGAGTAAATGAGGTTGTTCGCTCACTCGATAGGACCCCGATATGCCAGCAGACGCCAGTGCGTGTGGCCCATCGGAGAGCCGACCTAGAGAGGGCCAAGAGCATTATCTCCGCTCGCGTGGAGGAGCTTACCGACGATGGTATGCGCCTCTGGTTGCGGACGCAATCCGGCACCTATGTGAAGGAATTCGTCCACGGCGATGGAGGTAGAACTCGGCCCAATCTTTCGGAGCTCCTGGGCATCCCGTGCGAAGTGCTCTCGTTGGACGTCGTGGAGATCATCGATAAAGAAACAGAGGCATAATCATGGTTAGGCCATCACACGGATTGAGGCGGAGAGGACGGCAAATACTCAGGAGAACCCCGAGGAACCGCGGTCTATCCCCTATTACTCACGAGTTCCAGGTATTCGAAGCGGGCGAGAAGGCCAACATCTTCATCGACCCAAGCATCCACAAGGGTGCCCCCCACTTGAGGTTCCACGGCAAGACCGGGACCGTTGTCAAGAACCAGGGTCACTCCTGGGTGCTCGAGGTCAAGGACGGCAATAAGATCAAGATCGTCGTTGCCCGCGCTGACCACCTCAGAAAGGTCAACCCGTAGGTGTTGAAATGTCCGAGGAGCGCTATCTAACCCTGGCCGAGGTAAAGCAGATGCTAGCCGAGGAAGCGGAGTCCAGACAGCTCTCCGACATGCAGAGGAAGACCCTGGACCATGCAAGCCGCAACGCCAAGACCACGCCCGAGAAGACGAGGGCATTGGTCGCTGAGCTCATGGAGCTCAAGCTAGGCGACAAGAGCATCGGTGAGGCCCTGGCGGTCAAGATCGCCGACGTCATGCCTTTGGACGAAGACTCCGTGAGGGCTGTCTTCTACAAGGAGCGCCTCACCCTCGACAAGAAGCAGGTCGAGCTGATTATTAAATCGGTGGAGACGTATCTCTGAGCTCGGTGCATCTCTTGGAAGACTACGCCCATATCCTAGATTATTTGCCGCAAGGCCTCCCTACCGATAGGAACTTCAAGAGGGAACCTCTAGCTTATGCCGTAGGCAGCCAAGAGTTCAAACTCTTCGAGCTCGTGCCCAAGGAGGGCATCATCATCAACATGGGCGACCGCGTCTATATCGGCAAGGAGCCGGAGAAACGCGACAAGATCATCCATGTGAAGCGGCGCATCTCCTACAGCGAGCTCACCTCTGCCGGCCAGGCAGAGTTGCCGTACGTGCTCGCGGAGATCGTCAAGATGGACGAGCCACGCTACATGCTCTTCTTCAACGAATCGCAGCCCATCTCCATTCGCCAGCACATGCTGGAGCTGCTCCCCGGTCTGGGTAAGAAGACCATGATGGCCATCCTCGACGAGAGGAAGAAGGGGAAGTTCAAGGACATGGTGGACATGATAGCCCGCGTCCCCTCCCTGAAGCACCCCGACAAGGTGGTCGCCAAGCGCATCGAGCTGGAACTGTCCAACCCGAATGAGAAGTACCACCTCTTCGTGGCAAGATGAGAGCACCAGAGGTCAAGGAGGCGCTCGCCGCCTTGGGCGTGCGGGCCGAGAAGTCCCGCGGGCAGAACTTCCTCGTCGATGACGCTGTTTCTGAGAAGGAGATCGATCTCCTGCAGGCGACGCCCGCGGACCGTGTGCTCGAGGTCGGCCCCGGGTTGGGGGTTCTGACACTGCCCATGCTGGCGCGTGGCCTGGATGTGACGGCCATAGAGATCGAGACGCGCTTCGCCGATCGACTGCACGCTATTTCTCCAGAGCTGAAGGTCATCACCGGTGATGCACTCGACGTTCCGTGGCCGCCCTTCACTCATTTCATCAGCAACCTCCCTTATTCCATTTCTTCACCGCTGCTCTTCAAGCTGCTGGACCACAGTTTTGAGCGGGCCGTGGTCATGGTGCAGAAGGAGTTCGCCGATCGCATGGCCGGCAAGGCCGCCAGCGACGACTACAGCCGCCTCTCGGTGGGCGTCTACTACCGCGCCGATTGCAAAGTCATCGCCAAGGTGGGCCGTGCGCATTTCTGGCCAGAGCCGGACGTGGACAGCAGCATTGTCCTGCTACAGAGGCGCCCCGCCCCCTTCAAGGTGGAGGACGAGAGGCTCTTCTTCCGCCTGGTCGACGTGCTCTTCGCGCAGCGGCGCAAGAAGATCCGCACCACGTTGCGCTCTCGCCATCTGATCAGGGCAGACGAAGGCATCCCCTACCTGGATGAGAGGGTAGAGGACCTCACTCCCGAGCAGATCGGCGAACTGGCGGACGCGGTGCACCTACAGAAACGATCCTGATCAGAACAGGTCGTCCTTATCCGGCTTCTCCCGGTCCTGCTTCTTTTCAGTGCTCTGCCACTGCGTCGTGCGGATCAGGTAGAAGGCCGCGCCCAGGGCGATGATCAGCACACCAGCGCCGGCCAAGAGAGAACCGGCGGTGATCTGGAAATCGACGACGATCAACTGGTTCGCTATGGCGGTGATGGCGATGAGCACGACCGCCTCCACGTGGATCTCGTCCTTGGTGGCATAGGTCCACATGGTCTCCATGATCTCCAGGATGACGACTATCATCAGGAACGCACCCAATGTGTAGAGGATGTCGGCCTTGGTCAGAAAGAGGAATGTTGCGTCGAAGAGGAGGCCATAGATCAGATAGTAGGCCATGCCCAGTATGACGTAGATCAGCAGGAGGGCCACGAAGCCCATGGTGATGAAGATGGAGGTTCTCTTGAACTCGCGGAAACCGAAATGAGTGCCCCGCCTGCCACCCCCGATGATCGTACCGGGGTCGGTCATCGGATGTGTTCCTCCTTCTGGCCGGGGTAATCATGCTGTGCGCGCAGGATGAGGTAATAGGCCGTTGCCAAGGAAGCGATCAACACCCCTGCACCCGCCAGGAGCATGCCGGGCACGTGATCATAATTGAAGATGATCAGCTCCCTGGCGATGGCGGTGACGGCGATGAGCACGACCGACTCGACGTGGATCTCCTCCCGCGTCGCGTAGATGTACATCGTCTCCATGATCTCCAGGATGACGACCACCAAGAGGAACAGGCCGAGTAGTTCCAGGACATCGGCCTTGCTCTCGACCACGAAGTTGCTGTCGAAGAAGAGAGCGTAGACATCGTAGGCGAGGATCATCAGAATAGCTACCAGCACGATAGCTACCATGCCCATGGTGATGAATAGGGACACCTTCTTCAGAAGACTGAAGTAATTCCTCATCCGGCAGACGCATGGCCTTTTGGATATTTCAAAGGGTACCAGCCCAGCCACGGTCCCTAGGGAATTGGAGGTGGGATAAGATCCACGCCTACACCGCCATGGAGAAAGGAGGGATAGAGGCGGCGAACCTTCTGAGAATGCGGCATAGGGAGGACGGGCGGATAGCTCTGAGCCGTGGCGCCGAGGATATTATTGCGCCCGCATCGCTGATGTTCGGAGAGAAAAGGATCGGTAGCGGCACAACTGGGTCGCGGGCTGACATCCTCAAGATGCTCGATTTCGCTGCCGGGGATCACATTATGCCCATGCTCGAGGTCATGCCGCTGCAGAAGTGCAATGAGACCATGGAAAGGCTAAAGGCGAATCAGGCACGTTACCGCATCGTGCTCTGCAGCGAGGAATAAAGATGGACCTGAGAGAAGCCGGTGAGATCCTGAAGAAGAGCGCCATGCTGAAGGACCACCCCATCGTGATCACGGCGCTGGACGCACCGCCGCCCAATGCCATGGGCATCGGGGGCATCGACCGCTGCACCGCCAAGGCGCTGTACATCATGGCTCGGGATGGAGACCCATGTTCCTACGCCGGCGAGGGTCACCTGCAATTCTGCCCAGGGGCTCAGACGTGGTGGGGTTTCCGACCACCCTACCGCGGTCTGGAGCATTTCGTCTCCCGTGGCAGCAGAGACTACCGACAGGGCGCGGCCGAGTACCTCAAGCGAGATCCAGACCTGGTCCTGCGCTCGCTCGAGGCCATCGGCCCCATGAGACCTCCGGGGAAGGTCCTCGGCTTCTTCCCAGTGACGCGCGAGTTCACGGGCAGACCACTGTCGCTGCTGCTCTTCGGCGACGCAGAGCAAGTGCGCGCCCTCTCCGGCCTCGCCCATTACGGTTCACAAGATCCCATCAACGAGGTGCGCCTTCCCTGGGGGCCGTCCTGCGCCACCTTCGTCACCTACCCGGCTGGCATGGCAGAGAATATGCCACCATGCTGCATCACCGGGCCTTGCGACCCGACCGGTGATGATTGGTTCCCCCAGGAAAAGATGTCCTTCGCCATGCCCATGGAAACGGCGTTGCGCATGGCCACTGATGCTCCGAGCTCGTTCCTCGCGCTGCGTGCCAAAGTGGCCTTTCCCGACCGCACACCAGGACCACAGGACCTCAATATTCCGCCCGGTTGAGCGGGCGCGACGGGCAATCCTTTTTTCCCGTAACCGCCTTCTCCCTTTGATAGCGATGCAGATCGGTATAGTAGGCAAGCCCAATGTCGGCAAGTCCACCTTC
>CAZCNG010000125.1:0-6708 GCA_964500045.1 uncultured Methanomassiliicoccaceae archaeon
AGACCTGCCCATATCACGAGATATGCCGATCACCCACTCGAAGTGAGAGAGAACCTGCAATATATCATCGAAACCAACGCCATAAGGTATGGGTCTGGATCTCTATCTTCAATCTCTAGAAATCTCACCGTCGCGACTTGAACGCCGTCAGGTGCCACGGCCTCTTCCATACTGTGTTGCCGTCCATGGTAATCCAGATACTTCATCTCCAGAATTGTCCTCCATTCCATGGTGGGATGTATGACAGATTGAAACCTGCATGCATCCAGCCGATTGAATACTCTGAATGATCCTCCCTTTATCCACACATTTGCGGATTGTGGGTGTGCGTGCTCCATTTCTGCAACAACTGTCTGCGATTGTTTCTCTTTGAATAATATATTGCCACTAGTGAAGTTGTTCATTTTGATCTCTAGATCCTCCTTGCCTGCGGCTGCTGAGAATACATCGAAATTTCGCCAACCTCCCTTTGGTCTAAGGAACGATACACAGTTCCCTCTCATGAAAAGTCGATAGTCACGTTTCCACCCAAAATGTCTCCAGACTAGTATGTCTTGTTTGATTTCGTCAAATTCCATATGACCATTTCCCATCTAAATTTCGGAATGTTATTATTATATATACAACTACATTAAATTTATTCGCCATAGCCAATCAGCTTCCTGCCCAATTCGTAATTCGGCATGGGGTGGAGCAATCTCCAGGTCTCAGGCGGAGGGATCACCTCTGCTGTGTACAGGTCGTCCAGGTCGTCCCCTTTCTTTGTGACCTTGATCGGCATTAGTCTAGCACTCCACGACCTTCGACCGAGGAGAGGCTTGAGAGATAAAGAGCGTTCTCATTCACCGATTTGGAGAGTTTGATCAAGGAACCATCAGGGAAGAATGCAATTGCATTAAGCCTGGGCGCCATCTGTCAATGATGACCCATCCATTGAATGGGTCATGCACAAGAAAGACTATGGCATCAGTTTCTCCGGTAGGTCACCGTGCACCTGCAGTTAACGGTCCGTCCATCCTCGAGTGACCACTCACGGGGCCACCGGCAGGTCCTCGAAGTCGGGGAGCCAATCGGGCCCCACGTACTCCGTGGTGGGTGGTTCATCCCGGTTGGCCGGGGTGAAGTCCTGCCACATGAACTTCGTGAGCTCATTGTACTGGGCCTCGGTCATTTCCAGGGACCTCTTCGTGCCTGCGTCCGGGTCTTTCACCAGCAGCAGGGCCCCCAGGAACTGATTGAAGGCCTCCACCGTATCGCCCTCGTTGAGGCTGGAGACGATGGAGCCCCAGGCCTCCGCGATGTACTTGGCGTTCTTGAGCACCACTTGCTCCTCGATCTCCTCTTGGTTGGTCAGTATCATTGGTTCAATGTAGTTCATTTCAAGGCCTCTGAGTGCACGGCGTAGCCGTGCTGGTGAGCGTCCTTGCGCACCTTGCTCATGCACATCCGGCAGAGCTCCAAGGTGTCGCTCTCGACGGCGTTGTACTTGATCGTGGTCCTGACCTCGCGGTCGTTGCCACACTTGGGTATCCCGATCGCAAGGGTGCCACTCATGTGATTCTGGCAGACCCTCGCGCGTTGCACATCCCAGGGGTTCATAGGAAGCTCCCCAGGGGGTTGCTGTAAGCTCGAGCCATCCTGGTTATCTCTTCGAGGTCCTCGACGGCCATGGGGTCCATGTCCGTGATGGCCACCGACCGGGCCTTGCCGTTGGGGTCCACGCTCAGGATGGCCTTGGTGAACTCCCCCTCCATGATGTAGGCCCACTGAGCATTGACGGTGCTCGCGTTAGTGATGGTGAACTTGGAGATCATTAGGTGGACCTCTTGATGCCCAGGATGGCGAAGCCTTCCTCGAGGCCTTGGTAGTCCTGAAGGAGGTAGGTGATGCGCACGGGCGTGGAACGCCCCGTGTAGGTCCCCTGCTTCCATTCGTGCAGGACCATGTCGTCCCCTACTGCGAAGCCCCGGTCGTTCTTCCTCAACTCGAAGGTCTTGACGCCTTCGAGGACTGCTTGGAAGAAAGCGGTGTCAAGCTTGAGGGAGTGTTCCATTAGGGCCCCTCCCATCCGGGGCTCTCGCTACGGATCTCGCAGGATGCATCGCAATCACCCTGAGATTTGCATCGGAAAACGTGAATTAGTCCGGGCTTTTCGGGCACTCTTGCAGCCTTTATAAGCTGCTCTATGGGCTGGCAGGCCCCCTCGCTGTTGTCGTGCATGTTACGCGTTGCTCCATTCGTGTTAATCATTAAGAATTGGAAATTGACACGCTGGATAGCGAGGGGTTCGAATCCCCTCTCGTCCGCTCCTTCTTCTAGCAATCATGCTTCCCTCATTGATGTTCATAACCCGCAGGTCTAGGCGCACGGTCTTTGCATCTCCAATGCAGTCCAGAGGGCCGGGTCATGGCAGGGCGTGGCCTGCACATTGATCAAGCTCGAACCGTTCGCGTTTCTCAAAAGGAACATTCAGGAATCACGGCTCGCCCCGGGTCGAGTCAATTTAGACTTGGTCTTGCCATGTTCCGAGCAGTAGCAGGGGCGTCATTGGAATCGCTCCTGCACTGCCGCAAGAACGATGCAGGCAATTTATTAGAGCAATGAATCGACTGTATGTTTACAGCGCGTTCTGATTGAAACGGGCCGCTTGTTTCAGGTGATCATCACATGAAGAAGATAACAAGAATACGTATGTCGTTCGCATTCTTGCTGCTGGTATTGCTGCTAGCAATGCTCATCGTGGTCGTCCCGGACGCGGCGGTCGCGGCCCAAGATGGCGACTACACCTATACGCTCGGCGGCCGTCCTATCGTGGCTACGATAACCAAATACACGGGAACGGGCGGAGCGATAGCGATCCCCTCGACATTGGGCGGCTATGCAACGGCGGCCATAGGGGAATATGCGTTCTGGAACTGTGGTAACGTCACCTCGGTAACCATACCAGTTAGCGTCACTTCGATAGGTGACGCCGCATTCATGAAATGCACCAGTCTGACCGCCATAGATGTTCTGAGGGGCAACCCATCCTATGAATCCGTGGGAGGGGTGCTTTACAATAAGACCGATTCGCTCGTCCAATATCCTGGTGGCAGATCTGGTCCATTCATCATGCCGAATACTGTGACCTCCATCGGAGACAGAGCATTTGCCCAATGCACCTTATTGACCTCCGTGGCAATCGGCGAAAAGGTTGTTTCCATTGGGGCCTGGGCCTTTTTGGAATGCACCGGCCTGACCTCCGTGACGATACCGGACAGCGTCACCACCATCGGGCGAGAAGCATTCCGATACTGTACTTGGACCACCTCCATGGTCGTGGGGAGGAATGTCACTTCCATCGGTCAGGACGCTTTCAATTATTGCACCCACCTGACATCCCTGTCATTCCTAGGCATGATCGCGCCCATCGATGTAGGTGTGGATTGGATACGGGATACCCCTTGGGGGCTGAGAGGCCACGCATTCACAGCATCCAATTTTCCAAATCCCGGTGAGGACTTCCGTGGATTGTTGATGGGTACGGTGATTCCAGCGGTCCCTGGCATCCCCGCCAACATCTCTGCCTTGCCAGGCAACGGACAGGTAGCGCTGAACTGGACCGCGCCGAGCGATGATGGCGGCAGGACCATCGACTCCTATGTCATCTGTCAGGATGGGGTCATCCTCCCGACGGTCGTCTTTGATACTTCGGCTAATATCACCGGACTAACAAATGGGCAGACCTACTCCTTTTCCATCGCAGCCCATAACAGCATGGGAAATGGAACCTGCAGCCCCGCAATAGTCATCACACCCGCCACAGTGCCTAGCATGCCGCAGAACGTCGCTGCCTCGGCAGGTCCGAACAAGGTGATTATCTCATGGCAGGCACCTGCATCCAACGGCGGCAGCCCCATCTCTGGCTACAAGATCTACCGTTCCCTGTCCAGTGGAATGCAATTGTTGGCCAATATCAGCTTCTCTGCTCTCAACTACGAGGACACCACTGGAACACCCGGTACGACCTATATCTATCAAGTCCAGGCGGTCAACTCTGCCGGAGTGGGAGCTATCTCCATCCCGGTAGGTGCTGCATCTCAAGGAGACAACGCCATGGTCTTCTTGGCCATCGCAATCTCCACCGTAGTGATCTTGGCCATTGCGGTGGCACTTCTGATCAGGAGGAAAGGAAAAGGTGTGTGAAGAAATGGCAGCATGCTCCTAAGCTGCGGCTGGGGGTTCAGATCCCACCTCATCCACTCCCTTTCACTAGCTTAATTCTCTTCTTCCAATTCTTAGTCCTCTAAATCCGTTGTCGTAGTTTCTGCTGTTCTCGCAGGAAATAGGTTCGGACTCGATCACAGGCCCCGTCCCGGGGCGCACATGTGAAGACCGAAATCTCCGAGAAGCAACTACCTTGGAGCGAATGTACCCGATCGCAACGCTTCTGATTGCCTGAGAGCCGGGTGACACCAACCTGCCCAAGGCCGCTCTCCGATCAGGGAGTCGCCCCGGCATCGTATTGTCGCAGGGAGAGTGGGCGGCATAGGGTGGCGCAAGCGCTAATCCGCGGACCGAATATCGCCTCGCGGGTTGTCATGCCTGCACTGTGCGTCCTTCAACCAAGGGGGCGCCCGTCCGGCGCCCCGCGTGTGGTCGGCTCGTGAGATAGGGACCTACGAGCGGTCCGCCCTCCGCTGAGCGTTTCAACTGCCAGTCTTCATTCACGAGCGCGCAGCGCCTCGACGCCACGACCTCCGAGGCCATGATCATTGGCGGTCTCGGGGTGGCGCTGCCCGGGGCGCGATGCGATGCATTGCGAATATACCGCGATCCTGTGAAGATGGTCCAATGCAACCTAGCATGTCGAGCTACTGCTCTATCGGGGGGGGGGGAGACGCCACGCGCCAGGTGGCACCAGCATCTCGAAGCGCACACCTTCTCCTACCTTCCCCGTCTCCGTGATAGTGATTCCGGTGATGGCCAATATCTCCCGAGTGAGGAACAGTCCGAAGCCGGTGTTCTTGCCGAAGCCCTTTTCGAAGAGGCGTTTCTTGTCCTCGGCGCTGATGCCCACGCCGTCGTCCTCGTACACGATCAGCACGGCATCGCCTACCTGCTTCGTACTCACCTTGATGCGGGAGACACGCTCTCCGTGCCGCACGGAGTTATCGATCAGATTGTACGGTACTTTCTCCGCCAGGGGGTCGGCGAAGAGCTCAACACCCTTGGTAACATCCTCCAATTCCACCCCGCTCGGATGCAGCAGGGCAAAGGCCTCCGCGGTCTGGCGCCCGGGTGATATCCAGGCGGGAGTCTTTACGCCGATGTCCTGATACTCCTTGGTAAAGGCGATCTGCCTTTGCACATTCTCGGTCGCATGGGCCATCTTGTCGAGGTACTCCACCGAACGAGGGTCCTTCTCGCGGCGCTTGCATAGTTCCAGGAAGCCAGAGAGGGCCATCATCTGATTGGTGATGTCGTGCCTGGTGATGCTGTTCAGGATGCCCAACTTGATGCTGGCGTTTCTCAGCGCCTCCTCTGCGGCCTTGCGCTCGGTGACGTCCCAGTTCGTGCCGACCATGCGCAACGGTCTGCCCGAAGCGTCGCGTTGCACCAATGCGATGGCACGGATGTGGCGGACGGTCCCGTCCGGCCAGAGGACACGAAACTCGGTGTCGAACTCCCTCTCTCCGCGCAGCGCCATCTGTATCTCTTCATCGCCCTTCTGCGCGTCTTCCGGGAAAAGGCCTGCTTTCCAGGCGTCATAGGCCCCGCTGAATTGTTGCTCATTGATCCCATAGAGCTTGAACATCTGGTCATCCCAGGTCAGCTTGTTATCAACGACATTGAAGTCCCAAATGCCGACGCTGCCGGCGCGGGTCGCCAGGGAAAGACGCTCGGAAATCTGGAGCAACGCCTCCTCCGCCCGCTTGCGCTCGGTGATGTCCCTGCTCACCCCGAAAAGCACTTCTAGTCCATTCCATCGGCCTCGGGTGACCTTTGTTTCGACCTCGATGCGGGTGCCGTCCTTGGCAAGAAGGGGCACAGGGCAGGAACTGGCCGTCCCGGCGATCATTCCCTGAACGATCTGCAGCGCCTCGTCCCGCCGTTCGGGCACATGCAATAGCAGCACATTCTTACCTGCCAGCTCATCCGATGTGTATGACAGGCGTTTCTGGACCGCAGTATTTACCTCCAGGATGCACCCCTGCATGTCCAACACAAAGACCATCTCATCGATCGAGTTGAACAGGGCCTCCAGATTCTCTGCCGCTTTCTTTGCTTCCCTCTCCGCCTCTATCCCTTCTATCGAATTGCCGAGTTCCCGGCAGATGGAGATAAGCGCCTGTTTCTCATCTTCAGATATCATATGTCGTCTAGTGCTGGCGACATTCAGAGCCCCGATGGCCATGTCCTTGGAGGACAGCGGGATGCTGGCCATTGACTGGAACCCAAATCTATTCACCAGGTCAGGATTGATCTGTGCAAAATCATCGGTGATTATCGGCTCATTCTTGATGAACAAGGTATCATAAGGCTTCTCATCAATGGAAAGAGTTTGAACTCCAGCCAGGAATACCGGTGAAAGATTCTTTGAGCAGACAACATTTGCCGTTCGTGTGGAACGGTCCACCAGGTAGATCCCGCCGGCGTCGAAGTCCAGCAGTCGCAACGCTCCCGCCAGGGCATCATTGAGGAGCTGCGACACATCATCTGCCTTGT
>CAZCNG010000126.1:0-6680 GCA_964500045.1 uncultured Methanomassiliicoccaceae archaeon
CGTCTACCCAAATAAATCTGTTGGTGCTATCCATGGAGAGCGTGGTGGTTTCTCTGGGGGGTTCGGTCCTCATTCCCGGTGACGAGGACAGCCGTTATTTGTCATCTCTGGCAGACCTGATCCATGAAGCCAGCAAGGAATACCATCTCTATCTGGTGTGCGGTGGGGGCAAGGTGGCCCGCTATTACATCACCGAAGGCCGTGCCCTGGGGGCCTCGGAGCGGCAGTTGGACGAGATGGGCATCATGGTCACGCGGATCAACGCCCGGCTCCTGCAGCTCGCCCTAGGCGGCGCTGCCGCGCAGGGAATGCCCACCAGTGCCAAGGAGGCGGCGGAGCTCGGCCGCAAGGGCGGCATCGTGGTCATGGGTGGGACCGAACCGGGCCATACCACGGACGCTGTCGCGGCGATGGTGGCGGCGGAGATCGGCGCGGACCGCATTATCAACGCCACTTCGGTACCGGCAGCCTATACCAAGGACCCGCGCAAACATGCCGACGCCGTACGCCTGCAGAAGATGACCCATGCCGAATTGCACACCCTGGTCAACAAGGGCCTGCATGGCGCTGGGCCTTCGGACGTTTTCGACAAGAAAGGGGCGGAGATCGCTATGGGTGCTTCCATCCCCATTCTGATCGTGGCTGGAAGGGACCTCGAGGACCTCGGCCGCGCGGTGCGCGGTGAGCCGTTCCAGGGCACCTACGTGGGCCCGTAGCTTAATTAATAGCGGGAAGCGCATGCCGACTTGATGGGGGAGGAGGCGCTGGAACTCGGGGAACCGATGCCCACGTGGCAATTGGCTTGGCTCACTGGTTCCGTGATGGGAATTCTCGGTGGGGCGATACTTGCTCTGGCCGCCCTTTTCCCATGGGTAAGGTCCTCGCCAGCCACGAACGGATACATCTGCACCCTGCTGCAGGTTGACTACATTTACCTGATCGTTTTCATCCTTCCATTGCTAGGCATCGCCATTGCCGTGCTCTGCGTCTTCTCTTTGCTGCGTAACTATCTGGACGCGATCGCTGCGGCGCGGATGGCCGCTGCCGGCTGCATCATCGCCTCGGCCACCCTGGCCCTGGTCACGATCGGCACCATCCTGGTGACGATGAATCTACTCACTGGTGGGGCGATCTTCGGAGTCGCTCCGTTCTTCTCCATCTTTGGTTCCATTCTGGCCTTCGTCGGCTGCCTGCTGATCTTCCTCGATTCGCGCCAAGGGGGCGGCGTCGTGAAGGAAGAGCCGCGGTCCCGTCGCAGGGCCACGGCCCAAACCCGCTGCCCGCATTGCGGCTCCGAGGCCATGGCCGAGTGGACTCTCTGCCCCATCTGCGGCAAGCCGCTCGGGAGCGAGAAGCGAGATGATGAATCAGAGTGAAGGGAACTGGTCGGTTTCTGCGACCACGATCCCGGCATCTTCCAGCAACTTCCTGAGCAGGGTCGCTCTGCTTCCGGGCATGGACTTCCGGTGGATGAAGGTACAGTCAGCGCCGGAGGCCGTCATAGCGTCCCGGGTGAAGTTCACGAAGGCGGTCTCGTCCATCTTCTCCAGCGCATAATTTGGGATCATATGGCCGATGCCAACTTGGCGGGCCAGGCAGACCTCGGTGAATCTGGGGGCATAATGGCCGCCACCGATGCCCACAGCCCTGCGTTCATCTTGAACTGAATGCTCGAGCAAGGCCTTCGCGATTGCTCTCGCGGCCTCGATGTTGCCCCATCTGGTCTCGTCGCTTCCTATCTCGATGAAGCACGTGGGCTTGGAGAGCATAGGTCCGTGATGCGTGACCTCGAAGGAGATGTTGAACGGGAGGCCCATGGCCGTGGTCCTCAGCGACCTCAGCAGCGCCGCCATGCGGGCTGGGGAACAAGGGACCAGGGTGCCGTCGCGACCGCCGTGTTCTGCGATCCCATAATTGCCGATCGGATGTACGGTCAAGGTTGGAGTACCGGACGCCGCCTTGTGCCGGGACAGGAAGATGACCTCATCCACCTGGAACGACATCGCCTCTTCGAACTCCCGGTCGATGTCATCTGCCCTGAGGTGGATCTTGTCGATGGTGGCCAGGAGCAGGTCTCCCCGCGAGTAGACCGGATGGTCGAGGAAGCTGCCCCGCCCCTCCCAAGCCACCAATTCCAGCAATCGGTCGCGAATGTTCGTTCCGGCGACATCCTCGGTGCTGGCCACGAGCAGGAGCATGAAGGGGCGAGCGCATCTTTTGGGGAAATACCTTGCTCCGAGTGTAGGCTACATGTAATAGTCAAAAGCATCCTCCCCCTCGATGGTAGAGCCTGCGGTAACGAACATGCCATGTGCCCTGACCATCGCGGAGAGGATCATCCTCCACCTAGCCCGCTACTCCAAGAACGCCATGGACTTCGAGTCGCCCATGGAGGTGTCGCAGGACGGCATCGGTGAGGCCCTGCGCATCACAAGAGCGCATGTGGCCGTGGAAGTGAAGAAGCTCAAGGATTCCGGCGAGGTCTCGGAGCGTGTTTCCCATGTACGCCGTGGCAAGAGCAAACGCAAGGTCTACTTCCTCACCGAATTGGGAGAGCTGAAGGCGCGCAACGTGATCGACTACGCCGCGCGCAACAACATCAGCGTCGATCCGCTCCTGGATATTCGCAAGTGCAAGCCGACGGAGCTGCTCGATTCCCTGTCTCTGGAAGGAAGACGGGACCTCACCTTCGCGGCCGCCTTCCGCCAATCGTTCCGCCGTGATGCCTTGCCCGATTCCAGCGTGACTCTGATCGCCGAGGACGAGGAAGGCCTCGCCCTGCTCCCGGCCGATTTCCGCCAGGGGGTGCTCGTTTCGTGCACCGAAGCGGAAAGAAGGGCGGCGCACAGCTTTGCTGCCGACTACTGGCTGCAGAAGGGAGATTATGGTGAACGTCTCTTCCATTTGCTGCAGGCGGGCCGCGTCAGCGAGGCGGAGATGTTGCTCGCCTCCAAGGGCTTGATGCTATCAGCCAACGTGGATCTGGACACCTATCGGGTGCTCCTGCGCATCCCGCTGCGCCAGAGCCGCTACACCATACCCGCGGCCGTTGCCATCATGGAGATGGCCATCGCGCTCGGTGACCTGCGCGGGGCCGAGAAGGGGGCGCAGGAGATGCTGGCCGCCGATCCATCGCTCACACTACAGGCAGACGCGCTCAATGGCATGGCCCTGCTCAGTGCCGGTCGGTTGGCTGAATCCATCGCTCCGCTGCGTCGCGCCTCCGCGCTGCCCGGTATGTCCGGAGTGCGGGTCCGGGCTTCGCTCGCTCATGCGCTGGCGGCCGGCGGACAGACCGAGAACGCTCGCATTCTCCTGGAGAACCTGGGCACCGCGCAACCGCACGGCGAAGATACGGAATTGCTCCTGCGCACCTACGCCGAGATAGGGGCTGCATACCTAGCTATGCGTCGCTCCGAGGACGCCCTGCGCTATTTGAGCAAGGCCTTGGCCATGGCCGGCGATATTCCACGTCCGGCCCTGCACCGCTCCCTGGCAGAGACCTACACCATCATGGGCCTGGAAGACAAGGTGCGCGAGCATCGCCGTCTGGCAGGCCCTGCACCGCCATGAATATTCATCGACGTCAAAGAGCAAAAAGGTCGTGCGACATCTAGCGCAGCAATCCGATCATGTCGCTTCTTGATCGATCTCGACTCTGGTCTAGCTTGAACATATCATCGATCCGCACGTGCTGCGCTTGGATATTTCTCCGGCTCAGGGCATCATCTTCTTCGGCAACCTGTTGATCATGAACAATGGGGCATCGAATACGATGATCGACCCATGCCACAGTTCCGGATCTAGGAGATAGCAGGGCAGAACGGACGCAAGCGCGGCCTGTATCTCCTTGCGGTCCTTGACGCATCTATCGAACCAGCCCTTGGTGGGCTCCAGCATCAGCCAGTCCCACGTCCTCCAGGTGGTGCGGTTTAACGGACAACCTATGTTTAGGCATCGGGTGCCATCCTCGCAGATCCCATCCTCCTCGATTAAGAGATCTCGGACGACGACGCATCTGATCGAATCGTCGTTTATCTGCCCGGTACCGTACATTGCCATGGTGTATATCTCACCAGTTTTGCGGCAGATGGCCAAGGATAGCAAAGCAGTGGTGCTATCGGTGAGATTCCTATAGCCCACCGCGCCGATCAGCCATACGACGCCATATTGGTTCTTGTGGATATCCGGTCCGTTGACCATTGGGACATCTGCTCCCTGGTGTTTTCCATCAGATCGTATTCGGTTATCATCAGAGCAGGGTGCTCTGACGCAGCATGTCCATGTCGGTGACGTACAGTTCGCGGATGTCCTTGAGATTCCATTTCAACATGGTTAGTCGTTCGAAACCAAGGCCGAAGGCGATCACCGGGTGCTTGATGCCCAACGGCCCCGTCACCTCGGGGCGGAACACGCCGGCGCCTCCGAGTTCCATCCAGGAGCCATTGTAGAGAATATCGACCTCGAGCGACGGCTCGGTATAGGGGAACGGTCCCGGTCGGACGCGTACGGTATCAAAGCCCATCCTTCCATAGAAATCCTTGAGCACCTTCACGAGCATGTCGAAGGAGGCGTCCTCCTCCATGATGATCCCCTCGATCTGCACGAACTCCGGCAGATGGGTCATGTCGATGGCCTCGTTCCTGAAGATGCGGCTCAAACTGAAGACCTTGAGCGGGGGCTCCTTGTGCCGGGAAAGGTACTTGATCGTGTTGACCGTGGTGTGCGTCCTGAGGAGCGCCCGTTCGGCCTCCTGCCGGGACCACTGGTACCTCCAGCCCAGCGAGCCGGTGTCGCCGCCGTTCTCATGTGCTGCTTTGACCTTGGCGACGACCTCCTCGTCCTCGAGCTCCAGTCGGGCCGGGGTCTTGAGATAGAATGTGTCTTGCAGGTCACGGGCCGGGTGGTCCTGCGGCGTGAACAGTGCGTCCATATTCCAAAAGGCCGGTTGCACGTACTCGTCGTCGATCTCGGAGAACCCCATTTCAACGAAGATGCGACGCACCTCGTCAGCGATGCGCGTGAGCGGATGCTTCTTGGCGGGATAGGCGCACGGCGCGAAGGTGCGGATGTCGTAGCGGCGGAAGGACACGTCCCTCCACTTGCCTGACTGGATCAATTCCGGTGTCAGCTGCGCCACTTCTTCCTTAAGCTCTATGCCCAAGGTCAGCAATTCCTGGGCGAGGGCGGTGAGCGAGACGCGTCGAGATACCTGCAGGCGCTCGGTGATGAGATCCTGACGGCTCTTCAGCTGCGCGATGAGCTGGGCGTCCACCTCGAATTCGCTCAGGTCGCCCTCGAACATCCTCTCCAGCAAAGCTTCGTCCGCCATCGGTGAATTGACCGTAGCCTGTCCCTTCTCGTTGAGCCGGACCACTGGCTGTCCACTGGACTTGTCCACATCCGCAAGGCCCTTGCGACGCAGCCAACCAACGGCCAGCGAGGCGTTCTCCTTGCCGATGGCTGTTTCCAGCTGCGCGATGCTCAGGGCGCCATGGGCGAGCGCCTTCATCGCCTTCCTTTCCGGAAGGCCGGCCTCGACGATCGCCTTGTTCTTGATCCCGTAGAGCTTGGTCGCCTTCTCCTCTACGACCACCAGCCCCTTGGATGAAAGCCAAGAGGTGGCGTTCATGATCTCCACCATCTGCTCGAAGCCGCCGTTCTGGAAGATCTCCTCAGGCGCCGCTGGCGCCTGCATGACGTCCAAGGCGAGAAGTACCTTCTTCTCAGGGTAGCTGAGGCCTTCCAAGATCTCAGATGGGTTCATCGGCAACAGGGAAGACCGCGGGACTATTTCTTGCTTGCCTGTGGCCCTATGGCCACTCTTGAATCACAGGGGCCGCAGCATGAAGTCCTGGATCCGGTCCTTGGCCCTCTCCCGCTTCTCCTGGTGCACCTCGAGGAAACGGTTGATCTTCTCAGTGAGGGCCATCTTGCACTCGCCGCACAGGATCTCGCCCCTACGGCACTTCTCGGCCATCTCGTTCACCTTGCCGTCGTCCTGCTCGAACAGGTAGTAATTGTACTTGAAGACGGCACAGATGTCCGGTTTGCCGCCGCTCTTGCGCTGCTCTTCCACGGATACGGCGCCGCCGGTGAAGGCCTGGCCGATCTTCTTCTTGACGACCTTTGGTGCGTCCGTAGTGAAGATGGTGGTATTCGGCTGTGAGGAGGACATCTTGTCCCCTCCCTGCAGCCCGGGGAACATCTTGTTGTGAATGAGGGCGGGCTTCAGATGCCCGATCAGCGGCGCCACGTCCCTGGCGACGCGGAAGTGCGCGTCCTGGTCGATGCCGCAGGGGATGAGGCAGGGGGTCTCCTTGCCGCTCAGCTCCGATTCCAGGAAACAGGGGGCCGCCTGGATGCTGGTATAGAAGATGCTGCCGATGTTGTTGGAATTGTCGAAGCCGAAGACGGCCTTGGCGGTCGAGAAGGTCACGCGCTTGGCGACCTTGAGGGCGATCGGGTACAGCATCTCGATGCACTTGGTGTCGACGACGATCTTCGTCTTCTTGACGTCGAAGCCCAGGGCGATGAAGTCTAGGGCGTTCTGGTACGTCGCCTCCCTTACCTGCTCCATCTCCAGGGCGTCGTTGAAGAGGTACTTCTCATCGTCCGTCATCTGGAAGTAGAGGTTGGTGGAGAACGTGTCCTGCAGATACTTGGTGAAGATCCAGGGC
>CAZCNG010000127.1:0-6662 GCA_964500045.1 uncultured Methanomassiliicoccaceae archaeon
GTAGCCAGCGCATCGGGTCCGTGATCGCGGAACCATGCATGTTGGGATCATAGATGAGGAAGTGGCCGCTGCTGTAGCCGTAGACGAGCACCGCATGCGAGCCGTCGGCCCAGGTGCCGTTGTTATACCGGGTCTTTAGTCCCAGCATCTGCGGTTCTCCGGAGACCAACATTCCTTGGATGATGCTGTAGCCCACTTCACGCGCATTGGCCTGGGCCCATAATGTTTCATTCTCGGTGAGCGACTTCCAGATGCCGCTGGTGCCCAAGTGTGCTCGCGTGGCTAGCTCCAGCGCCGTGGCATCGTCCCTCCACTCGTTCACATCGCCCTCCCTCCACATATTGTAGAGGCCGGTACCGGTCCCCTTCTCAAAGGTGTAGTACCACTTGGCGAAGGCGGTCATGCCGAGGCAGACGCCGCCTGACGCGATGTAGGTGCCGTAGTTATCGATGAACCATCCATCCACGGCCGGTGTGAAGCCCGTGTTCACTGAGAAGCTCATGTTCATGTTCTCGAAGAAGTTCATGGTCGTGCGGACCGCCACGAACTCGGAGAACGTGCCGACCTCGAAGGTTATCGTGTTGTGGTCATAGTCCTGGTCCATCAGGCCGCAGGGCTCCAGGCTCATCGCGTCCGGATCATATTGGTAGAAGCGGATGACGCTCTGCGCAGGATTGTCATTGACAACGGAAGAATAGGGCATGGTCACTTTGACCGCGGAATTGAACATCTTGTGCAAATTCCATTGAGTGGAACCGCTGGTAACGATCTTGAAGAGCGGGCTGACGAACTCCGTACCCGCCGGCAGGCCGTTAGTCGTGGTCGGACTGGCAGCGGAGAGTACGAAGCTGATCGACTCCGAGGTCGCACCTGAAGGTACATCGATCACCAATCCCGCCGCGGCGGAACTACCGATTATCCGGCCTCCAGAGGAGCCGACCGTGCCGGAACCAGCGGGTGCAAAGGCGGTCGAATTGACGGTCTTCGGGATTCTTGCATCCCCGGTACCATTCCCACCTAGGTTGCTGTTCGTGCCGTTGTTATCCTTCTTGTTAAGGATGCCGGAGGCGAAAACACCCGCGGCCACCATCACAATCACGAGAACGACCGCGACCACCGCGATCATCTTGCCCTTGCCCTTTGGCTTGGGCGGAGGAGGAGGCGGCCCATAGGGCTGGACCGGAGGAGGATATTGCTGCTGGTATTGTGGTTGATATTGTCCCTGCTGCTGCCCTCCCTGATAACCTCCTGGCGGTTGATAGGGTTGGTTAGGCGGTTGGTATGGTTGATTTGGCTGTTGGTATTGGGGCTGCCGCGGATCCACCGGCGGACCTTGACCTTGACCACTGTAGTTCATTTGGCATTCCCTCTCGAGATGAAGAATGCATTTCCCGGGGAGATATAAGTAATTCAGGTTTCGTTGACCTGGTAGTCAAGAGGGTGTGGATCATCCAAGAACAAGATGTAAGGGTTGTGTCAAGGACTCGTCTTCGATGGTCCCACATATCCAATAGTATGGTTGCGGTCCCGTCCATCTCCTGGGATCATTGCATCGACGATGGCTCGAGCTAGACTGCAATGCCTCCTTTATTTACTGCAGCCGTGCCATATCCACCGGAGATCCCATGAAGACTGTCGCGTTCCTATGTGCCGTCGTAATGCTCTTGGCCATGCTACCAATGGCGGAGGCGGTCGCCGCCGGCGAACCTGCCGTCGGCATCGACATCAATGGAGATGCGGAGCTCCTCGCCCAGGCGGCAGAGATGGGTTGGCCTGGCGATGGCTCCGCTGCGGATCCCATTGTCATCGAGAAGATGAATTTCACCGCCGCCTACGCGCAATCGGCCGTGTACATAGGCAACACCACGCTGCACCTCAGGCTGCAGGATTGCATCTTCGAGAATCAGAGCTCGGCCATCCTGCTATTCGCCTCGTCCAACATTTCCCTGCAAGGATGTCAATTCAGACGATGCTACCTGGGCCTGGGCGGAATTCTGGCCCAGAACATCGAGATCAACGGCAGCACATTCTCCTGCACCCTGGGCGCGGTGGTACTTGTGAACTGCCACGGGCTGGACCTGACCGAGAACACCATGTTCGTGCAACCGGGCGAAAACAACACCTTCCTCTCCGGCCTTTCTCTGCAGAACTGCAGTGACATCTACGCGTACCAGAACTGGTTCCACAACGGCACCAATTCGCTGAGCTACTGCTCCAACGTCTCGATCTACGCCTGTTTCTTCCAGGATTGCGAAGCGGGCCTGGAGATAGCGGAGAGCGACAAGATCACCCTGGGCAATTCGACCTTCACCGATGGATCGAACGCGGTCGTCATGAGTGATAATTCCACGAACGTGACGATGGCATACAACGAAATGAATGGCTGTGCCATCCGCTTCGATGCCATCGACAGCGGGACCTATTCGACTTTGGCAATGATCTACACCAGGGTCGGTGGAAAGGACTTCCTGTTCGCCAAGGACCTCAATATGCACGATGGTAGGATCAACAGCAGCACCTCACCACAGCAGGTGCTCCTCTTCAACATCAGCAACGCCCGCTTGATCGATCTATCACAGGTGGCCAGCAACGGAGTGACGCTGGCCTATTGCAGCAACGTCGTGGTCCGCAACTGCACCATGACGGGGATCAAGGAATACGGCGTCAGATTGGTCCAGAGCATGGATTGCATCGTTCTCAACAGCACCTTCACGAATGGTCTGAGCGGCGTGGAGCTGTGGTACTGGGGCAGCGGTAACCGCGTTGAGGGCAATGCGATTTTTGACAGTAGGATGGGAATAGGGGTGCATCAGCAACAGGTACAGTCCGAGGTCTCGAGCAATATCATTGCAGGCAGTGCGATCGGCATCATTCTCGAAGGACCGAACGCCTTCGCCTGGGACAATACCCTCGTCAACTGCAGCATTGGCGGCATCTCCGCCAGCGATGGAACCCAAGTGGTCCTCATCGGCAATCAGGTGTTGACCGGGGGCTACGGATTCAGGCTGACCCGCCTCGATGAGAGCATCGTACAGCTGAA
Organism: uncultured Methanomassiliicoccaceae archaeon; assembly: GCA_964500045.1. Taxonomy (GTDB): domain Archaea; phylum Thermoplasmatota; class Thermoplasmata; order Methanomassiliicoccales; family UBA472; genus CAZCNG01. The sequence continues at coordinate 3,041 of CAZCNG010000127.1, forward strand.
CGAGATCAGAGGCGCGGAAGTGGGGATCATCATCGACGGAGACAACACCAGGCTCTACCTTTCCGACAATCTTATGGCCAACTGCACCTCGCACGCCATCCGCGTCTCTGCCGCGGTCAATGACGTCTACATCGCACATAACCGCCTCCTCTTCAACAATGGTGCTGGGACCGTCTACTCCTCATCCCATATACAAGCTTACGATCCGGCGGGCTTGGCCAACTGGAACCAGACGGCGGATTGGGGTAACTATTGGAGCGACTGGACCTCCACCTCCTACGAGATCGGCGCGTACAACATCTCCTCCGCCGCCAAGGATATGAAGCCATATCCGATGCTGCGCTGTGGCAATCCCGCCAACCTCGCGGGCAAGTTCACCGGTAACAACCTCACCATCACCTGGACGGCGCCAGCCTATCCCGGATTCCAGACAGCGACCTCCTATGCCATCTACCGCGGGGACAGCGTCACCAACATGACCCGCATCGCTACGGTGACCGGCTCGGTCACCAGCTTCACGGACCGCGGGCTCAACACGAGCACTTACTTCTACCAGATATCGGCCATCAACGATTACGGGGAGGGAAGCAGGAGCGGGGTGCTGGAAGCTTCCCAAGGAAGCTCGATCGGCAGCGACATGACACTGCTGCTCATCGCCCTGCTGTTGGTGCTGGTGGCCATAGTCGTGATCGTCCTGGTCGTGCGCAAGCGGCGGTGAAACAACGACCAAGGACAGCAGCGGCCTGCTCGATATCCTGGGGAATCGCATCTGGTATTCGGAAAGAGGGCCGAGGGACAAGGTGCCGCTGCTCCTCCTGCACGGAGGCCCGGGGGCACCCCATGACTATCTTGAGCCACTGGCTGCAGAGCTGTCCAAGGAGCGTCGGACAATCATGTATGACCAGCTGGGCTGTGGACTATCCGACAAACCCCAGGACCAGAGGCTATGGACCCTGCGGCACTATCTAGAGGAGCTGCGTTCTCTTATAGAACTTCTAGAATTGGACGAGTTCTTCATATTGGGTCAGTCCTGGGGAGGCATGCTCGCAGCAGAATACGCAGCATCGAAACCGGCCGGATTGAGGGGGCTGATCCTCTCCAACTCCCTCGCCTCGGCGGAAACCTGGAACCGCGAGGCGCGCCGACTCGTCGGAGAGCTGCCAGGACCTCTGAGGGAGGCCCTGGACAATGCCGAGAAGGACGGGGACACATCCTCTACTCATTACCAGGACGCGGCCTTGGAATTCTATCGCCGCCACGTATGTCGCCTCCCCGCATGGCCAGAATGCCTGCAAAGCAGCTTCGCCAAACTGGCAGAACATCCAGAGGTCTATGGCCACATGTGGGGGGCGAGCGAATTCTATTGCGACGGCATCCTACGGGACTGGGACATCCGCCCGCGGTTGAAGGAAGTGAAGACGCCGGCGCTGCTCATCTCCGGCGAATTCGACGAGGCCACCCCCGCCGTGCAGAAGGAGTTGCGGGAGGGCCTCAGCGACGCTGAATGGAATCTGATCCCCCGCGCCTCGCACATGGCCCACCTGGAGGAGCCCCGGGCCTACTTGAAGGCCGTCTCCTCATTTCTGGATACCATCGACTCCGGCAATGGAGCTCGCGGCTGAGGAGCAGCGCCCTTTGGACCTATCGGTTCATTCTGCGTTCGCGTAGGATGAACAGCACGGCGATGATCGCTGCGACGGAAGCGATGATGATAAGAATGATCATCATGGCCCCCTCATTGGACGGACTGACCGGTTGAGGAGCAAGGACCGAGACTGCGTTGCTCTGTGCTCCCTCCCCGACCCCGTTGACCGCCGATACCTTGTACCAATAGATCTGCCCGGCCGAAAGGCCAGCATCGGTGTAGTTCGATCCCAAGGGATAGGCTACCAGTTCATAGGTTCCTGATAGGCTCGTGGAACGATAGAGATCGTAGTGGGTAATGGGCGAGCCCCCATCGGACGGCGCGATCCAGTTGATCACCACCTGGCCGCCCACCGGCAGGGCCGATAGGCCGGTCGGCACCCCAGGAACGGCCGAGACGGCAGCTGCGTCGCCTATGTCGATCACTAAGAAAGACCCCATGAAGAGCGTAGCCATGAAAATCGCGCCTAGGGTATGATTCATCATTCCTCGGTCCATCAATATCACACCAGTATGTCATTTCTCGATCCTAAATAGAGCGAGACGCGAGGGACATGGCCTGGGCCAGCCTTTAATGATTATCACGCAAACGATGCACAATTTGCAGGGAATCTGCGATCATTGGCCTGGTCCCTCTCCTCGGAGCACATTAAGGGCGAATACCAGTCTTACCATGTCTCCACCTGTGGCGATGCGGGACCCAGAGGCAACCCTATTCGCCAATCAACCCGCTGCTAGGAATGCGGAGGACATGATTGGCCCCACAATTCGGCTTGCATCCTCCCCGGATGCCGATATTCGCTATTGCCAATTTCCGACCTGGCATGTTCGCCAGGAGGGCCATGCAATGAGTCACCAACGACGGGCGAATAGAACGCTGGGTAATAGGTATCAATAGGCTGCTAGCAGCCTTGGGTGCGGGAAAATGTTGGACTTTGGGCCCTGTGCACTTGGGACTAGGGCGATATTCACTACCGGGATCTGATCCATGGACCTTATGCCCAAGAAGAGCTGGGCGCAACACCGTTGACAGGCCATATCGTGACTGGGAAATCATCAAGGCATCAAACTGGCACCTTGAATCCAGCTATCTAGTCGATAAATACGAGTGATGTACATGATTAGGTCGAGATCGGAATGTCACCACCCCATATCCATATCTTGGTCGTCGATGATGAGCCAGATATTGGCATTCAGTGCAAGTTCTATCTAGAGCGTTCCGAGGACATGAAAGTGGAGACCGTCTGCTCGGTGGCGGAGGCCATGGCCTCTCTTGCTCAAAGAAATTACGATGCCATCGTCTCCGACTACCAGATGCCGGGAGAGGATGGCATCCAATTCCTCAAGTCGCTGCGCGGGAAGGGAGATCAGATACCGTTCATCCTTTTCACCGGCAAAGGCAGGGAGGAGGTGGTCATCGAGGCATTGAACTCGGGTGCCGACTCCTACCTGCAGAAAGGGGGGAAGCCAACACCCCAGTATACTGAATTGGAGCATCGGATCCGCGCTGCGGTACGCAAGCACCGGATCGATAGGTCCCTTGCTCTAAGGAACTGCGAGTTGCAGAAGGCCAATGATGAATTGGCCGCGGCCGAGCAGGAAATGGCCGCGCAGTTGGAGGAGATCCGAGCTGGCATCGATGAGATGGCGGAGTCGAAGGAGGAACTATGGGAGAGCGAAGAGGAGTCCCGCGCGCTGCTCATGAACCTTTCCACCGGCGTGGTGGTGCACGCTCTCGACACCACCATCCTTTTCTCCAATCCCATGGCCTCGAGCTTGCTCGGCCTGACCGAGGACCAAATACGAGGGAAAGCCGCCATAGATCCGTCTTGGAACTTCCTGCGGGAAGACGGCACACCGCTGCCCCTGGCGGAATACCCGGTCAACCGCGTCTTGTCCTCCCGCCAGTCTTTCATGGGTCGGGTGAGCCTGTGTCGCAAACCACTTGATTCTTGATCGGTGATCCGATCCCTTTGTC
>CAZCNG010000128.1:0-6651 GCA_964500045.1 uncultured Methanomassiliicoccaceae archaeon
CGAGCGTGGCAAGAAGAAGCTGGAGAACTCCGGCATCGTGGTGGCGCAGATAGACCTCTCCGAGCTGACGCTGGGCAAGAACGATTGCGCCGTGCTCGTCAAGGGGATGGCGCACCGCGTCAAGATGGGCTGCGAGCAGAGGGACGAAGCCGTGCGCGCGGGCGCCGTGGGCGCCACCACTTTAGTCGTGCGCAACAACAAGATCATCTTCCCGGGGGAGGAGAACTTTCCGGACCAAGCGATGGTCACTCCGCTGCGCCATGTGTTCAAGATCGAGGATGGGGACGCCATCGTGGTCGGTTCCGCCTTCAGCTACGAAGCCGCGGAGAGGGGTGCGGTCACCTCCGCGCTGGCGCTGGCGAACCAGTCCCGCCGCTGCTGGTCCGAAGGCACCAACCTGCTTTCCCAGGACACCGAGGCGGACGAGCTGAAGTGTCTCGCTCTCGCGTTCCACGAGGTCATCGGAAGACTGCCTCTCACGATGCGTTCCCGCAACCACTACGGCGTTCGGTGCGAGGACGGCGAGGTCGTCGATACGAACTATACTGGCCCTATGCTGGAAGAATGCCTGCGCAAGGGTGTGGTGCTCAAGAAGGTCGCCTCCACCGGACCTTTCCGAGGTCTGTCCGTCGTCGTGGTCCCGATCATGAGGAAGAAGGACACCATCGCCGCCATCGGCACCCTGGATGTGGGGAAGCAGAGCACCATGGAGATCCTGGCGCGCACCAGGAGGGACCGCTGATGGAAGAGGTCGCCATGGACCTGGATTGCGGCGCCTGCCGCTTCCATGCGCACATCACGGTGGTCATGGAGGACGGCGAGTTGGTCTACACCATCGAGTCGGAGTGCCCCCACGTCAAGCGCTTGGCGCAGAAGTTCAAGCGGGCGCCGATGATGGCCGCCATGAAGATGCCCTTCTCCGAGAACGAGATCTACTTGGCCTGCGGCAAGGAACTGAAGCACAGCGCCTGCCCGGTGCCGATGGCGCTGATCAAGGGCAGCGAAGTCGCCGCCGGCCTTGGCCTCAAGCGGGAAGTCAAGCTCGAGTTCAAGAAGAACTAAAGAGCTCCGATTATCTCGTCCACCTTCTTGGTCCAGATCACCTGGGTAGGTCCGGCCAGGTACATGGCGACGAGCAACGCCTCGCGCAGTTCGTCCCTGGTCGCGCCCGCCTCCAAGGCATTGTGCGCATGCACCTCCATGCACTCGTCGCAGCGCATGACGCTCATCAGCGCGACGGCGATCAGTTCCTTCTCCTTGAACGAGAGCGCCCCGTCCTTGAAGACCTCATGGCGCAGGCGGTAGAGGGCGGTGACGACCGCCGGCTGCTGCTTCTGGATGCCTTCCAGGCTCATGGTTGCAGAACGGAGTCGCCAATACTTATCAGATAAGGCTGGATGGATGGAAGTATTATTAGTCGGGCAGGGAATCGGGCGACGATGTCATCCACTTTGCAAGAGGCCGTCAAGGTCATCAAGGAAATGCGCGGTGTGCAGAAGGTGCTCGTGCTGCCCAAGGGCCTCACCGAGGAGATCCTCGTCATTGAGAAGGATATCAAGTCCCAGGCCGGCAAGCCGGTCATCAACACCGGCATTGAAGCGGCCTTGATCCGGGACCATGTCATCTGCATCATCAAGAACAAGTCGTTCCGCCCGCCGCCGGAGCCGACGGTGGTATGGATGGCGGACGACGGAATGATCATCGGCACCGAGGTCATCCTGCCCGAGGACCACTTGAAGTACCAGGCCCGGGAGAACACCTTCTGGCTATCCCCCGACTTCGTCGTCTTCACCGACGTCATCCCGAAGCACCGCGAGTATTTCGTCATGCCTCCCGTTTCGTTCCCCGAAGTGGCGGAACTGAAGGGCGCCAAGGACGTGGTCTCCTGCAGCCCCTCGCCGTTGGGCGATCTGGCCATCAAGAAGCATTACACGCTCGAGGACGACCCCAAACTGGCGTCGATCCTGGTCGGCTTCAACGACGACTAGGCGCGCTGCGATCTTCCTTTTTCTTTCCTATTTTTTCATCCTTTCAAGAGAGCGAAAGCTCCGCCCAGGTAATTGAATTATTATATAATAATAAAATATACAAAAATAAAAAGAGATAAATGGAAGGGGTTTAACCGCCACCCGAGGCGGTGATAGCGCTATAGCGCTCTACCTTCGAGAGTTCCTCTTTGAGGCCTTCAACGTCCTCGTAGGAGAGACCCTTGACACGATCCTTGACGTACGACGCCTTGTACATCGCCTCGGTCGCCGGTTCCAGCGTGGAGGACAGGTAACGCAGGTCGTTGTCGAGAAGTGTCCACTCCTCACTACCTTCGTTTCTGGTCTCCACCACCTTGCCGACGGTGCCGGTGCTTCTGTATTTGACGTAGTCGCCAGGGTTCATGCTAGGATCACTTCGCGGGGATGATGACGGATCTCTCGCCTGCGGGCATGAACTCCCTCAGGGCGCCACGGCCGAACTCCTTCGTGATGTTCGCGAAGTCGAACGGCAGGTTTCTGTCGGCGAAGGCGATCTTGATCAGCGGGTTGCAGGTGTAAGCGTCACCGCGCGCAGCGTGCGGCGCGTTGGCGATACCGGCGTACCCGGGCAAGTGCCCGACGTTCATGGCGTAGTTGGGGTAGTTGGGTCCACGCAGCTCGTGTACCAGGCCCTCGTCGCTCCTGTAGGAGAGAGAGTTCGAGGCACCGCACATGTCCTGGAGGTCGTAGCCGTAGAAGCCGAGACGTCCCATGCGCTCCCTGTGCTGATACATGGAGAGGTACCAGGCGTTGACACCGGCGTTGGCGTTGGCAGTGGCCATGGCGACACCGATACCGGTGGCGGCGGCGGCCACGGTCGCACGCTGGGAACCACCGAAGTGGCTCTCCATCGCGGCCGGGTAGCGCTCGTACATCTCGAGGGCGTAGGAGTTGATCTCAGTTCCGAGCTTCTCGATCAGGTCCATGGTCGGCTTGCTCTTGCAGAGACCACCGTACTTGGCCTTGATGTGATCGACGGCCCAGTAGGTGTAGTCCTCCAAGATGTTGTCGGTGTAGGCGGCGGTCGCATACTGCGTGAAGCCGACACCACCGGACATGTAGCTGCCCAGGTAGATCTGGTCCAGAACGACGGCGCCGAGGGCGACTACCTCAAGGGCAGACCTGGCGGGGTCATCAGGGTACTTTCTCATCGACTGGGACATATCAGCCAGGAACCCGAACGGGATTCCACCAGGCTCGTTCGGCCCACGGGCGCGGCGAGCGGGCATCATGGTGCCCATCTCGATCACGGACGCGTGCTTGGCGGCGTAGGCGAAATCTGCGATCGCGGCCTCACCGGCAGCCAGCTTGTAGCTGCTGATGAAGGACATCGAGATCTGCATGGCGCTCCACCTGGACATGGTTCCTCCGTCGCAGACACGGCCGACGATGGTCGGGCACTTGATGGCCTGCCAGAGGGACTTGCCGACAGCCTCCTTGAGCTGCTTGGCCTGGTCCGCCGGGAACTCCTTGTTGATGTCGATGACGTACTGCTTGTCGATCTCGTCGATGAGCTCATCATCACCAGAGAAGACCTTCACGTAGCAGTCGGCGGTCAGAGCGGGGCTGCACTCAGCCATGTGCTCCTGAACGACTGCGCCACCAGGCATAGCGTGGTTGACGGTCTCGAGGTAGTGGTTGATGGTCTCAGGGGTGACCTCCTTCTGCAGTCTCTTCTCGATAACCTGGTGAGCGGTGTCGAGACCGGAGATAACGGTCCTCCTGATGTCGTCCCAGCACTGCTGCATAGCAGCGTTGTTGACGAAATGCAGGTCATCCGCCTCAGCGTAGATATCGGTGTGCGAGAGCTGGTAGGGCATTAGGACGCGCTGTCCGAGCGGTACACCAATGTCCTGGTTCATCATAGAGATGCCACGGGCCTTGGCGATCTTGTTGGCCTGCTCAACCCACTCCCTCTTCCTCTTCGACTGCTTCCAGCCGCCGAAGTTGTAGTAGGTGGTGTTGACATCCGTGGGGTCTTCCTTGAACTTCTTCTTCATGGCCGCCATGAAGAGTTTGTCCTTCTCTTTTGCCATATTTAGGCCTCCTTTACATCGAAGGGCTTGTATCCGCACAGGGTTCTGAGCCTGTGAATCCTCAGGTTCTGGGCCATGACTTCCGCGTCTGCTCTCATGTCGACATCGTCGGCACGGAACATGGTGGTGTGGGCCTTGAGCCACTTCTCATCCATCGGCTTGCCGACGGAGATGGGCTTGTCCAGGGGGATAGCGACCTGGTCCTTGACGTACTCGACCTCGCCCTTCTTGGCGTTGAACCGGTACCTCTGCCACGCGTCGAACATAAGTCCGTTTTCGTCCAGTCTGCAGGCGTGGCCGTGAACGGTCGCGCCGCGGATGCCGGTCTTCGCGGGGTCGAAGGTCTCGTTGTCGATGTACTCCTTGGAGACCTTTTCCAGGTCCCTCTCCCTCATCTCAATGATCTGCCTTCCGGAAAGGGTACCAGTGTCGAAGCCCCTCAAGCGGGACATGTACATCTGAGCCCTGACGTAGGGAATGGCGGGGGCGAAGTAGACAGAGTCAGTGAACTGAACGTATCTGATCCTGTCGCCCTTCTTGGCGCCTTCGATGGGGGTAACGATCTGCCGGATGGGGCAGTCGGGTTCGTTGGACTCGTCCAGCGGCGGGTGGATGGACCTGTAGTCCTCGCCGGGCTTCCTGTGCCCGAGGATCCTGACAACGTCGTCCATCGCTACGTCCCTAAGCTTTTCGAGCTTCTGCTTCGGGTCGAGCATCTTGCGCCTGTTCTTGGCAGGCACAGTGGTACCGGGGTAGAATTGTCTCTCGTACTTTGCCATTTTAATTCACCCTCTTCTCTTATAATCGGTGACAGTGGGCTTGAACTTTGAATACCGCCCTACCTCCAGATTGAAGCCGAAGGGAAGCAGGTCCTTGCAGACCACTTCAATGTCCTCAACAGCTTGAGGCACATTATCGATATCGTCTATCTCAACGAAGACGCGACCGACCAACAGCGTCAGTTGCACATCCTGGCCTCTGATGCAGATCTTTGCGCGCTCGGTATGTTCATTAGTCATGCCGGTGCCCGGACCCGCTTTCAGCGTTTCCGGTAGGGATTCGCCGCTAACCGTTATGTGACGCACATGGGGAACCTCGTACACGCGGTTCAGCAGCTTCTCCGTGGTCTCCGCCTTCAACAGGCGGGACGGGAAGATCAGTATCTCGGGCAAAGGTGCTTTCTCTGGGAGGGTTGTATTCATGGGCCGCACTCTCACTCCTTCAGCTTCTTGGCCTCCTTGCCAACCACCTTGAGGGGTGTCTTGAACTCGGGGATATCTCCGAAGACATCCTTCACGAGGGGTGAAGTAGACTCAGCCGAGAACATCTGGGTTCCAGCATCCAGGCAGCAACCAGCGGCGATGCACGGGTTGACAAATCCCTTGGAATGCCTGGTAACGACGTGGTTACCGTGGAACAGACCCGGACCGCCTCCTCCATAGATCGAGTGGGAGAAGAAAGACATACCGACCGACACACCCATGGCCCTGCCATAGTCTACGCCGGGTAGGCTGGTCTCGTGCTCCAACAGATCGTTGTAGTAGAGGATAGTGGACGGGATACCCTGGGCTGCCCTGGCGGCACCGATGTTGACCATGATAGCGGACAGCATACCGGCGGCGGCGTAGGCGTTCCATAGCGGGTAGTCGCTGGTCGTGTACTCCTTGAATCCCGAGGGGTACTTCTTGCCGACCTTGATGACCTTGTCTTCGATAGCGCGCGCCATCAAGCTCTCGATGACGGTACCGACGGTTCCGGTCTTGCCGTTCTCCTTGGTCATTTCGTAGACCATGTTGTTGGCATTCAGGCCCTGGTAGGCGAGGCCGAGCAGCTGCTGGCGCTCGAAGGGTCCGACTGCGTCGCCCATCTCGAAGGATGCGGTCATCTCGAAGATGGAGGACAGAGCGGCGGCGTTCATTGCATTGCGGCCCGAGAGAGCTACAATGTGGTTCGCCATGATGTTCCTAAGTGCGAATCCGGCACCCTCATTCAGCTGAGGGGGCTCGAGGATGGACTTCAGGTTAGATCCCTGGAAGTTGATGGTCTGCGGGTACCTGCCCCAGATAGCGGTCTTAACCATGCTAGCCTGGAACATGTCCACGTCAAACTCGTCGAGGATGGCCTGGGTCACAGCGGCCGCGGCAGCGGTGAATCCGGTAGTGTACTCGACACCGGCTTCGAGCCTCTCCGACGGGACCACGATGATCATCTTCTTGCCATCCTGAAGGCTCCTGACGTCCATGTCGTCGTCCTTGGAGACCCTGAGGATGTCCTTGATCCTCTTGGCGAGCTTGTCTGCATTCTTGACCAAGGCGAGGTCCATTTCCCTGCCGCGGAGCGTAGCACCGCCGACCTTTCCGCCCTTTAGAGACTTCTCCATGGCGGCAAAGTCGACAGCGATGGTGCGCTTTGCGAGAGATACGGTTCGCTTGATGGCCGGGTTGTACAGCGGGCTTATAGCTTCCAATGGCACAGCCTTTTCGATAAGCTTGCCACGGTCGTCATACAAGTCAACTTTGTCCTTGTACTTTGCCATTTTTTACCTCCTTGACATAACTCGATCCCCATCGAACTCGGAATGATGCTCC
>CAZCNG010000129.1:0-6572 GCA_964500045.1 uncultured Methanomassiliicoccaceae archaeon
AGGCGCTTGCCGCAGGAGCTGCAGATCTTCTCATTCTCCATAGTAATACGCTCCCTGCGAGATTAGGCTTCTATTATAAATACGTAATCGGGGGTCGTCTTGCCAGGCACGTCTCCTTCTCATTAGATACTCAAAAGGGTTTCGTGCCTCCGTGACCTGTTGAGGCGTGCTGTGCACAAATGGGTAACAATATTGCTCCTGATTGCCAATTCTAATGGTGTGAATGGAGAAAGCTTAAGTATCGGCGTCAATTACTCTCGTTTCTGCGACGCCGCCGGCTCGCACTATACCAATGGGCCCGTAGCTCAGCTAGGTAGGAGGATCGGCGACGATTCTCCCTAGAAAGAGCATCTGGCTTTTAACCAGGTGGTCCGGGGTTCGAAACTTTCACGGCAACACCGTGAATGCCGAAAATCCCCGCGGGCCCGCTTCGGTAAGGTGAGAGGCTGAAACAAGACATGGGAGAAGTGGCAGTGGGCGACCGTTTCCGATGCCTTTTTATAAAGCGTATACGTAGCATGAGGGATACGACCGCCTTCGCGTCCGCGACCCAGAGGTGTTGATTATGGTAAACGAACCGACCTTCAATGTTCTAGAGCATTCTTTCGTACCTGAGCACGAAGTCCTCGAAGATGACGATGCTAAGAAGATGCTTAAGAAATATGAGATCACAAAAGAGCAACTTCCGAAGATCCGTCGCAGCGATGCGTGCATTAGGGCGCTCGAAGTGATGTATCAGAAGCCGATCCCGGAGGGATCTATCATCAAGATTACGCGCAAGAGCCTTACCGCCGACAACGCGGTCTCTTATCGACTAGTTATCAGAGGGTGATTCGTTGCGGGAACTCGTAGATCTTTACTTTAGGGACAGAAGCATAGTCAACCACCATATCTCCAGTTTTAACGATTATCTCTCAACGGTGGATAATCCGAACAGCCGGATGCAGCGCATCGTCGACAATGTGCGCGTCTCCACCGAGGATAACGCTCGCGGCTATTTCCAGCTCGATCCGGAGAAGACCGAGGGCCGCAACGTCGAGGTTTGGGTAGGCAGGCACCGGGACGATAACGGGGAGATCGAGCCTAACCAGAAGCCGACCATCTTTGTCGATCGCCCGCAGATGAAGGAGGCCAACGGATTCGAGCACCCGCTCACCCCGATGGAAGCCAGGCTGCGCAACCTCAACTACATGGCACCGATCAAGGTGCGCTTCACCGTAGTAGAGGACGGCATCGCCAAGGAGCCGGAGGACGTCCGCATCGGCGAACTGCCGATCATGGTCAAGTCCCGCCGCTGCACCCTGCACCGGGAGAACATGCAGGATCCCGACGAGCCGGAGCTGACCGACGACATGTATGGCAAGCGCCTCATCAAGGCAGGCGAGGATGCCATGGACCCCGGTGGATACTTCATCATCGGCGGTACCGAGAGAGTTCTCATCACCCTCGAAGACCTGGCGCCCAACCGCGTCATGGTCGAGCTGAACCAGCGCTACGGTGCTGATATGGAGGTCGCCAAGGTCTTCTCGCAGAAGGAAGGTCACCGGGCGCTCACCTTGGTCGAGAAGAAGAAGGACGGGCAGCTCATGGTGACGGTCCCCGCCGCCAGCAGCCAGATCCCGCTCGTCATCCTCATGAAGGCCCTCGGCATGGAGGACGATGAGGAGGTCTTCAAGGCCATCGCCTCGGACAAGAGGATGTACAACATCGTGTACGCCAACATCGAGTCGGTGCACAAGGAGAAGCTCAACCCGAACTCCGATGCGGGTATCCACAGCACCGAGGATGCGTACGTCTACTTGCAGAGGAAGTTCGCTCAGGGACAGGCGAAGGAGTACCGGGAGAAGAAGGTCGACAGCATCATCGACCGCTCCCTCCTGCCGCACCTGGGTGACACCAAGGAGGACCGCTTGAAGAAGGCCATCTTCCTCGGACGCATCGCCCGCTCCGTTCTCGAACTGAGCTTGGGACTCCGTGAGGAAGAGGACAAGGACCACTACGCCAACAAGAGACTGAAGCTCTCTGGCGACCTCATGGAGGATCTGTTCCGCGTCGCCTTCACCAACCTCATGAAGGACCTGAAGTACCAACTTGAGAGGTCGTACGCGCGCAAGAAGGAGCTCAAGATCTCCTCCGCCATCCGTCCCGACCTTTTGACCCACAAACTGCTCCACTCCCTTGCCACCGGCAACTGGGTGGGCGGCCGCGCTGGTGTCAGCCAGCTGCTCGACCGTACCAGCAACATGTCGACCATCTCGCACCTGAGGAGGGTCACTTCCTCTCTAACCAGGTCCCAGCCCCACTTCGAGGCGCGTGACCTGCACCCGACCCAATGGGGTCGGCTCTGTCCGAACGAAACGCCGGAAGGGCAGAATTGCGGTCTGGTGAAGAACGCCGCGCTCATCATCGACGTCAGCGAGGGATTCCCCGAGAAGGACGTGGCCTACATACTGCGCCACGAGCTGAACGTCGAGGAAGTGAAGGACCAGCAGGTCACCGACACCCGTGTCTACGTGAACGGCGACCTGAAGGGCACCATCAAGGACCCGCGCAAGCTCGTCAAGGAAGTTCGCGAGCGCCGCCGCTCCGAGCACCTTTCCCCCGAGATCAATATCCGCAATGACGAGGACATGCAGGAGGTCATCATCAACTGCGACGAGGGCAGGCTGCGCCGGCCCCTGGTCGTGTGCCACGATGGCCGCACCTCGCTCACCCGCAAGCACCTGGACGACATCAGGGACGGCCGCATCAGCTGGGGCGACCTGGTCCAGAAGGGCGTCGTAGAATGGATCGACGCCGAAGAAGAGGAGGACTGCTACATCGCGGTGCAGGCCTTCGAGCCGCCGCAGGTGTGCGGTTCCTGCAGCAAGCAGCTCTCGCCCAACGACGTGGAGTGGCTCAACCCCGGAACTGATGAGGACCGCGCCTATTTGCGCTGCCGCCACTGCCGCAGCCAGATCTCTACGGATCTCTTGATCAACAAGGACCACACGCACATGGAGGTCGACGCTATGACCATCCTCGGCGTCTGCTCCAGCCTGGTTCCGTACCCGGAGCACAACTCTTCGCCGCGTGTCACCATGGGAGCCGGTATGGCCAAGCAATCGCTCGGGCTCAGCGCCTCCAACTACCGCATGCGTCCCGATACCCGCGGTCACATCCTGCACTATCCGCAGAAGCCGATGGTCGGAACGAAGGCGATGGAGTTCGTCGCGTTCAATGAGAGACCGGCCGGCCAGAATTTCGTCGTGGCCGTCCTTTCGTACCACGGTTTCAACATGGAAGATGCGCTCGTCCTGAACCGCTCCAGCGTGGAGCGTGGACTCGGACGGTCGTCCTTCATGAGGACCTACCGCGCCGAGGAGAGGCGCTACCCCGGTGGCCAGGAGGACCACTTCGAAGTGCCTCAGCCTGACGTCATGGGCGCTCGCCAGGATACTTCCTACAGCAACCTGGATGTTGACGGCATCATCAACCCCGAGACGTCGGTGCACGGCGGCGATGTGCTCATCGGCAAGACCTCCCCCCCTCGCTTCCTGGATGAGGAAGAGGCGGCGGACCTGCTCTCCCCGAAGAAGAGGAGAGAGACGTCCATCACCTGCCGGCCTGGGGAGACTGGCTACGTTGACAGCGTCATGATGACCGAGTCTGAGAACGGCTCCCGTCTGGTGAAGGTCCGCGTCCGTGACGAGAGGATACCGGAACTCGGGGACAAGTTCGCTTCCAGGCACGGACAGAAGGGCGTCGTCGGCCTCATCGCAGCGCCGGAAGATCTGCCTTTCACGACGGACGGCATCATTCCCGACCTCGTGATCAACCCCCACGCTATCCCGTCCCGTATGACCGTCGCGCACATCCTCGAGATGATCGGCGGCAAGGTCGGCGCCATGCAGGGCCGCCACGTCGATGGCACACCCTTCTCTGGAGAGAGGGAAGAGGCCATCCGTGACGCTTTGCTTGAGGCGGGCTTCATGCAGACCGGCCGTGAGGTCATGTACGATGGCATCACCGGCAAGAAGATCAACGCCGAGATATTCACCGGCGTCATCTATTACCAGAAGTTGCACCACATGGTGTCGGGAAAGATGCACGTGCGTTCCCGTGGTCCGGTGCAGATACTCACCCGCCAGCCTACGGAAGGTAGGTCCAGGCAGGGTGGTCTGAGATTCGGTGAGATGGAGAGGGACTGCCTCATCGGCCACGGAGCGGCCATGGTCATCAAGGACCGTCTGCTCGACGAGTCCGACGGCACCAAGCAGTACGTCTGCGGCAATGCGGCGTGCGGGCACCTCGCCATCCTGGATCGGAAGGGTAGCCTCTATTGCCCGGTATGCGGCAACAAGACCAGCATCCACCTGGTGGAGACGTCCTACGCCTTCAAACTCCTTCTCGACGAGCTGCTCTCACTTGGAGTCGTCATGAGGCTTCAGCTGGAGGATTCCACATGACCGGAGTTTCGAAGCGCATTGGATCCATCAAATTCGCCTGTATCTCGCCCGATGAGATCAGGAAGATGTCCGCGAACCGCATCATCACCGCAGATACCTACGATGATGACGGCTTCCCCATAGCGATGGGCCTGATGGATACCCACCTGGGTGTCATCGAACCATCGCTGAAGTGCTCCACCTGCGGCAACAAGGTGGACGACTGTAACGGGCATTTCGGACATATCGATCTGGCCATGCCGGTCATCCACGTCGGCTATGTGAAGGAGATCAAGAAGCTGCTCTCCTCCACCTGCCGCTCCTGCGGCAAGCTCCTCCTCAATGAGGAAGAGGTCAAGCGGTTCAACGAGGACATTGACGAGGGAGAGGCCATCGGCGGTGAGCTGGAATGGAGGTTGCAGGCCAAGAACACGGCCAAGGACGCTTCGTCCCGCCAGGCGTGCCCGCACTGCGGCGCCGAGAGGAAGAAGATCACGCTCGACAAGCCGACCACCTTCCGCGAGGACGGCCACAAGCTGACCCCCAAGGAAGTAAGGGAAAGGATGGAGCGCATCCCCGATGAGGATCTCCGCCCGCTCGGCATCGACTCCAAATCCTGCCGCCCTGAGTGGATGGTGCTGACCGCCCTACCGGTACCGCCGGTCACGGTGCGCCCGTCCATCACGCTCGAATCCGGCGACCGGTCCGAAGATGACCTGACCCACAAGCTCGTCGACGTGCTCAGGATCAACCAGAGGCTGAGGGAGAACCGCGATGCCGGTGCTCCGCAGCTGATCGTCGAGGATCTGTGGGAGCTCCTGCAGTACCACGTCACCACCTATTTTGACAACCAAACGTCCGGTATCCCCCCGGCCAGGCACCGCAGCGGACGTCCGCTCAAGACCCTGGTGCAGAGGTTGAAGGGCAAGGAAGGTCGCTTCCGTTCCAACCTGAGCGGCAAGAGAGTGAACTTCTCTGCCCGTACCGTCATTTCGCCAGACCCAGGTCTATCGATCAATGAGGTAGGCATTCCTGAGGAAGCGGCGCGTGAGCTGACCATCCCGGTCAAGGTCACCGCCAGCAACATGCAGTTGCTCAAGGACATGGTCAAGAGAGGCCCACGCCCGAAGGCCGACTTCTTCGTGCCTGGGGTCAACTACATCATCCGCGCCAAGGACGGCCGCCGAGTGAAGGTCACGGAAAAGAACTGCGAGGTCGTCATGGAGACGCTGGAGCCGGGCTCCGTCGTCGAGAGGCAGCTGATGGACGGCGATATCGTGCTGTTCAACCGGCAACCTTCGCTGCACCGGATGTCCATGATGGCTCACACCATCAAGGTCATGCCTGGGCGCACGTTCCGCCTCAGCCTTTGCGTCTGCCCTCCGTACAACGCAGACTTTGATGGGGACGAGATGAATCTGCACGTGCTGCAATCCGAGGAGGCTCGCGCCGAAGCGATCATCCTCATGAAGGTGCAGGAGCACATCCTCTCGCCTCGTTTCGGCGGACCGGTCATCGGTGCCATCCACGACCACATCACCGGTTGCTTCCTCCTGACCTATAATAAGGAGAAGGCGGCCTACTTCACAAAGGCCGAGATGCTCAGCATCCTCAGCAAGGTGAAGAACGAAGAGCTGCCCCCAGTGGACGCGAAGATGTCCTCGAAGGGCAAGGAGATGTACAGCGGGAAGGCCATCTTCTCGACCATCCTGCCGAAGGACCTCAACATGTCCTTCAAGTCCTCCATCTGCCAGAAGTGCAATCAGTGCAAGAGGGAAGACTGTGAGTACGACTCCTATGTGAAGGTCCGCAAGGGCGTCGTCCTCATGGGCACCATCGACGAGAAGGCGGTCGGTTCCTTCAAAGGGAGGATCCTAGAGAGGGTATCCCGCGACTACGGCTCCGATTACTCGAGGCAATTCCTGGACAACGTTACGCGCATGGCCGTCGGGGCCATCATGGTGAAGGGCTTCACCACCGGCATCGACGACGAGGACATTCCGGTCGACGCCCGCACCAGGATCGAGGAGAACCTGAAGGAGTCGATGAGTAAGGTCGAGCGGTTGATCCAGGCGTACCACAACAATGAGATGGAACAGATGCCTGGGCGCTCCATGGAGGAGACCCTCGAAGTGCAGATCATGA
>CAZCNG010000130.1:0-6562 GCA_964500045.1 uncultured Methanomassiliicoccaceae archaeon
TCCTTGCCGTGCAGCTTCTCCGCCCGGGGAACGCTGACGCCGCTGCTGAACGGGTCTGCGTAGAAGGCCGCGATCTGCTCCGGGTTCTCGCCGTAGCGCAGGTCCTGGACCTTCTCCAGCGGCATCGGGAAGGTAGAGGGGAAATCCTCGCCGCCGAGCTTGCGGTTGAGGAAGGACGACACCATGCAGTCGTAGTTGGCCGTGTGCCGGTACGCTTCCAGCATGAGGCGCTTCCTCGTCTCCAGGGAAAGGGCGGCAGAGCCGGCCTTCATCTCCTCCAAGATACCTAGATAGGAGGCGGGGGAGGTGACCACGGCCACGGACTCGAAGTTCTTCGCGGCGGCGCGGATCATGCTCGGTCCGCCGATGTCGATGTTCTCGACCAGCGCCTCGAGGTCGTCGCCCTGCTGGAGCGCCGTCTCCTTGAAGGGGTAGAGGTTCACGACGACCATGTCCACTTTCTTGATGTGGTGGTGCTGGAGCTGTTGCATGTGCTCCTCCGAATCCCGCCGGGCGAGAATCCCGGCGAAGATCAGCGGATGCAACGTCTTGACGCGGCCGTCCAGCATCTCCGGGAAGCCGGTGACGTCCGAGATCGCGGTGCTGGCGATGCCCTTAGATCGCAGCAGGGTGGCGGTGCCTCCGGTGGAGACGATCTCCACTCCCATGCCCGAAAGCGCCTGGGCAAATTCTACGACACCGCTCTTATCAGATACGCTGATGACAGCACGTTCGATCCTGGACAAAGGGAGACCTCCGGAATGCGGCACACCGAAGGGTATGCCACAGGGATATTGCGCCGGAGGAGATAAACCTGCACGGTCTGAAATGAAGGAGAGGGGGAGTCGCCAAGTTGGGCGAGCGAGACTTCGCGGGTGAACACCTGAGCGTGACAACAGAATCCATAGGTTTATCAAGGCTGGAACTGGTAAAAACCATCATATCAATTCGATAGTAGCTAGGCAGGAACGGTCGGCAAGGGGATATTCGATATGCATAAAGTTGACATGAGGAAATGGCCGGTGATGGTCGTAGCCAGCTTGATGATCATGGGGGCATTCATGGCGGCCACACCGCCCACGGTCCAAGCGGGCAACGGGGGCATCGGGGGCAACGGAGGCAACGGAGGCAACGGAGGAACGGGGGGTGGCCCGATACTGCTGAATCAAGCTCCGATCGGCAACTACTACCTCAATGTGACAATTCAGGAGAACCTGGGACCAGAAATCCTGCAAACCATGCCGTTCATCGGGCTCAACAACACCGCCGAAATAGTGAATTACACGGGACCAGGCGGACATGTCATCATTCCCAGCATTGTGCAATGTCCATTCTTGAACGCGAACGGTGAGGTCGTCGTAGAAGATCCTCCCCTCTCCAATGTCGTCAGGGTTTCCGCCATCTCTGCCAACGCATTCAGCGGGCGCGTGGACATAACCTCCATCTCGATCCCTGAGGGAGTGGAATACATCGGAGCCAGCGCCTTCTCTGGCTGCACCAACCTCATCGCCCTTTATTTCCTGGGCAGCAACCTGCCGAGCATTGTGAGCGACCAGTGGTTGGAAGGAGCGAACACTGGCCTTGCGGGATATTCCAGCCATGCTGCTGGCCTCAGCCCCCAGGGAACTGAGTTCCATGGTCTTATGATCTACCGGCTGGTCCAGTTCACCCCCATGAAGCCTCCGGCCCCTTTGACCGGTTCGATCGTTGATTCGAACGGCCAATCTGTGGTCGGAGCTGTGGTGATGGTGGGTAGCAGCAGCAATACCACCACCGATGAGAACGGGCACTTCATCCTCATGGCGCCGGTCGGATTGAATAGTGTCACAATTAGCGGAGCCAATTTGAAGACCACCACCGTGGCGACCTTCCTTGGCACCAGTGGGACCGAGATGGGGGAAGTGCCTGTCAAGCTGGCAGGAAGCAACAGCAAATCCTACGCGGTGGAGGGCATCGCCCTCATGATCACGGTCATGGCCATCGCGGTGGCGCTGCTGATCGTCAGCATGCTGGTGGCGCGCAAGAGGTTGCAGGAGTAGAAGGAGCCCGGGTCCATTTCGCGAACGATCAGAACTGAGGTCCATGAAGGCCGCTGCGCCAGAGACGCGCCGTCGCAGACGATCGCATCTGCGGCAACGAAATCAAAAGGCTAATGCCGGCTGTGATTGATTCCACGCCTGGTCAATTTGACATTCGGCCTCGACGCTTAGAAGGGGGAGACTTAAGATGCACAAGGGAGAGGGGAGGGGAGGGCTAGCGGCATTGGTCGTCGGCCTGATGATATTAGGAGCATTCATCGTGGCGGTACCGTCGACGGTCCTTGCGGACCCAGAGGAAGTGGTGGTCAAACAGGCTCCGATGGGGAACTATCGCTTCGATCTTTGCTTGAAGGAGAGGCTTGGGCCAGAGAACATAGGCTCCATGCCGATCATGGAGATCGATAATACCGCAGAGGTGCGGAATTACGCGGGACCTGGCGGCAATGTAATCATCCCCTCAATAGTCCAATTTGATATCGAGGAACCATTGGGCATGGGATCATTTGACAATGTAGTTCGAGTGAGCTCCATCGCCGCCGAGGCTTTCAAGGGGCGCACGGACATCCGATCCATAACGATCCCTGAGGGAGTGGACCACATCGGCGCCGGCGCATTCTCCGGGTGCACGAATCTCACAAAACTTCTCTTCCTCGGCACATCTATGCCGAGCAATGTGAGCGACTGGTGGCTGAACGGGACCACTGCTGATCTGCTAGGATATGCTAATTATTGCCCTGCCATCAGCATCATTGGCACGGACTTCCACGGGTTGACGGTGTTCAATGCGGGCCCTCCATCTATGGGCGGTTTCGACATGGGGCCGCCCCAATCTCCATTGACCGGGATGATCGCCGATCCTAGCGGTAAGCCCTTGGCCGGAGTCATGGTCGCCATTGCCGGCGGGTCCAACGCCACGACCGATGCCAACGGCCGCTTCGTCCTCATGGCGCCGCTGGGACTGGGGACATTCTCCATAAGCGGCTCTTCGATCCAGCAGACCGGCTTCAAGGCGTACTTGGGGCTAGGCGGGACCGAGATGGGAGATATCTCGGTCGATCTCGCGGGAAGTAGCAGCAAATCCAGTGGAGCTGAGGGCATTGCGCTCATGATCGTGGTCATGGCCATCGCGGTGGCGCTGCTGGTCGTCAACATGCTGGTGGCGCGCAAGCGGATGGGGAAGGACTAGACGTTCGTCGGACATGTCCTGGCCCCCTAGGCCAGGCGCTTCATCATCCTCATGGCCGCATCGGCCCGGGCCGCTTCCTTGCTGCGCCCGAAACCTTCGACCTTCTGCCCGTCCAGCATAAGAGTGGCGCGGAACCTGGAGCCGGGCAGGTCGACCTCCTCCACCCGATAGCAGGGATCCGTCCCATTGATATCGCATATCTGCTTCAGCACCGTGATGTGGTCTTTCTGTCCTAGAGCCGCCTGGACAAGCTCCGGTCGCAACAGCAGCTTCCGTACCGTCACGTCCGCGGAGCTGGCCCCGCCGTCCAGGTAGGCAGCTCCGATCAGCGCCTCCATGATGTCGGCGAGCATGCCCTCGCTCACCTCGCGCACCGAAGGACCGTGGACGATGTGGTCCATCAATGAGATCTCTGTCGCCGCTCGCGCCAGGCTCTTCTGGTCCACCAGGCGTGAGCGCAGGACGGTCAACTTCCCCTCTTGTCCATCGAAAACATCGTACAGATAGCGGGAAACGAGGAAACCGAGCACCGCGTCGCCCAGGAATTCCATCCTTTCATTGTTATCCTCACCCGCGGAGGAGTGGGTCAAGGCCGTGCGCAGCAGCGCCCGGTCCAGGAAATTATGGCCCATGGCCAGTTCTAGATTGGTCGACTGCATGGATACCCGAGTGCAGGAGCGGAATCGCTTGCATAAGAACCCTCCCATGTCGTCCGCGAGAGAACAGGATAGGATCACGTTGACCAGTGAATCAACCCGGAACGAACCTCCTTAAGAGCGCGCGCAGCTAGCAGCACAGGAGGGCATCAGGTCAAGACGTGGCGACTACCCCCGCAGGTCCCAGGTCTTTCTCCTGAAGAACCACCCCTGGTGTCCCTCTTCATTTCTTCCCGTGGCCCAGACGCAGGAAATCCTTTTAACCAGCGGCCGGAATGTTGGGGCCGGTGTGAGATGCTTATCATCAGCGAGCGCATCAACGGCCTCTTCAAGGCTGTCGGGCAGGCCATCGACCGCAGGGACGAGAAGTTCATCCAGGAGCATGCCCGCCGCCAGCTGGAAAAGGGAGCGACAGCGTTGGACATCAATGTCGGGCCGGGCCGCGAGGACGGGCCGGCGGCCATGGATTGGCTGGTGCGTGCGGTGCAAGAAGTGACCGAGGTCCCGCTGTGCATTGACACCCCGGGCATCAAGACCATGACCGCTGGACTGAAGGCGTGCCGCAATCCGCTGATCATCAACTCCACTACCGCGGAGAAGAAGAAGATGGATGCCATCTTTCCGCTCGCCCGCGAATACAACGCCGATGTCATCTGCCTCACCATGGACGAGAAGGGCGTCCCCAACGGGACGGAGGCGCGGGTGGAGATGGCGATGCTCATGATCACCACGGCCATGGAATACGAGGTCATGCCAGAGCGCCTCCTCCTCGATCCGCTCGTCCTGCCGCTCAAAGCGGCGCAGGACCAGGGACCCCGGGTGATCAAGGCCGTGGAGATGTTCCAGGCGCTCAATGATCCGCCCATCAGAACGGTCGTCGGCCTGAGCAACGTCAGCAACGGTGCCAAGGACCGCCCGCTGGTCAATTCCTGTTACCTGGCGATGCTCATGGGGGCCGGCCTCAGCGCCGCCATCCTCGATCCCGAGGACGACAAGCTCATGGAAACGCTGCGCACCTGTCAGGTGCTGCGCAACGAGAAGCTGTACTGCGACGACTACCTGAGGTCCTGCTAGGCAATGTGGTAGACTCGTCTGGCAACGATTAATACGGCTCCGCCCCATTCTCCGACCAAGGCGGGAGATCATGCGTTGTGAGAAGTGCGGCCGGGAGAACAGCCCGGGAGATGTCTACTGCATGGGGTGCGGGGATCCGATGACCGGCAGCGCGTCGGTCCCACCGAGCCCGAAGAAGAAACCGGTTCCGCTCTGGCTCATCGCCGCCGTACTGGCAGTGGTCGCTATCGTGGTCGCCGCCGTGGTCCTGTCCGGACTAGGCACAGGGGGGGATCCTTCAGGCGGTGACTTGAACGTCACGGTGCACAATTCTGAATCCTCGACCATCGACTACAGTCTCTATTTCGAGGGCGCCCTGGTGAAGCAGGGAAGCCTGGCACCAGCGGAGAACGCGCAGTGGAGCACCCACTTTGGCTTCGAAGGGTCATCCGCCATCACCCATGTCTTGGGATCGGCCAGCTGGGGGAGCGGCGGGAGTTCCACCGAATGGCACAATGAGACCTTGAATCGCGGCGGCACTCTGCAGGTCAATCTGGACCTCTAGGTGCGCGGCATGCCCCGGGAAGGCTTCCGCAGGCTTGGGGCGCTCCTGCGCATGTCCCGGCCCTTCGTCATCATGGTCGGCGTGCTCGCCAACATCGTCGGCCTGGCTATGGCCGATTGCTACCTGGGCGGCATCGATCTCGGAGTTGCTGCGCTGGGAATGTCCATCATGGTCCTGGCCATCGCCATGGGCCACTACGCTGACGAGTACTCTGACGTGGATACGGACAGCATTACGAGGCGGACCAGATACTCGGGCGGCAGCGGAGTGCTGCCCTCGGGAATTCTGAAACCAATCGCGGCGCTGCGGGCGGCGGAGGTCTGCGGCATCGCGGCTTTGTTGCTCACCATCCTGGCGATCGTGTCCGATCTCCTCAGCTGGACGTATCTGTGGATGCTGCTGCTCGGCCTGGTCCTGGGCCTCGCCTATTCGATGAGGCCGATCGCCCTGGAGCGAAGAGGACTGGGAGAGCTAACGAACGCCTTCCTGGGCGGCTATCTGATGGTCCTCTCCGGCTATCTGCCGCAGGCCGGAGAATTGGGAATACCGCAGCTGCTAGCCTGCTTCCCCATCTTCCTGGCGGTGTGGATCAACCTTATCGGGGTGCACTGGGCGGACCGGGAGGCGGACGCCGCGGTCGGCAAGCGCACCCTGGTGGTGATCATGGGGGCCAGTTCGCTGCGCCTCTATCCGGTTCTCGTGCTCCTGCTCTACCTGAGCACCGGTCTGCTGAGGATCGCCGGCGTGATACCGGCCGGGGTCTTTCTCGGCATCGCCATCACTCTGCCGTTGGCGATCTTCTCCTATTGGCACTTCCTCGTGAGCCAGCGGCCCGACGCGCCTTCAGCGTTCATGGCGGTGCTGATGGTGCTGACCGCCCTGGGATATCTGCTCGGCTGAGAACGATGACTCCGTCCGGCAATTGAATGAGAGAAATGAAAGTTAAGGAGTTTAAGAGATTGGAGGGTTCTGGACCCTCTAGACCGCCTAGCGGCGGAATCGATCTTCCTTAGAACCTGTTTTCCCGCGGGGGGCGCCTCTTTTCGTAGCACTCCCTGCAGTA
>CAZCNG010000131.1:0-6387 GCA_964500045.1 uncultured Methanomassiliicoccaceae archaeon
TTGCCTGGTCAATTTTCGTTGGCCAAAACTGGTTAGTTTTCATTGCTTACTTACAAGGCTCAAGTGCCCCTTATCAGAGCAGTCGCTCGGAAGCTAGAAAAAATAGGGCATGAACCCTTCAAACCCTTTCCAAATTCTTCTTTCTATGAAGTTAGGAAGATGACCACATTGAGATATCTGGCATCCCCCATTTGATAGCACAACATTGGCTTATGACCTGACTTTGACATCTAGCCCTTGCTGATCCTAGAGGATCTCCTCAGCGACCCACTGGAAATCCGTCGGATATGTCATCTGACAGGAGCCTGGTGGCTCCCGTCTTCTCATATCAGGACCCAGTTTTCGGGGTCCGGCCTAGGTTCGAGCGGCGAGCTTCTGCCCACCCGTATTCTAAACGAGCTTGAACTGCCAGAACAAGATTCCGTTCCTATTCCCCGCCAGGATTACTCCTTGGCGCGCTTATTCTTTCTCCTTAGGATAAAGACTGCTCCGAGCGCCGTGATCGCTCCCAGGACGATCATCGCTATCAGCATGTTTGGTGGACCGTCGTTCGAGGGGGACGGAGGATAGGCGGTGACCCGGTTGTGATAGACCGTGATCTCCGGGTCGCTCCTGATCGATTGCGTGTCCTTGTATGTCAGTCCGGGAAAACCATGGGTCACCTGTGTGAACGTCCCATATACCATGGTGGAGTAGCCCGTGGAGGCCTGGGACCCGGTGGCGTTGATTATCGCGAAGGTGTTCTTCATGTCCAGTTTTGACATGGTCAACGGCATGCCGTTGCTGAGCGTCAGGTTGTACTCTAAGGTCATGTTGGAAAGGCCGGTCGGGATTATCGGCCCGTCGGTGGCCATGGTAAGGGGGTTGGTCAGCAGCATCTTGTACTGGATCTCCGCGGTGAAGGGCGCGCCAGCGCTGAATTCGGTACCGTTCGCCTGATAGAATCTCGTGTTGTTGAAATCGAACACCGCTTCGACCTTGATGTCGGTTTGATTCCAGTCCCCGCGGAAATGATGGATCAAGGTAAGGTCGAAGGTGGAATCCGCGTGACCCTCCGGATAGACCCTGATCCCCTTGTAAGTGATGTTGCAGTCCAAAGTGGGAATGCTTCCATCGTACTTGACCGGGGAGCGGGCCAGCTCAAAGCCGTCGCAGGTCTCCAAAGATGCAGGGACGACCTGCCCCCCCACGGTGAACACAGCCCGGTTCAGCATGAACTGGGCGATGTACGTGGTATTCTCGATATTGTATTGGATGTTGAACGTATAGTCTATCCAGGTTTGATCTCCCTGGGTTATGTTCCTGGCCATGAGCAAAGTATCCACATCCCCGTGGGCTATGCTCAACGACCACTCATCGTTCCTGAAATAGGTCGTGACATCGCCTTGGAGGCCAGGCAGGTTGTGGATGTGGTTCTCGATGACCCGAGGCTCCGGCACCAAGGCGGTGTTAGACGTTTCCGCACTTACAGGTGATGCGAAAACAGAACTCCCGGTGATCAGCAGACACCCGATGGTCATCAAGACCAAAGATCTCCGTGATGCGTTCCTCATCGCTGATGCATACAACGAGGACGGTTATCCTTTCTTGCATCATTCCATCATATGGTCACTGCCGTCGCCATGGGCACCTCGACACGGTCCGCGCATGGCTGCGCCGGGGCGCGAAGCACCAGCAGCACGGTCAACACCATGCTTTCAACAGGAATTGCAGTCGCCATCACCGCAGGCGTGCTGATGAGGAGGAGGAAGCAGCCGGGACACTGTAACAAACCCATTCTTCATTCTCCATCTAGCCGATTCGGAGGGGGCGGTCCATACATCGCATCTCCTCCAGATGATCGAGAAGATGGTCTGAGGATCAATGCGAGAGTATCGAATGTTCATGTGTATGAACGCTCGAAACACATATTGCATCGAAGCTGCCGATCTGGCATCTAAGCCTTGCTATTTGATGGCGGAGGTGCCGGCTCATCGGCAGGCTTTATGATGGTCTCACCCTCCATAATGTACATCTGCTCACCGTGCATGTCAATCCCACCAATGACTTTCATGAGGCTATTGACGGAATACTGTGCTTTCAGTCTGAGTCCTAACTCAGGCAGTTGATACACGTTCCACACCTCATCTCTGCTCAGGATCTCTACCGATTCCTTTGCCATTCCTTCCGCCTCACTGAATGAGGTCGGATCCACTATATTCGTCTCGATCGGTGTTTCCATGGGGAGCGCCACCATCAGCTGATGTTGATCAAGGAAAATGTCACAATTCCCCTTTGTCCCAGGTTCGGCTGTCGTCCATGCACGCATGAGCAGTGGCCTGATCTTGAACACTAGATCCCCTGGACAGGTATAGGTGTTCCATCCCTCTGAAATTACATCAAAGGCTAGGCGCCGCTTCATCCCAGGGCTCAGCATCTATATTCCTCCTTGATTGAAACATGCCTGATCGATTTGAATTGCGCTCTGGCGAAATCAGAGTCGTTACTTACGATATAATTGCATCCGCACCTTTCCGCCATGACCGCCTGCAGAGCGTCGAATATCTTCATAGACTTGCCAGTCCCATGCCCAGAATGATAGGCGGGAGTGCTGAAGATGTGATCGCCAGCTTCATCGGCCATGGTACTGCCACCCGATGGGGAACAGTCTTCCACCTCGATGAGCTCCATCTTGAACTCGCTAAGCCCGTCCAATATCGTGTCCCGAAAATACTGACAAAGGGTGGCGTCGGTGTCAACTCTATCTCCTGCCCTTTTTTGCTTGATGCATGCCACCGCCTCGTATACCGCTAGCGTGCTCGTTGTGGCATAGATCCTGCCGGTCTCGATGTACGCGAAGAACTTGTCGACGGTTCCTTCAAGGGGTCGTTCTTGATCAAGAAATGGGCCAGAAGGACGTTTGTATCGATGTAGACCAGGCTTTCATCCGGGATGGCCAGGTTATCCCCTCTAGTCATCTTCGAAGATCAGGTCTTCTGCCCCAATGCCTGCAAGTTCAGGGTAGCGCTTGGCAAGTAAGCCGCTGGTCTTCTTCGCGGTTCCTGGTGCGATCGCCCTCTTCTTGCGAAAATCCTTAGGGCAGACAGATGCCTGACTTTTTACCATGGAGCTGGTAGGATATGCTACGCAGACCTGAATGGTCTTGGTTGCGAACTTTGCGTCAGTAGGAATGAAATCCATCGACCTGATGACACCGAAGCAAGCACACATCTCTTACACCTCCATTTTCTTGGCAATACTAATTGATGTATA
Organism: uncultured Methanomassiliicoccaceae archaeon; assembly: GCA_964500045.1. Lineage (GTDB taxonomy): Archaea > Thermoplasmatota > Thermoplasmata > Methanomassiliicoccales > UBA472 > CAZCNG01. Next base: position 3,253 of record CAZCNG010000131.1, read on the forward strand.
CACCTAACCCGCCTATTAATCTCATCCGATGGCATCAGAGAATTGTGGAATCACATGATCCCCAGATGATTGCATTCAGTAAACCAGGCGGCGGCCTCATTTCTTTGGCACGATGATTCGTTATCCATGACCGCCCCACATCATCACCGGCTTTACGCCATCGATAGATGAACGTGTCAGCGGCATCGAGGGAAAGCCGGATAGAATGATCGCAGAGCACACAATAGACAATGCAGATGATCGGCGGAATGGGTTGCACGATATTGGTCTGGCCACGATGGCCTTCGGCGCGTTATTCGTCAAGGCATCACAGCCGGAACTCTCACCTGTCACGCCGGAGCTCTTCGCCACCGATACCGAGGCAACGTTGCTCACCGAGACGACCTCGGTCCTCTCCAATTGTCTCTTCCACCATTTGACCTAAGGTGAATCCACCCTTCTAGGAAAAAGCCAAATTGCCACAACATTCGAACTTTCAATCCCATGCAAAGATGTGTACAGTTGACCTAATGGCACCAGAATCCATCGGAATCGCGGGGAAAAGGCATGCGCGTCACGCTCATCCAGTTGGTCGAGAAAAATTCTCAGGAAATATTATGAGACTAAACCTATTAAAGTATTTTTATATTAATAAGTACTTGAGGGAATCGCCTCGTTAACAAGAAGCGTGCATTATTCTTGTTATTGCAGATGGGGTGTTTTGAGATGAGACGAGCTGCGGTCGGGTTCGTATGTTGAAAACACCATCCGAGTGAAAGTCGTGAGAAACTTCGCCAGCTCAATGCATGGTCCAATTGATTGGTCTCGACTCGTCGGAGACTTTCTAAAACCCAGTCGCAGTAAGATGCGCTCAAACATTGATTATTGAGATAATTTCACAAAAGACTAAATCTAACTTACGACATTCTTGGTTTTGATGCTGCTAGAATTCACTGTGGAGAACTTCCGATCGTTTCAGAAGAAGACGACGATCAGCCTAATCGCATCCTCCGATCAGAGTCTTGCTAACAATACCTCAACATGCGAGGCATTGAAAGAGGATAGGGCAGTGAACAGTGCGGTGCTCTACGGCGCCAATGCTTCAGGAAAATCCAACTTGAATCTGGCCATGGCCTTGCTCAGGAACTTCGTCCTTCAATCCCACACAATTCAGAAAGGGAACAAGTTGAACTATCAACCTTTTGCATTCGACCCTGAATCCAAGAAGTCGCCCACGACGTTCGAAGTGGTCTTTGTTCATAAGGAAATCAAGTATCGATATGCACTGTCCTACAATGCGGAAAGGATCGAAAGAGAGGAACTGGTCCATTACCCAAATGGCAGACCCGCCCTGATCTTCTCCCGCAATGGTCAGGACTTTGAATTCAAGAAAGACCAGACCGAGCAGAAGGTGATTTCAAAGAGAACTCTTGAGTCTGGATTGTACATATCTAGCTCGGTCCAATTCAACTATGAGGGCACTGCCAATGCCTATGATTGGTTCTTGAATAATTTCGCCATCCTCGAAACATCTGATATTCGATCTCTGATTGAATATGCGGTGGAAAGCATGAACCAGAACCGCAAAGCCAAAGAAGAGATCTTGAAGGCCTTGCATATTGCGGATCTGGGCATAGTCGGCGTAGAGGGCAGAATCCGCCAGGTTCCCATCCATGAACTCCAAGGAAGGATCCCGCCCCAGGTGTTGGGCGCCTGGATGTTGATGTCTGGTGGCGAAGCAAAGGAGACGGAGATCAAATTCAAACACCAGGTCAAGAAGAAGAATGGATCATCCGAAGAGATCAGCCTGCCCATAGAAATGGAATCAGAAGGCACGAGGCGTCTATTCGCCATTATCTATCCGATCATAGAGGCACTCCATTCAGGCGGAACCATAGCAATAGATGAGCTCGACACGAAGCTGCATCATGAGATCTCTGCCTGGATCATTGACCTCTTCCACGATCCCGTGCAGAACCCGAAGGGGGCCCAATTGATCTTCAATACCCATGATCAGCAACTCCTCGATCTTGAGCGCTTCCGGCGTGATCAAATATGGTTCGCAGAGAGGGACCCCTCGACCGGATCTTCCACGCTATTCTCCTTGGCAGAATTTGGTGAGAGGAAGGACCGGGATATTCAGAAGGCATACCAGCTTGGTAGGTATGGCGCAGTTCCCTTCATCGCCCCTGACAAGGTGGTATAGTGGCCAAAGGCTATGCCAATAGGAAAGAGGAGGGTAGAAGACCCCGGAATATTGTTCTCGTCGTGACCGAGGGCGAAACGGAGAGGATCTTCTTCGAGGGGCTGAAGCAGAGGGACTGCAACGTGGAGATCAAACTCCCTCAGACATCACCAACCGATGCCATCAATCTCGTGGAGCTATCCATCAAACTAGTGAAGAAGAATGGATTGGACCTCAAGGACGGCGATCTGGCGATATGCGCTTTCGACGTTGAGGACAATCCCCCAGAGAATGTGAGGGAGGCGGTCGATCTGGCAATCTCCAATGGAATAACCCTGGCCATATCCAATCCCTGTTTTGAGCTATGGTACATTCTCCACTTTCACCGCCAGGAGCACAGCATCACGCGCCAAGAGGCATTGTCGATTCTGAAAGAGGAGATCGAAGATTACAGCAAGACGGAAGACTACCGGGACCTGCTTGAGAAGAAGAGAGGTGTAGCAACCAAGAATGCCGATGGCCTGTGGAAGAAGCATAAATTGGGGAGTGCGGCGCAGCCAGACATGCCCAACCCTTCGACCAGCGTGCACCTCGCCATCCGATTGATAGAATCATTGGTGGAACGAAATAGAGCGAATTGAAATCCAGATCATGCAGCCAAAGGATTCAAAGAGCGACTGGTGTGAATGACGGTCAATAATTGTAGAATAACCTGCTGGCAATAGGTGCGCAATTGAGTCTATTCAACGCATACCGGAAGAATACGACGGCAGGCCGACCGAGTGGTCCTGCTATTCAGTCAAACCCATTGCTGATGATCCTATAAGGTCGGCCAGGAGCTGATCCGCGCCTCGCCAAGGATATGTCATCTGCCACATCACTTGGGGGAGTTGACGAAGGATATCCTTCTCAGATTGGTATTCACCGGCGACGTCTGATTCTGCCAGGTCGCTCCTCCATCGGTGCTATGG
>CAZCNG010000132.1:0-6352 GCA_964500045.1 uncultured Methanomassiliicoccaceae archaeon
CAGGACGACCTTCTCCAGGCCGATGTTCTCCGTCTTCATGATGCCCTTGATGCGGAAAGAGGCGGAAGGCAGTTCGACGGCGCCTCTCCCGATGATAAGGACGGCGACGCAGCCACCCTCTCCGACCACATAATCTCCGGCTAGCGGTGGGGCGGATCGCTCGCTCATGCCTCCGTAACCGCCTTGAAAATATTTAACGGGACTTGGCCTGCTGTACCGTGAGGCGGATGCCCTCCTCGACCGTGAATTTGGGCGTGTAGCCCAGCCGCATCTTTGCCTTGCTGATGTCGGCCAAGGAGTGCTTCACATCGCCCACGCGCTCAGGGGCGTGCACCAGCGTCCCCTCCTCCCAATCGGCCTCCTTGAAGATGATGGCGGCCAGTTGATTGAGCGAGATGCTCTCCTGGCGGGCGATGTTAATGACCTGGCCGTTGGATTCCTCCAGCACCGCTGCGAGCAGGTTCGCCTGCACCACGTCGAGGACATAGGTGAAGTCCCGCGTCTGCTCCCCGTCGCCGAAGATCGTCAGCGGACGGCGGGCCAGGGCGCTTTCGATGAACTTGGGAATGACGGCGGAATACTGGGAACTGGGATCCTGTCTTGGGCCGAAGACGTTGAAATAGCGGAGCGCCGCGGTGCGCAAGCGGTACACGGACCAGAAGACCTGGCAGTACTGCTCACCGGCCAGCTTGGCCACTGCGTAGGGGGAGAGGGGGGTCTGCTTCATCTCCTCCTCCTTGGGCATGGTGGGCGTATCACCATAGACGGAGGACGAGGAAGCGTAGACGACCTTGTGCACGCCCATCTTCCGCGCCGCCATGAGCACCCTCAGCGTCCCCTCGGCATTCACGGCGTTGCTCGAGACGGGATCGTCAATGGAACGAGGCACCGAAGCCAGCGCCCCCTCATGGAAGACGTAGCGCACACCCTCGAAGGCCTTCTCCAGGGCTTTGGGATCGAGGATGCTGCCCTCGATGAATTCCACGTTGATGCCTTCCAGGTTCGCCTGCTTGCCGGTGGAAAGGTTGTCCAGCACCACGACCTCGTTATGCTTGGTCAGCACCTCGCAGAGATGCGAACCGATGAAGCCAGCTCCGCCGGTCACGCACACGCGCGAGTTGCGGACGATGTCCTCCAGCGCGATGTCCGCTGGTCGGCAGCCCATTCTGCGCTTCCTCGCTGGACGTGGATTGTTGATGATATCGCCCTCGGTCATTTCCTTCCCCGTCGTAGAGAGCTGAACTGGATGATAATGATTGAGAGAAGATTTCCCGGATTACTTTCTGATGATCTTGCAATTTCAATAGTGTTTTATAGGGACCCTCCTTTTTCCGAGATATCAAGATGAAACTACTGGAGCGCAAGGATTGGGATGTCTGGGTCATCGTGCTAGGCTCCCTTCTCCTCATTGGGGCGGTGTACATCCTCCCCGACACGATATTGCGCACCATCCTGGGCCTTCCCTTTCTGCTCTTCTTCCCCGGGTACGCGGCGCTGCTGGTACTGTTCCCCGCAGGCAAGGACCTGGACATCATCGAGCGGGTCGCGCTCTCCTTCGGCCTGAGCATCGCCATCACGCCGCTGGTCGGCTTCGGCCTGAACTACACGCCCTTCGGCATCAGATTGACGCCGATCTTGTTGAGCGTCTCCGCCATAAACATCGCTCTCGCCCTAGGCGGCCTATACCGCCGCGAGAAGGCCGACAAGGCGTACCTGCCATTCGATCCACTGCAGACGTGGAAGGGGCTCACCTCCTCCTACAGGAAGGAAGGCAAGACGGACAAGGTCCTCAGCATCATTCTCGTGATCAGCATCCTGGCCTCGGTCATCGCCCTCGTCTACGTGGTCGCTTTCCCTCGTCAGGGAGAGAGCTTCAGCGAATTCTACATCCTCGGTCCCGGCGGCAACGCCACCGGCTATCCGCATAACCTCACCACGTTCCAAAGCGCGTCGGTGTTCTTGGGCATAGTCAACCACGAGCATCGCCAGGTGAACTACACCGTGGAGGTGTGGTTGAGCAACGTCACCTTCGTCGACAATCAGACGCAGGTCAATAAAATGTATTTCTTCGATAGGATAAATGTATCGCTTCCCAGCGTACCGGTGAACCTGGAAGGCAACTGGACCAAACAGTGGGAGGTCAACTACACCTTCCAGGTAGATGTTGAGGGGCAGTACAAGCTTTTCTTCCTGCTCTATCTTGATCAAGAACCGACCCTGCCGGAATGGCCTATGATGCCTTACCACGACTATGCGGCCACGCAATCCTTCCGCATAGTGGACGCGGTGCAGAATAAGGTGCAGAGCCTTAACCTCAACCTTAACGTCACCATGCTGTCCCCCTAGGGAAACTATAAATCTCCCCGGATGAGAAACAGCTTCGGGGACTTCTGAATGCGGGAGAAGAAGATAGGTTGCGCTGGCTGCGGGACCACTCTGAGCAGCGCACCGATGACCAACCTGACGGTCAAGGGCCACCCTATATGGATCTCCGGATTGGACGATATGATGGGCCGGGTCCTGCGCAGGCGCCTGCAGTCCCGCAAGGAAGTGCGCGAAGAGCTGCACATCCAGCTCCCCCAACTATGCCAAGTGCCGGCGGGGGAAGAGGACGACTATGTGGCCGCGCTCATGGACGAGTACGACCGACGCCTCGCCGCCCTCAATTAGGCGCAGACTTTTTCAAAGAAGAGGCGATTGGGGGAGCATGCAGGCCCCTGGACTGTTGCAGGTCGAGAGCATAGAGATGATCGAGCCCACTTACATGGCTCTCGCCGACGCGCGCTATACTTCTGAGCTGCTCTCAATGCAAGGTACCGAGGCCAAGATCCTCATTGATGAAGAAGAGGACCCCGTGGCCGTAGCGCTGCACGTCAGCGGCGTCTGGAAGGTCGCCAGCTTCCTGCTGCGCTCCCCGACCATCGAGGTCATCGAGATGCTGGAGGAGATGGACGTCGAGATCCTCCAGGTAGAGGGCGAGGAATGGGCCGGGGCCGTGCGCGAGCACTTCGCCATGCGCATAGCCAGGATACCTCCGGGCCTGGATGACTTCAACCCCGATCGCAAGGAAATGATCAAGAGCCTGATGCAGGAGAAGCTCGGCGACACCAAGGACCTCACCTGCCTCGACTGCGGCTGCGGCAGCGGTCTAGGTACCGTGGCGGCAAGGGAGCTGGGCATGCTCCCCCTGAGCTTTGACAACGATGCGGCCATGCTCAGCCAGGGTCTCCACGCTGGACGCCTCATTCCCGAGGGCACGGTCCTGGTGGACGGCACGGCGGCGAGCAAGTATCTGGAGCCGGCGGACGTGGGGCTGATGCTCATGGCCGGCAGCATCAACGATTTCAACTCCTTCATCTGGAAGCAGGTCACCGAGCAGATGCTCACCTTGAGCGGCAAGTTCCTCTGCACCACCGAGACGGAGGGAGAGGCGAAGCGCATCCAGGGATGGTGCGTTGCTGCGGAGCGCAAGGCAGAAGTGAGCGAGAACACGCGTGACCCCTTCTATGATCGCTGGGTGGTCACGGTTCTCTGAGCCAGTTATCGATCTCTTCCCAACGCAAGCAATGTCCTTCTGGACTCCCGCCGCCGCATGGCGACATCTATATCAACCCCGTTAATGATTGAACGACATAGGGATATAATGAAGAATTATCCTGAATTGTCCAAGAAGATGGTCGAGATCCTCGGCCTCAAGAAAGAGCCTGTAGCTGTTAAATTGATCAAGAAGGGAGAGAAATTCCCTGAGGGATACATCGTCACCGAAGTACCGGTACGCCACTGCCAGTCGGTCATGCGTGCCAGAGACGGCGAGATGCTCGTGATCCCCGCCGAGAAGAACGCCTGCCCGGTCGGCTCCTCCGCCCTGGGCGAGGGCCCCATGCCGGAGAAGGTCAAGGCGGGGGAATTCCACCACAATATGGGAATGTATGATACCGTCGACGCAGCCGCCAAGACCATGGCCGGCAGACCGCAGCTCCCGGCCGGCAGCGTCATCGCCACCGCCGTCGCGCCGCTGAGCAAGACGACCGTGGACCCGGACGTCATCATCGTCACCGGACAGCCGGAGCAGATGTTCTGGATCGTTCCCGCCGCCTCCACCTTCATCGACGGCGGACGCGTCACCCTGGAGATGGCCGCGGTGCAGGCCGCCTGCGCCGACTCCACCGTGGTTCCGTACATAACGGGCAACATCAACATCTCGCTCGGTTGCTTCGGTTGCCGCAAGACCAGCAGCATCGGTCCCGATGAGATGTTGGTCGGCATCCCGGGCAAGAAGCTGGAGGCCGTGGTCAGCGCCCTCGAGAAGATGAACGCCAAGCCCATCCCGAGCTCCCGCGCCAAGGCGTAGGGACGATCGGAAGTGAAACCCCTTTCATCATCATCTTTTCCTCATTCTATCCGTTCCAACGGAACGAATTAATAACGAACAGGCGCTTTTCTGCAACAGCGTTGCAGTGATCACCATGGACGAGGTCGACATCAAGATACTCATGCTCCTGCGTCAGAACGGGCGGGAATCTCTGGGCAACATCGCCCTGAAGCTGGGCGTTTCGAAGGCCACGGTGAGCCGGAGGGTCTCCCGCCTCGAGGACGACCACATCATCTCCGGCTATACGCTCACCACCGACTCCAGCCGCCTCGGGTTGATGAAGGCGATCCTGGGCATCGAGGTCGCTGGCCCATCTCTTAACCCGGTCATCGATGCGCTGCGCGGTTTCCGTGAGATACAATACATCTACAAGGTGTTCGGCGACCACGGCCTCATCTGTGAAGTGTATGTGAAGAGCGTCGATTCTCTCTACGAGTTGATCCAGACGAAGATCCTCAAGATCCCCAGCATTGAGAATGTGCAGGTTGACATCCTCATCGAGAGGATCGAACTGAACCCGGATGCGGAGCTGGACATGCTCACGGTGAGGCATTGATGGAAGCAAGTATTTCCGTTGTCGCAGCGGCGCTAGTTCCAAGGATTATATCCCCCCAGCCGGATGCGGTGGCATGAAGCTCAGCCATTCTTCCCGGGGCGAGGGCGGCCGTGCCGTCAGCGCCGCGGAGACCCTGGCGCACGTCGAGCCACTGGCGAAGGTCGCCGGGATCACACGCGTAGCGGACATCACCGGCCTGGACCGCATCGGCATCTTTGTCTTCTCCAGCATCCGTCCCACGGCGCAGGGCGGCGCTATCTCGGTCTACAACGGCAAAGGTCTCACCGTGGAGCAGGCCAAGGTCTCCGCCATCATGGAAGGAATAGAGCGCTACTGCGCCGAGGTGCACGATCGCCCGCTGCGGCGGGAGCTGGCTGCCAGCGCGGTGCGCAAGGGAGCGCTGGAGCCTCGTGCTCTTATCTTGCCGTCGGGCGCGGAAGCCTCCCTCCCCTACGGTCCGGTGGCCTGGACGCCGGGCTTCGACATCGAGGGGGGAGAGGTCATGGTGCCCGCCAATGCCGTGTTCCATCCCTACCTTCCGAGGGGAGATGTCATGCTCTTCCGCAGCAGCACCAACGGTCTCGCCTCCGGCAATACGATGGAGGAGGCGGTGCTGCACGGCCTCATGGAATTGATCGAACGGGATGCCTGGTCCATTGCAGAGGCGCGTCGTCGTTTCCGCGGCGGGATCGACGCCTCCGGTTCGGAGAAGATCTCCCGCGTCCTGGATATGTTCGCCTCCAATGGGGTAGAGGTGCAGCTCAAGGATATGACCAGCGACCTGGGCGTGCCGACCGTGGCCGCGGCGGCCGATGACGTGCGCATGCAGGACGCGGGGCTGCTGACTTTGGGCATGGGCACCGATATGGACGCAGAGAGCGCAGCCCTGCGGGCGCTGGTCGAAGTGGCCCAGAGCCGCCTGACCCAGATCCACGGGGCGCGGGAAGACACCACCAGGGCGGATACGAACAGGCAGCTCGGGTACGAACGGATGAAGCGCCTTAACGCTCACTGGTTCTCGCCCGAGAAGGAGAACACGAAGCTGGCAGAGATCCCCAGCCTCGAGACCGGCGATGTGCTGGACGACCTGGTCCATGTGCAGTTCCGCCTCACTGTGGCGGGATTGGGGAAGGTCCTCTTCGCTGATCTGAGCAGACCGGAGATAGAGATGCCGGTGGTCCGCGTCCTCGTGCCCGGCCTGGAATGTAGTGCGATCGACCCGGACCGCATGGGGCGGAGGCTGCGCCGTTGAAGGGCGCCGTATTCCTTGGCCCGAGCCTGCCGCTGGAGGAAGCACGCGCCCTGCTCGAAGGCATGAAGGTGGACTATCACCCGCCTGTGCGGCGGGGCGACCTGCCCGCGCTGGCGCAGGATGTTTCCGTGGTCGCCATCATCGATGGCGTCTTCCTGGGGGAGTCGAGCGT
>CAZCNG010000133.1:0-6348 GCA_964500045.1 uncultured Methanomassiliicoccaceae archaeon
TTGAGAGACGGTCGTAGGAATGGGGTCTAGAAAACTAACTGCGGCACAGGCTCAAATGGTTCCTTTTCCTAGCGCGACCGCTCCTCTCTTCTTAAAGATGGTCGGTGAATCATCAGTCAAACGATAGATCGCATCTACATCGGGATCCTTGTCCGCAAGTCCCTGCCAGATGCCTATTTTGACCTGCTTTTCCGTCAAATCGGAAGTAGATAGGCGCGTTCTCAGGTCACGTATCTTCATCAGCGGGAACCCCCGTGGCCATATCTTCTTCTCAGAAAAATATGAGTAAATGTTGACGAACCCTCGGTCGTCCGTGGTGCAAGGCAATGCTTCCCTATCGTCCCATAGGCGCCAGTCAGGGTACGGGTAATTATCGTCATCTGTATCGATTATGGTCTCGGCGCCCTGGTCCATCGCATGAAGGTAGCCGACCATCTTCCTGCAGTAATGGTTCTCCGGCAGTAGCTTGCAGAACACGGAATACTTCCTCTTCTGTTCTTCAATGGATAAAAAAGTGACGTCCTCCGCATTCCAATCTTCGGGCGTCTTTCTATCGCCAACTACAATTATTGACACGTCTTTGATTTTGGAGTATTCCATTATTGCTGACGTCGGATCGTTAATTGTGGTGATCACAACTGCATTCTTCATTTCAAACCAGACCCCATCTGGATGAGTTCGATAGATACGCTGTTATTGTTCTCCCTATTATTGCGATTTCTTCAAAGAGAGACCGGGAACGTCTGCTACAGATTCGCCGCTTTCGCATACCAATCCTCAGCCTCAATCCAAACCTCTGGTTCAAATGACAAATCAATCGTATCTATATGTACACATTCCATACAGATTCCGAATGCGAATCGGCTTCTACATGAAATGGGACAAGGGCAATTCCTTTAGAGCCGGTGGCAACGTGATCGGTGATGAGCTCTATTTTGAAGCCATCGCGAAGTATCTTAGAAGAATTCCAGCTATCGAATCTGCTGAGGTCTATGCCCCCAACTTCCTGCCTAAGAAGAAGATCGATTTCATGGTCCATTTGAATGACACGGCCCCAAATGGGTACGCCGATAGAGAGGTCCTGTATTTGCAGAACGGCTATTCAGAGGGCAACGACCGCGCTCTAATGCGTTTGTCCAAGAACGGCTATGATGGCTATATCTTGTTGTCCGAGAGCATGCTTGAGGTCGGTCATGCAAATGGTCTTGAGGGGGTCGTGGTTCCGTTTGGAGCAGACACGGATTACTGTAGACCGCGCCCTCCTGATCCATCCCTGGCCTATGATGTGGCTTTTGTTGGCAATGACATAAAGGGAACGGAGAGGACGGAACGTTTTCTCATGCCAGCCACACGGTTCAACCTCGGGCTATTTGGTAATTGGGCGCTGCCTCCGAAGAAGGGGATGGAGCGAATCGTCCCATACCTACGAGACCGGAAGCATCCTCGCTACAGGATAGCCCTTTCTAGGATCTCCAAGGGGAAGATACCATATGATCTGTTGCCAGACCTCTATTCAAGCGCGAAGATCAACCTGAACTTCACCCTGCAGGATTCGGTCAATTGGGACCTTTTGACCAATCGCCCGTTTGAGGTCCTGGCCTGTGGGGGTTTTCTCATCTCGGATGAATATCCAGGTTTAGAGCGGACCTTGCATGGCGGAGTGGTATTCACTGATGGAAATGAGGACCAGATCGAGAAGATAGAATACTATCTGGAAAGGCCCGAAGAAAGAGCACGGATCGCCAAGCACGGAATGGAGAACGTTCGGGAGAACCACTCCTTGATCTCGCGATCGATCGCCATTCACAACTATCTTGGCCGCATCTAGCAAATGCATTCTCAACGCTCAACGAGAAGACCCTGCACGGGAATCGATGCTCTCGCGATTGGCATCTATCGCGAGAAGACCGCCCTGCCGGAGCTGCTCAATCCTCTCGACCATGATAGCCATTGCGAAAAGACCTCCCCCCATGAGGACTGGGCCGGAGGCGTGAAGCGGATACCTTTTTGTTATGGAAGTGCCCTCCCATTGAGGAGAGGGGAAGATGAACATACTTCTGGCTACCGACGGCAAGGCGCATTCTGAGAAGGCAGTGAACTATGCTTTCGAGCACGTGCGTAGCCACAATGCCCACCTCTACATCGTGTATGTGGTCAGCCCCAAGGCCGACGAGGACAAGGAGCGCCTCACGCAGGGCGCCATAGGCGTACTGGAGACCCTGAAGAACAAGGCCATGGCCCAGGGCATCAACGTGACCACCATGCTGGAAGCAGGATCGCCCTATGACACCCTTCTGGCCGCCGCCGACCGCATCAAGGCGGAAGCGATCATCGTCGGAACGTCCGGCAAGACCGCGCTCGACCGCGTACTGATCGGCTCCGTGTCCGAATTCATCGTCCGCAATGCGCGCTGCACCGTCATCATCGTGAAGTGAGCCGCACCGGCATCTTATCCAGTGCGACCATCAGCCCGTGAATGATCGCTTCCGGCCGCGGAGGGCAGCCGGCGATGAAGACGTCGACCGGCAGCACCGAGGCCACCCCATTATTGCAAGCGTAGGAATGCCGGAATATGCCGCCGCTGATGGCACAGGTGCCCATGGCAACGACTATGGGCATCTCCGGGGCGGCGCGGTAGGCGCTCAGCAGCGGCTTCTCCATGTTCCTCGTCACCGGGCCGGTCACCAGCAGCATGTCGGCGTGGCGGGGCGAGGCGACGATGCGCAGTCCGAACCGCTCCAGATCGTGCACCGCGTTGCTGAGCGAGTTGATCTCCACCTCGCACGCATTGCAGGAACCGGCATCCACGGTCCGGATCGAAAGGGATCGGCCTAGACGGTGCCTGATCTTATCCTCCAGCTCCTTCCCCTTTGCCTCCGCCTCAGCGTTCATAACGCACCTCCAATGCCAATGGGTCCCTCACTGCCAATTCAAAATCCTTGGACATGAGTATCGCCTTGTGCTCGCACGCCTCGGCGCAGTCGGAGCAGAAGAGGCACAGCGCCAGGGAGATACGGACCTCCGTCGCGCTGATGGTGATCGCGTTGGTGGGGCAAGCGGCGGCGCATTGGCCGCAGCCGTCGCAGGGACCGACGACCTGCGGTGCTCCCAGAAAGCGCGGGTGCGGCACGTATGACTCTGCCGGATACTCACTGGTGACGACCCCTCTCTTTCCGACCCCCAGTCTATAGAAGCGAGTGAACGCCGGCCTGAGGAACGGGGGCGACTTCATAGGTCATCTCCCGCATAGGAAAGGTTGAAGCTCTTGTTGATCAGCGGGAAGTCGGGCACGATGTTGCCCAGGACCGCCACCTCGAGCGCCGGCCAGTTGCAGAAGGAAGCGTCCCTGATCTTGTGGCGGCGCGGCATGCCCACACCGCACTGCAGCCAATGCAGCATCTCGCCGCGCGGCGATTCCACCAGCGCCACCGAGGTGGTGTCCTCCGGCGGCCGCACCTCAGTTCGCAGGGCGCCCCCGGGAAGGGAGTCCAGCGCCTGGTCTATGATGCTGATCGATTCCTGGATCTCTTCCAGCTTCACCCACATGCGTGCATTGACGTCCCCCTCGCGGCGCAAGGGCACCGAGAACGCCAGGTCGCGGTAGGCGGCGTAGGGATGTTCCTTGCGCACGTCGCGGCCGAGGCCACTGGCGCGGGCGGCGGGTCCGACCACGTTGAGGTCCACGGCGGCTTCGTAGCTCAGGATACCGGTCCGCTCCACGCGGTCCAGGAAGGAGGGCATGGTCGTGACCATCTCGATCCAATCCCTCAGTTCCAAGTGCAGCGTGACGAGATGCGAGCGCAGCGCCATCGCCTCCTCCGGTGTGATGTCGCGGCGCATGCCGCCCAGGACATTGACGCCCCGCAGGAGCCTCGATCCGGTGAGGCGGTCGTTCCAGTCCAGCATGCGCTCGCGCATGATGTAGGCCTGCTGCGCCCCGGGGGTGAAGGCCGTGTCCAGCGAGATGCCGCCCACGTCGCCCAGGTGATTGTAGATCCGCTCCATCTCCAGGAATACGGTGCGCAGCCGGTCCGCCCTTTCCGGCACCGCTACGCCCGCCGCCCGTTCCAAGGCCATGCAGTAGGCGGTGCTGTGCGCCATCCCGTTGTCGCCGGAGATCCTCTCCGCCAGGCGCACTCCCTTGCCGTAGGGCGTGGACTCGGATATCTTTTCGACGCCGCGGTGCACGTAGCCCAAGCGGATCTCGAGGTTGATGATCGGCTCTCCCGCCACGCTGAAGCGAAAATGACCGGGCTCGATGACGCCCGCGTGAATAGGGCCGACCGGTATCTCCATGACGCCGTCACCCTCCACCTTGCGGTAATTGTAGGTGCGCGGCGTACGCCCGACCTTTATGCCCTCGTCGAAGTCCTTGCGCAGCGGATAGAGGCCGGTGGGCCAGTCGTCGTACAGGTACAGCGGCCTGAGGTCCGGGTGACCGATGGCCACGATGCCGAACATATCCTGCATCTCCCGGCCGTACCAGTCGGCGGCGTAGAAGACCGGCGTCAGCGCCGGGTAGGTGGGCGCGTACTGATCCAGGCGAGAAGAGAGGATGATCAATTCGTCCTCGTTCGGGATGTCCAGCACCACGTGCACTTTGAAGCAGCCGAGCCTGTCGCGTTCGTCGCTGCCATGCTCAGAGAGCAGACGAGCGTGCAAACGCCGCCTGAGGAAGGCAGCCAGCTGTGCCAAAGCGTCGCGGCGCACCTCAATGCGCATCTCGCGACCGCTGATGCTCATCTCACCGACCGCCTGGGACAGCTCCGGCGGCAGTTCCTCCAGCATTTCCACGAGGTCCTCGGCGCTCACAGCGTCACCCCTGGAAAGAGGGCGGTGGCCTTGAGCAGCAGATCATGCAGGGGCGAAGGAAGATAGAGGCCGAGCATCAGGCTGCCACAGAGCAGCAGCGACAGTAGCGCGTTCCTCCACGGATGCCCCTCGCCCGGGGTCACGTCCTCGGCCGGCGGCCCGAAGACCATGCGGCCGATGTGGAACATGAAGGCCGCGAAGATGAGCGCAACGAGGCCCATGTAGAGGGCGGACACCAACCACTGTCCGGTGTTCAGTCCAGCCTGCAGGATGGAGATCTCGCTGATGAAGAGGCCGAAGGGCGGCGAGCCGGTGATGGCGAGCGCCCCGCCGACCAGCAGCAGCGCGGTGACGGGCATCACGGTCCCGAGGCCGCGGATCTGCGACATCTCCTTGGTGGCGTACTTCTGCACCACACTTCCAGCGGTGAAGAACATGAGGCACTTGGCGATGGCATGGTTGAGCATCTGCAACAGGGCGCCGAACACACCAAAGAAACCACCCAGACCGAAGCCCAGGGCGATGATGCCCATGTGCTCTATGGAGGAGTATGCCAGCATGCGCTTGATGTCCTTGGATACGATAATGAAGGCGGCCGCGGTCGCCAGCGACAGGAGACCAAAGAGGATCAGCAGCGTCGAAGAGAACCCGGGAACGGCGATGGAGACGATGATGTGGAAACGCAGGATACCGTACAACGCACAGTTGAGCAGCACCGCCGAGAGCAGGCCGCTGACGGGCGAGGGCGCCTGCGAATGCGCATCCGGCAGCCAGGTATGCATCGGTGCCAGACCGACCTTGGTGCCATAGCCGACCATGATGAAGATGAAAGCGATCTTCAGGAAGGTCGGGTCCAGGAGCGCGGCGTTATCGCGCAGCGTGGTGAAGCTGAGGGCGTCGGATATCTCTCCCAGCGCGTTCACCGAGGACGCGTAGGTGAGAACGGTGCCCAGCAGGGCGAGCGTGATGCCAACGGAGCAGATGATGATGTACTTCCACGCGGCCTCGAGCGCTTCCGGCTTTTCGTAGAAGCCGACCAAGAATGCGGAGGCCAGGGTCGTCGCCTCGATGGCGATCCACATGATGCCGAGGTTATCGACGACGCACACCAGCAGCATCGTCAACATGAAGAGGTGCAGGAAGGTGTAGTAGAGACGCAGGCGGTCCGAGGCGACCTCGCCCGTTTCCACTTCGTGGCGCATGTAGCTGACCGAGTACAGCGATGTGATCAGCCCCACGAAGGAGATCATGGCGATCATGAACGCGGACAGCGAATCCATGTACCAGATGCCGTTGGACAACGCCCCGGCGTTGTAGGCATCCACCGCAGCCCAGCTACAGAACAGGAAGGTGAGGGCGGAGCCCAGCACGCTGACCAGTTCCAGATTCCTCCGCTTCCTGAGGAAGAACAGGACCACGGCGGTGAAGAGCGGCGCGAGGAGCAGCGGTTCGATCAATCGTGCAACCTCCTCAGGAAACTGGTGTCCAGCGATTCAAAGGTGCGGTTGATGCGGAAGATGAAGACGCCCATGATGA
>CAZCNG010000134.1:0-6317 GCA_964500045.1 uncultured Methanomassiliicoccaceae archaeon
TGCCTGCGCAGCGGGGCAGGGGCTGGGCCTCACGCCTGCTCGTCGAGGCGCTCCAGGTCGCCAGAGATGGGGGCGCGACCGATTCCGTTCTGGAAGCCACCAGGATGGGGGCAGGGTCCTACGAGCGCCTTGGATTCGAGGGATGCGGATGGAGCAGATACCTAAGCCCGCCGCAACGCCACAACGCAGATTGAAAGCCGGTCACGTTTCTTTTGCCCACCAAAGGGAAATTTCGGGGCCGACCTGCGGTCAGGATATCGCTCAAACCTGGCGCTATGACGAAGCATATCGTATAGCCAACAACTCGGGTCGTTGCGAAACTTCGCCGATCTTGCGCCTTTTGCGGGGTTTGTTATTCCTACGAACCTTCGTTTATGCATTCGATATTTGTCTAATAAAAACGCTTCCGGACAAATGATTATCTACTTGGTAGCCGGTTTGGGTGTCACCCATGACATAGTACCACATGGTACGTCGGGCGCCCCGCGCCCGGCTTGGACCGATCGGAGGGGTGCCGGGAGGTCGACCAAAGCCTGTGTCATCAGCTAGCATTGTCACTGCAGCGAAGCCTGTCGTTGGCTTGGGACGTGATCCTCAAAGAGAGGGAAATACCAATGGCAAGCCAGTCTGATAACTGCGCGGCTACAGCGGCCGCGCCCGCGGCCTTCAAGGCCAAGGAGGAAAGCAGGGTGGGCATGGCGGCGCAGATCGCGGCCCTCCAGATCGCGGACCTGCGGGTCATCGCCGGCGATGGTGAGATGGCACTCTATTCGCGGGACCAGTCCGACGTCCCCTCGTTCCTCCGTGACATGCTCCTGAATTACATCCCCGATGCGGTGGTCCAGCCTGCGACGAGCGAGGCAGTGGCCGCGGTGATGCGCTTCGCCAACGAGAAAGGCGTAGCGATAATCCCGCGCGGTTCGGCGTCCTCTCCCTTTGGTGGTGCCATCCCCGTCAACGGCGGCTTGGTCATCGATACCGGTCGCATGGATCGCGTGATCTGCATCGATGCTGAGAAAAAGGAGGTAAGAGTGCAAGCAGGGGCTCGCTGGGCGGACCTGGAACACGAGCTCGGTAAGAAGGGGCTCAGGCTTGCCACCTCACCATCGAGCATGTTCTCCACCGTGGGCGGTTGGGTCGCCGGCGGCGGCATCGGCATCGGAGCGCTCGGCCACGGTGCCCTCATCAATCTTGTGACCTCCATGCAGCTGGTCATTCCCGACGGCAGGGTGGTAACCCTGGTACCGGGCACGGAACCGTTCACCGCCGCCTTCGGCAGCGAAGGTCAGGTCGGCTTGATCACCGAAGTCACGGTGAAGGTCATGGAAACGACCAAGCAAGGCCGCCCGCACCTGCTCCTTTTCAAAAAGCAGGATGAGGCCATGTCTTGCGCGGCCAACATTCTCAAGCTCAGCGCCCTCCCGGAGGATATGATATACTTCAGTGACGGAAAGCTGCGCTACGCCAACAAGCTGATCGGCAAGGAGCACTTCGCCGCCGGACACGCCCTCCTCGTCACCACGAGCGACAGAACGTCAGAGGACGCGCTCATACCATTCATCATCAACTCGCGCATCAAGGAGGAGCCGGAATACCAAGCACGCCTCTTGATGCATGAGCGCTACTTCCCTATGAAACTGCGCCGGCTCGGGCCGGGCATGCTCGGAGCGGAAGTCCTCGCTCCCACCAGCAGGTTGGATAAGGTCATTGGCAAGGCATTGGAACTATGCCAGACCTTCGGTCTCGACCCGTTGTTGGAGGTCCATTTCCTCAATGGACCTGAAGCGCTCGTCCTCTGCTACTACCTCACGGACCAGAGCAAGGAAGGAGCCTACACGATGGACGCAGTGAAGTCCATGATCATCACCCAGGCGCTCATGCAACTTGGGTCACGACCCTACTCCCTGGGCATCTGGAACAACACCTTCGTCGACAAGATGCCAGCGGAGGAAATGAGCCGGCTGCGCAAGGTGAAAGCGGAGATGGATCCCAAGGGCGTCATGAACCGCGGCAAGTTCCTCAAACTGCACGGCAGGAGCGGCGGCATCCCGTCCAAGTTCCTGACCCCAGCGGCCGCAGGCACCGGACTGAAGATCGCCACCCTATTCCAGAAACCGGCCGGTCCGGTGCTCCGCCTGGCCACCCAGGTCGCGGCGGGCATGGGGGCCAAGCAGGACAACGAGCTCATGCTGGCAGCGGACCAGTGCGCCATGTGCGGAGCCTGCGTGCCCGTCTGCCCCGCCTATATGGTCGTGGGAGACGAACGCGTGACCGCTCGTGGCAAGCTGCAGACCGCGAGACTGCTGGAGAGGGGGGAGTCGGTGAGCAGGGAGCATGCGCACCGCACCTTCCTATGCATGCGGTGCCACGCTTGTGAGCAGGTGTGCCAGAGCAAGCTGGAGCTGCTACCATTATACGACGTGCTGGAAGCGAAACTGGAGAAGGTGCACGGCAAGGACATCAAAGAGATGGACGCGTTCATCAAGTTCACGGAGCTGACGCCCGAATACGACACACTCCTGCAGAGGGGCTTGGTCATCGGTTCCCCCAAGTTCGGGATGAAGGGAGGCGACCGCAATGTATGAGAGGTACCACATCCACGTGAAGGTGACACCACCGCGCCAGTCGCCGGTGCCGAAGTTCCTCATCAAGAGAGCTGACAACTGCATCAACTGCGGCAAATGCACCCGCTCCTGCGTCTATGGAGTTCATCTGCGCCGCGAGGACGACCCGCGCAAGATGGCGGAGCCGATCAGCCAGTTGTGCAAGAATTGCTTCTGCTGCATCGTAGAGTGCCCGCAGCGCGCGCTCACCATAGCGAACAACGCTCAGTGGAAGGGGATGGGGTCCGGGGTCTGGAGCCCGCAGCGGGTCCAGACCATCTGGAATGAGTCGGAGACCGGCAAGATCCCGGTGCTGGGCGCCGGCTACCGCGGTCTTTACTCGGGTCCGGGCTACGACAGCATGTGGACCGACATGTCGGAGATCGTTCGACCGACGAGGGACGGCATCCACGGCCGCGAGTTCATCTCTACCAGTGTGGACATCGGCCGCAAGCCGAACAAACTCGCCTTCGACAAGCAGGGTAGGCTGCTGACGCAGCTTACGGAGGTCATCGACCGCCCGGTGCCGTTCATGCTGGACGTCACTAGATTCGATGCACTGACCACAGCCATGCTGGAGGGCTATGCCATGGCCGCGAAGGAGCTGCAGTCGTTGCTCCTCCTTCCCTACGGACGCGGGTCCGAGGTCCAGGGCAAGGCGCCCGGAGCGCTCGTCCCGGTGCTGGGAAGCGAGGATGACCCGTCCAAGGTCGACCTGAGCGGAATCCAGATGGTCGAGATCGAGGAGTCCCCGGAATGGAGGACAAAATTCGACATACTCCGGCACAGATACCCGCGCCTCATCATCGGCCTGCGCGTCAGCTCTCGCATGGGTCTAGAAGAAGAGGTGGCCGACATGGCCAAGAAGGTCGATGTGATCCACGTCCTCTTCCTGGAGAGCGGAATGGAAGAGGGAGGCCGCTGGGCCAAGGACGCCATGCGCTCGGTGCACCGGGCGCTGGTGCGCAAGGGAGTCCGCGACGATGTCACGCTCTTCTCCGCCGGCGGCATCTCCGCCGCCGAGATGGTGCCGAAGGCCATTATCTGCGGGGCTGATGCGATCTGCCTCGAACGAGCGTTGCGCGTCGCTCTGGAATGCCGCGCCTGCGCTTGCCATGACCTATCCACCTGCCGCGCCAACCTCGGATCCACCGATGCGGAGTTCGTGGCGCAGCGCGTGATCAACATGGGCAACGCCTGGAGGGACCAGCTCCTGGAGGTCTTGGGCGCCATGGGCCTAAAGGAGGTCCGACGCCTGCGCGGCGAAGTGGGCCGCGCCATATTCCAGGAGGACCAGGAGCCGGAGTCCTTCGCCAACATCGGGGCGGGGGTGCGCTGATGAAGAATATCAACCACGTTCACGAGAGCGGCTGCATGCCGGAGCCGACCTGGATCCCATCCGAACGGCTGAAGTTCATCGACCGCTTCCGCGTCGAGCGCGCCGACAGCTGCATCGATTGCGGCCTGTGCGCCTCCCTGTGCCAGTACGGCGTCCATGAAAGGATCCCGGGCCATGCGCACATCCTGCCGCCGAAGTCCTACGATTGCATCGGACCGCAGTGCTCGGGCAACAGCTTCTACTGCGTGCGCAACTGCCCCACCAAGTCGTTGGACGTGAGGGCCAGTCAGACCTTCCCGGCGCTGGGCGATCTGCGCTGGACGGCCGACATGATCCTCGCCACCTGGAAGATGGCCGAGACCGGTCTGCCGATGTCACTGGAAGACCCCGCCAATACAGGTGCCTGTGGCGGCGGGTTCGACCGCATGCACTTCAAGATCCCCGAGAAGAAGAGGGAAGTGGATGAAGGGGCCATCAGCACCGCCATCGATCTCAACCGCAGGAAGACCGGCCCGAGGGTTCGCATCTCCATCCCCATCTACGGCGGCGGCATGTCCTATGGGTCCATCTCGCTCTACGCCATGACCGCGAGGGCACGCGCGGCACAGGCCTGGGGCACCTTCACCTGCACCGGTGAGGGTGGCTACCCGGACGTCCTCATTCCGTACAAGGACCACGTGATCACGCAGATCGCCACTGGCCTGTTCGGCGTGAGGGAAGAAACGATCAAGAGAGCTCCCATCATCGAGTTCAAGTATGCCCAGGGCGCCAAGCCCGGCCTGGGCGGTCATTTGCTCTACGAGAAGAACACCCCGCTGGTCGCGAAGATGAGAGAGGCGGTTCCGTACACCTCCCTGTTCTCCCCCTTCCCGTTCCATTCGGTGTACAGCGTCGAGGACCACAAGAAGCACCTGGACTGGATCTGGAGCATCAATCCCGATGCGCTCATCTCCGTCAAGGTGTCCACCCCCAACGACGTGGACATGGTCGCGGTCGGTGCGTACTACGCCGGAGCCAACATCGTCCACCTGGACGGCGGCTATGGCGGCACCGGCGCGGCGCCGGAGATCGCCAAGAAGAACATCGCCATGCCCATCGAGTACGCCATCCCCAAGGTGCACAAGTTCCTCACCAACGAGGGCATCAGGGAAGAGATCACGCTCATTGCCAGCGGCGGGTGCCGCACAGCGATGGACGTTGCCAAGGCCATCGCCCTGGGCGCGGACGGTGTCGTCATCGGCACGGCCGAGATGGTGGCATTGGGTTGCGTGCGCTGCGCCAACTGCGAGAGCGGCCGGGGCTGCCCGCGCGGCATCGCGACCACGGACCCGGTGCTGGATAAGCAGGTATCGGAGGAATGGGGCAAGCAACGCCTCATGAACCTGTATGGCGCCTGGAGAAAGCAATGGTGCGAGCTCCTGACGCGCTTCGATATGAAGGACATCACCGAGCTGAGGGGCAGGACCGATCTCCTGCGCCTCGACTCCGGGGAGGTGAAACCATGAACGACGCTGACCGTTTGACCAACGCACGCGAGTGGATGAAGGAGATCAAGCCGAACGGCGATGCCAACCACATGGAACAGGAGGGCGGCTGCGGTGTTGTCGGTTTTGCCAGCACGGTCACCCTACCAGGAAGGCACATATTGCAGCCGCTGGTGCAGATGCACAATCGCGGTAATGGACGCGGAGGCGGCATCGCAGCGGTCGGCCTCGAAGCGTCGCAGATGGGAGTATCCCAGGACATCCTGGAGAACGACTACATCATCCAGGTCGCGTATCTGGAGACGGAAGCTCGCCCCGCTCTAGAGGAGGAGTTCATCCACACCTGCTACGAGGTGGACAAGGTCTACCGGGTGGAATCAAGTGAAGACCCGCTGCTGCTTGCTTCCCTGCTGGTGCGACCCCCTGAGGTATGGAGGTACTTCTGCCGCGCCAAGCGCACGGCGCTGGACGCGTTCGTCAAGGAGCGCAAGCTGGAGGCGCTGGACCGCGGCAAGGCAGAGGACGAGTTCGTCTTCCAGACCAGCTTCCAGCTTAACTCTAAGTACTACGCGGGCAGCAAGATGCGCGCCTTCGTCATGTCGCACGGCCGCAATATGGTGATCCTGAAGGTCGTCGGCTATGCCGAGGACGCCATCCGCTTCTACAAATTGGAAGAGATGAAGGCGAATATTTGGATCGGACACCAAAGATATCCGACCAAGGGTCGCGTGTGGCACCCCGGCGGGGCGCACCCCTTCATCGGCCTGGACGAGGCGCTCGTGCACAATGGCGATTTCGCCAACTACCACAGCGTGGGCGAGTATCTAGCGCAGCGCAACATCGTGCCGCTATTCCTCACGGACACGGAAGTCTCCGTGCTGATGTTCGACC
>CAZCNG010000135.1:0-6206 GCA_964500045.1 uncultured Methanomassiliicoccaceae archaeon
ATTTATAATAATATATATTAATTTTATATAATAAATATTACTTTACACATATTTATTTCTATGCAAATAATATGCACATCAATACAATATTATTTCGAAGCTCTGTCGGGTCCTCTCACATTGTATCGTGAGTCCCTGTAGCCAGCTCCTTTTCGGGTGAAACATACTTATAACGACCCAGAAATACTGCGGGGCATGAGCGATGACGGCTCGGAATTCGATCTCGCGTTCTTCAAATCCCAGGGCTTCCACCGCCGCAAGTGCCCCAAGTGCTCCAGGCACTTCTGGACCCTCGGCGACTGGCCCACCTGCGGGGAACCTCCCTGCGAAGAATACACCTTCATCCACAACTCGCCGATGAAGAAAGCTCTGGATGTGCATGAGACCCGGGAAGCCTACCTTTCCTTCTTCGAAAAGCATGGCCACGGGCGCATCCGCCGCTATCCTATCGTCGCTCGCTGGAGGGACGACGTCTTCTTCACCCAGGCCTCCATCTACGATTTCCAGCCGTGGGTCCTCAACGGCGTCATCGACCCGCCTGCGAATCCGTTGACCATCTCGCAGACCTGCGTCCGTTTCAACGACATCGACAACGTGGGCAAGACCGGCCGCCACTTCACCTTCTTCGAGATGCTCGCGCACCACGCCTTCAACAAGCCTGGCCATGAGATCTATTTCAAGGATCGGACGGTCGAACTGTGCCACCGCCTCTTCGCCGAAGCGTTCAACGTCGATCCGCACCGCCTCCGCTACATCGAAGAGTGGTGGGAGGGCGGCGGCAACTCGGGACCGTGCGTAGAGGTCATCCTCGACGGTGTCGAAGTGGCCACCCTGGTCTTCATGCAGTACCGCGAAACGCCGCAGGGCCGCAAGAAGATGGAGATGACCGTCGTCGATACCGGTTACGGCCTGGAGAGGATCTGCTGGGTGTCCCAGGGCAGTCCCTCTTCCTATGACGCCGTCTTCGGTCCGGTGGTCGAGGAACTGAAACAGCTGAAGGGGATCTCCACCGATAGCAAGGTGCTCACCGAGTATAGCAAGGTCGCCGGCGCGCTCAACATGAAGACCGCGGCCGACGTCCGTCATCTGCGGGAGACCGTCGCCGCGCGCCTCGGCATAACCTATGAGGAGTTGCTCGCGATCGTCGCTCCGCTGGAAGACATCTACACCGTCTGCGACCATACCCGCGCGTTAATGGTCATGCTCAACGACGGAGTGGTCCCGTCCAATGTCAAGGAAGGCTACTTCGCCCGATTGCTCGTGCGCCGTGCCATGCGCTCGGTGCGTAACCTGGGATTGGACATATCGCTCGCAGACGTCGTTTCCAAGCAGATCGACTATTTCCAGAAAGTGATCCCGGAGCTGGTCGCCAACCGTGAGGACATCATGAACCTGGTGCAGGTGGAAGAGGCCCGCTACTACGAGACGCTGGGTCGCGGCAAGCAACTGGTCGGTCGCATGATCAAAGACCTCAAACCGGGCGAGAAGATGCCGCTGGACAAATTGATCGACCTCTACGATTCGCACGGCCTCAACCCTGAGATAGCGGCGGAGTTCGCTCCCGGCGTGATCGACGTTCCCGACAACTTCTACATGCAGGTGGCGCAGCGCCATGAGAAACCGGAAACGGAGAAGGCCGAAAAGGAGGATCTCCCCGAGCGGCTTCCGGAGACGCGCATGCTCTATTACGAGGATGCGACCAAGGCCGAGTTCGACGCGACCGTCGTCGCTCATATCAATGGGGGCATTGCTCTGGACCAGTCCTGCTTCTACCCCGAGGGCGGCGGACAGGAATGGGACCTGGGCACTCTCGGAGGCCTCCGGGTCTGCAAGGTCCTCAAGGCCAAGACCTGTATCCTGCACTATGTGGATGGCATGCTGCCGCCGATCGGCACCAAGGTGCACGGCCACGTGGACATGGAGAGGCGTCTCCAGCTCATGAGACACCACACCGCGGCGCACGTCATAAACGGCGCGGCCCGGAACCTCTTCGGAAACCACGTCTGGCAGGCGGGAGCCCACAAGTCGGTGGAAGAAGGGCGTCTCGACATCACCCACTACGAGAATCTCACCATGCAGCAGCGCGATGCCCTCGAGAAGGAGTGCAACCGCGTCGTGCTTGCGGACCTTCCCATCAGCATCACCTTCATGCAGAGGGACGTGGCCGAAGCCAAGCACGGTTACCGCCTCTATCAGGGCGGCGCCGTTCCGGGCAAGGTCATCCGCGTGGTCGACATCATCGGCTTCGACACGGAAGCGTGCGGCGGATTGCACTGCACCCACACGGGCATGATCGGACCGATCCGCCTGCGGCGCACGAAGCGCATCCAGGACGGCATCGTGCGTGTCGAGTACACCGCGGGAATGGCGGCCATCCGCGAGTTCCAGCGGGACAAGGACATCGTGGAGGAGTCGGCGGAGGCGCTGAACCTTCCGATGGACAAGGTCGCCGAAGGCATCGCCCGCCTGCAGGAGGAGGCACGCACCGCACGCAAGCAGTTGGAGTCGCTCGGTGCTCAGATGAACGAGCTCAAGGCCGCGGCGCTGCTCTCCTCAGCTATCCGCGTCGGCGAAGCTCGTCTGATAGTGCACATCGTCGGCGACGAGGATCCCGAAGAACTATCGAAGAGACTGGTGGCGGAGAAGAAGGTAGTGGCGGTCATCGGCAAGAAGGGGCCGTCGTGCAAGGTGCTCATCTCCCGTTCTCCGGACCTGGAGGTCGACTGCCGCCCGCTGCTGAAGGAGGTCATGTCCTTCATGGGCGGCGGCGGGGGCGGTCGCAAGGAGTACGCCCAGGGCGGCGGTGGCGACGCGGAGAAGATGGACGCGGCCTTCGCCGAAGCCGAGGCTGTGGTCCGCAAGGCCATCAAGCACTGATTCCGCCAAACCTTTTTATATCATATTTATCTTCCTCAGCCTAACGGCATACATGCTATGCTTGTGAGGGGTTTGCTCCTAAGAGCGAACTGTCCCCGGACCGGAGCCCTATCCGGAGAGGGGGACTGCCTACCCGCGCTTTTGCGGTGCCTGGTACTTCAAAAAGGGCGGTCCCGATCCACGGATCATCACATCCAGCGGAGGAATTACGCTTGGCTGACAAGGAAGCAAAACCAACGAAGGAGCCCAAGGAGGGCAAGGCACCTAAGGAAGCGAAGGAGCCGAAGGCCCCCAAGGAGAGCAAGGACGCCACCGAGCCCGTCAAAGAGAAGGGCGAGAAGAAGGAGAAGGGCGAGAAGAAGGGGAAGGACGGAAAGGACAAGCCCGAGAAGGCCCACACCACCGCTCCGACCGTGAAGCACAAGGAGAAGGACGACTTCAAGTACATCGTCCGTATCGTCAACTCCGACCTCGACGGCGAGAAGCGTACCCTCATCGCCATCCAGGGTGTCAAGGGCGTCGGTCCGCGGGTCGCGGACGTCATCATCAAGAAGGCCAACGTCTCTCGTACCGAGAAGATCGGCAACCTTTCTGACGCCAAGATCGATGAGATGGAGAATCTCATCAATGCCTATTCTGAATATGCGCCCGCGTGGGCCATGAACAAGCAGCATGACCTCGAGACCGGCGAGGACCACCACCTCGTGGCCATCGATCTCGACATGTCCATCAAGGACGACATCAACCGCATGAAGATGGTCAAGACCTACCGCGGCGTTCGTCACGAGACCGGGCAGAAGGTCAGGGGCCAGAGGACCCGTTCCAACGGAAGGACCGGACTGACCCTGGGTGTCATGAGACAGAAGCTTGCGCAGGGCGGAAAGTCCGACTCTGACAAGAAGGACAAGTAGGGGTGATTTAGATGGGAGATCCAAAATTCCCGCGCCGTTCCTATGATACGCCTTCCCACCCGTGGCAGGGCGAGAGGATCAAGGAAGAGGCGATCGTCGTCGCGCAGTACGGCCTGAAGAACAAGAAGGAACTGTGGAAGGCCAAGACCATCCTCAGGGAGCTCAAGAAGCAGTCCAGGGAACTCCAGGCGCGCGTGCGTACCGGCGAACCCCAGGCTACCAAGGAAATGGACCAGCTCCTGAAGAGATGCGCCCGCATGGGCATTCTCCCGATGGAAGGCGCCACCCTGGACGATATCCTCGGCCTCGGCACCGAATCCATGCTCCTGCGCCGCCTCCAGTCGATGGTGGTCCGCAGGGGTCTGGCCTCCTCGGCCAAGCAGGCACGGCAGCTGATCGTGCACGGTCACATCTCCATCGACGGCCGCAAGGTCACCATCCCCGGCTACACGGTCACCCGTGGAGAAGAGGACCTGATCGCCATCAACGCTTTCTCTCCGATCGCCAACGAGGTGCACCCAGTGCGCACCATGCAGAAGGAAGTCGCCGAGAACCGCATCAGGAACCCCCCGGTCGAGAGGCCGCGCGAGGACCCCCGTGACAGGCGGGGCGGCGGTGGACGTGGCGGCAGCGGCGGTCGCGGTGGATTCCGCAGCGGCGGTGCCAAACCGACCTTCGTCAAGCACGTGCCCAAGGAGATCATGAGGAATGTCGTCGCGGACGTGCAGGGCAGCGCCCCCATACCCGAGCCGACCAATGAGGAGGGACAATAATGGGCAAGTGGGGAATAGCTAACGTATACGCGAGCTACAACAACATCATCATCACCCTGACCGACATCACCGGCGCCGAGACCATCACCAAGGCCACCGGCGGAATGGTCGTCAAGCAGGCCAAGGATGAGTCCTCGCCCTACGCCGCCATGAGGGCTGCGGAGAAGGTCGCGGAGATCGCCAAGGAGAAGGGCTTCGAGGGCCTGCACGTCAAAGTGCGCGCCCCCGGTGGCAACCGCTCCGCCTCGCCTGGACCGGGCGCTCAGGCAGCCATCCGTGCGCTCGCCAGGGCTGGAATGAAGATCGGCAGGATCGAGGATGTAACTCCTCTGCCCCACGACGGCACCAAGAAGAAGGGCGGCAGAAGAGGACGGAGAGTGTAGAGGCGCCTGTCATGGAAATCAAGATCGAGGAACTCAGCGAGAACTACGCTCGCTTCGTGCTCAGTGATGCCAGCCCGGAGACGGCCAACGCCCTCCGCCGCGTGCTGCTCTCTGAAGTGCCGAAGATGGCCATCGAGAACGTGGAGTTCCACCTCGGGCAGATCCACGACCAGGAAGGGAGGGAGTACGAGTCCATCTCGCCCCTCTTCGACGAGATCGTGGCGCACCGCCTGGGGCTGGTCCCCATACCAACGGATCTGGACCTCATGGTGGAGCGGTCGAAGTGCACCTGCGGCGGCGAAGGCTGCCCCTCGTGCCAGATCATCTACTCCATGCAGTGCTACGGTCCGACCGAGGTATTCTCGGGCGACCTGAAGCCGCTCGGCGATGCGACGCTGGCCGTGAAGGACGAGCACATCCCCATCACCCGCCTGGGCGAGGGGCAGGGCGCGTTCATCTACGCCTACGCGGAACTGGGCACGGCCAAGAGGCATGCCAAATGGCAGGGCACCAGCGGTGTCGCGTACCGGCACTCGCCCAAGGTCAAGATCGACGCGTCCAAGTGCGACAACGGCGGCACCTGCATCGGCGTGTGCCCCAAGGACGTGTTCAAGGTCGAGGGCAAGGGCAAGGTCGTGGTGGCCGAGGAGAAGGCCTGCATCCTGTGCAACCAGTGCATCAAGATCTGCAAGACCAAGGCCATATCCCTGGGCATCGACGAGGGCAAGTTCATCTTCGAGTTCGAGACCGACGGTTCGCTCAGCGCCAAGAAGACGCTGACCGTGGCGCTGGACATTCTCGAGAAGAAGTTCGAAGCCTTCCGTGAAGCGATCTCTTCGCTCGAAGCGTAGACGCCAAACACCTTTCTTTCAATCTTTTCCTCTTTTACTTTTCTCTCGCCTGAGGATATCTCGATCAAGAGTTCAGGCACGCCGTCCCGCTTCAGATGACACGGGTCCGAATATCCTGGTTTCAGAAGCGATTCTTGAATATCGGCCATTGGCCAAGCTTTCTTATGGCCACATCTCAATGACGAATGGTCATGTGACGAGGACCTCATGAATTCCGCCCCCAGCAGAAATGATCCATCGG
Source organism: uncultured Methanomassiliicoccaceae archaeon (assembly GCA_964500045.1). GTDB lineage: Archaea > Thermoplasmatota > Thermoplasmata > Methanomassiliicoccales > UBA472 > CAZCNG01. The sequence goes on from CAZCNG010000135.1 coordinate 6,037, forward strand.
AGCCCGACAGCAATCCTAGGAAGCCCGTCGGCAACCATTCCAACGGTCCTCTAGAATGGCCTCCTGGTGCGATCTGTTCGGATTGGAGGAATTTCCATCCTGTCCTGCTATGCTCGGCGGAGGGGATACATATGATCGTGTCTCCCTGCGATCCTGGTTGGTGGACGAAG
>CAZCNG010000136.1:0-6117 GCA_964500045.1 uncultured Methanomassiliicoccaceae archaeon
TGATCTACATGACCGCGGGAGGTCTGGTGCTACCCACACCATGTTGAAGAGAACCCAAAGGATTATCAGGTCGCCGCTGGCAACGATACCCAGGTCCGTCAAGATGACGCGCCCAGGAAGAGACCATGCCGGAGATGCCATCGTCCAGGAATCGCTTGGCCCAGGAGAGCAGCCCTTATCTGCGGCAGCATGCCGACAATCCAGTGCATTGGCAGCCCTGGGACGAAGAGGTATTTAGGGAATCCAAGCGCAGAGACCTGCCCATCTTCCTCAGCATCGGCTATTCCAGCTGCCACTGGTGCCATGTGATGGAGGAGGAGAGCTTCAGCGACGCGGCCACGGCCCGACTGCTGAACGCCGCCTTCGTCTGCGTCAAAGTGGACCGCGAGGAGCGGCCCGATATCGATGACCTGTACATGAAGGCCGCCATGGCCATGACCGGGGGCGGTGGCTGGCCACTGACCTTGATCCTGACCCCGGAAAGGAGACCGATCTTCGCGGCCACCTACCTGCCCCCGCGCTCCAGGAACGGGGGCATGGGGCTGGAGGACGTCATACGGCAGATCTCAGCGGCGTGGCGCGGCCGGCGCGCGGAGGTGGAAGCTTTGGGCGGGGAGGTCATGCGCTTCGTGGCGCTGCCACCTCCGCCTAATGGTAGGATAGATGCCTCCACTTTGGAACAGGGCTACACTTCCCTGAAAGAGGCGTTCGAGGACCGCTACGGCGGCTTCGGCGGCCCGCCCAAGTTCCCCACCCCGCACAAGCTGATGTTCCTGCTGCGCTACTGGTACGCAGAGGAAGCAGCGCCGGCGCTCGACATGGTGGAGAGGACGCTGCGGCACATGGCCCGCGGCGGCATACACGACCAGCTGGACGGGGGATTCCATCGCTATTCCACCGACATCCGCTGGCTGGTACCGCATTTCGAGAAGATGCTCTATGACCAGGCGATGCTGGCGATGGCCTACACGGAGCTCTATCAGGCCGGCAAACAAGCCTGGGCCAAGGCGACGGCCCTGGACATCCTGGACTACGTGCTCACTGAGATGAGATCGCCGGAAGGCCTGTTCTTCTCGGCCGAGGACGCCGATAGCTCGGGGAGGGAGGGGGCGTTCTACACCTGGACCTACGAGGAGATCCGGTCGCTCGTGAGCAGCGAGGACCTGGATGATTTCTGCAAGGCCTACGATGTGAAGCAGGGGGGCAATTTCCGCGACCCGGTCAGCAACACCAGGGAAGGAGGCAACATCCTCCACCTGGAGAAAGATGCCGAGGCTCTGGCCCAGGGATCCGAGCGGACGCCCAGGTCCATCGAGGCATCGCTGGACCGTGCGCGGCAAGCGCTGCTGAGGGCCAGGGCAGAGCGGGAACGACCTTTCCGCGATGAAAAGTGCCTCGTGGACTGGAACGGATTGATGATCGCGGCCCTGGCCAAGGCGGCGACCGCGTTCGCAAAGGAAAGGTTCCTGCACGCAGCCATTGCGGCGCAGGCCGCACTGGAGAAGCATCTGCGCGTGGAGGGAGTTCTACTCCACTCCTATTTCAGCGGGAAGGCGAAGATTCCGGCCTTCCTGAACGACCATGCCTTCTACGCCTGGGGATTGTTGGAATTGCACCAGGCCACGCTGGATGCAGGCTACCTGAAGAAGTGTGAAGAGGAGCTGAGGCAGATCGAAAGTGGATTCAAGGATAACAACGGAGGTCTATTCCTCAGCCGCGAGGGGGAGGTACGCACCAGGGAGGTCCACGATGGCGCCCTGCCCTCGGGAAATTCAGTGGCCGCCTTCGTCGCCGCCAGGGCTGTGGTCCTCGACGAGGACCTGGAGGTGGACGCCAGGCCCATCGTGGAGGCCTCATGGAGACAGGTGGCCGCCGATCCAGGGGCGCATGCCTTCATGCTCATGGCGGCGCAACAAGTGCTGCGACCGGCGGCGCACCTGGAGGTGGGAAATGAGGCCCATGATCTCCTGGCGATCGTCCGTCGAGATCTCCATCCCCGATTGATGATAGGTCAGGTGACGGCGCTGCAGGCGGGGGCCAGACTCTGCGGCCCGAGCGCCTGCCTGCCGGCGCCGAAGAATGCGGAGGAGCTGCGCGCGCAACTGCTGCAGGAAAAGGCCTAGAACAATTCGAAGGCAGCGGCCAAGGCCCCATCCTCGGCGTGCTGGTAGTCTGGTCCAGTGCCGATGACGATGACATCTCCATCCTCCAGGACGAAGATGCGTTGCAGCTCTTCGGCTATCTCCTTGCCTTCAGAGGCCAGATCGAAGTCCGGTGGCACGATGAGGCGATCACCGACCACGATGATGGTGGTGGCGCCGTCCGCTCCGGCCTTTATGGCGGCATCGCGCTGCTCGATGCCGCTCTTGATCACATCGGAACGACCGCTGATGCGGGCCGCGACGCTGCGCTGTCCCAAGGTCACGTCGGTCGGAGGCAGACGGGCCACGGCCAGGGGCAACGAGGTGAGCAGTTCCGCTCCGCGCCTAGAGATGCGGATGCCGGTCTGCTTCACTTCAATGTAGTCCTGGTCGCGCAGATATTCGACGATGGTACGCATGCTGCCTTCGCCTAGTCCGACGGAATCGGCCAGTTGCTTCCGCCCTCTCCGCTTCCCGTCCTCGAGCGCGTGGAGCGCCTTGTAGACATGGAAGTCGGAGAAGCGGTGCACCGGGCCATAGCGGGGCAGCTCTACGAATTTCATCGTTAGAATACCGTCACTTCGCCTTTTACTACTTTCTCCGTGACCTTGCCGATGTTCTCCAGCCAATCATCACATATGTCGTAGGCTTTCTTCTGGCACTTGGGGAAGTTAGCTCCCTTGGCCGTGATGATCTGGATGCTGGCCGTCTGCGGATCGCTGATGGGGCGTCCGATCTGCGAGAGGAGGCGCACCTGGACCTCAAGTATGTCGCCGTTGCCTTCCTTGGCAATGTCCCTGGCGATCCAGTTGGACAGGATGTTGTACATCTTGCCGACATGGGTGATGGGGTTCTTTCCCGCCGTCGCTTCCATGCTCATGGGGCGGTACGGAGTGATAAGTCCGTTGGCGCGGTTGCCGCGGCCGACGCTGCCATCATCTCCGTTCTCGGCGCTGAGGCCGGTCACGGTGAGGTAGTAGGAGCCGTTCTTGTAGTCGTCGGCGTGGTTGATGTCAACGATGACCTCGCGGTCGGTGTACTTGGCGGATTGGTCGTGCACCAGGCTCTTCATCTGCTCAACGACGCTGATGTAGTGGTCCGCGTCATCGATGTACTTGTCCACCATGGCACAGGCAATGGTCATGGTGATCTTGTCCCCATTCCTGGCGGACATGACCTTGACATCCTGGCCCGTTTCCTTCAACTTCTTCTTCATGATGCCGTTGATGTAGTGCTCGGTCTCCAAGGTCAACGTCTCGGTCTCGGTCAGCGGCGCGAAGCTGCAGCCGAAGGAGGTGTCGTTGGAGAGCAGGCAGTGGTTGGTACCGGTGGCCTTGCACTCCTTGGCCTTGCGGTCGAAGTTGTCGATGAGGTCGACGCTGCCCTTGCCGATCTTGCAGTCGACGATGGTGTGTTTCTCGACGTCGAGGTTGGGGAACCGCTTCAGGTAGGTCTTCGCGGCTTCGATGGCGGTGGTGGCGTACTCCAGCCTCTCAATGCCGACCTGGGTGATGGCCCTGCCGACGAGGACGATGTAGATGGGTTCCAGCATCTTGCCGCCGCCGAACTTCGGGGCCGACTGACCACCTACGACCTCATTCTGGTCGGTGTTGTGGTGGAGAACCTCGCCGTACTTGTCGAGGTACATGTTGCAGAGTGCGCGGGATACGGACTCCGCCAGACCGTCGGAGATGCTGTCCGGATGCCCGATGCCCTTCCTCTCCACTAGTTCGACCTGCTGCTGCTCGAGGGGGGTGATGTTCATCCCTTCGACGATGATGTTCTTATTCAGCTTCCTGGCCGCGGTCTTGACCGGGGCCTTCTTGACTGGCTTGGTAACCATATTGATCATCCCTGGGCGCTCAATGGCTAGGCCTGGCGCGTGCTATGGGAGCGGCGTACCTATTCTGCCGATATAAGTATGACTGACTCAATTATTCATATACGAATAAGGACCTCCGTATGCTCATGAAGTTCCCCGAGGAGGCCGACATAAAGCGCATGCGCAAGACCCTGGACATCACGCAGGCGCGCCTCGCGGCCATGAGCGGCGTGAGCCAGTCGACCATCGCCAAGATGGAGAGGGGCAACATCAAGGGGAGCTACGAGGCCGTGACACGCATCTTCGGGGTGCTGGAGGAAGAGCTCAACCGACGCAGCCAAGCCCGCAAAGCGGGGGAGGTGGCCAGCAGTGCCATCGTGAGCATCCAGGCCATTGACAAGGTCAAGAAGGCTTCGGAGATCATGCGCAACAGCGGCTATTCGCAACTGCCCGTATTCAGCGGAATCCAGCATGTCGGCAGCCTCAGTGAGAAGGACATCATGAACCGTATCCGCGACGGGCAGAGGATGGAGGAACTGGGGGAAATGCGGGTGGGCGATATCATGAACGACACCTTCCCGATCGTCAGCGACGAAGCGCCCATCGAGGCGGTCACTTCGCTGCTCACCAGCTCCAACGCGGTACTGGTGTCCAAGAGGGGCAACATCGTAGGCATCATTACCAATGCGGACGTGCTCAAGCTGATCGGGCCACAGTCCTATTCCGACGACGGCTGAGGAGACAGCGAGTACTCGTCCAGATCGTTGGGCACGTGCACCGGCCGGAAGATGACCTCGGCCTCTTCCCGTAGCGGAGCGGCATCGGCGTACCTTCCGGAGATATGGTTCAGAAAGAGCAGGCGCGCCTTGGCCTGCGCGGCGCATTCCGCAGCCATGGCGGCGGAGGAATGGCCGTATTCCATGGCCTTTTCTACCAGATCCGACAACACCGTGGCCTCGTGCACCATGGCGTCGCAGTCCTGGGCGGCGGAGGCGAAGCGGGGGTTAAGCCCGGTGTCCCCGGAGAAGGCGACCTTCATGCCGGGACGGGGAGGCCCCATTACCTCCTCCGGCCGTACCTCACGACCGTCGACCATCAGGACCTCTCCGCGCTGCAATGCAGCGAATCCAGGGCCCTCTTGCACTCCCAGCGCCTTGGCCTTCTCGGGCATGAAGCGGCCCGGACGCAGGTGCTCCGTCAACACATAGGATAGGGCCGGCACCGTATGCAGCGCGCTCACCGCCTGTACCGAATAGCCGTCGCACTGGACCTCATCCCCATCACCCAGGTCCTGAGCGAGCACTTCGAAGTTCATGGCGAAGAATCCCAGCGAGAGCGCGCGACCGAGGGTGTCGATCATTCCCTCCGGCCCGTGCACGCAGAGACCATCTTCTCGCCCCGAGAAGTTCATCGATTGAATGAGTCCGGGCAGCCCAAGGAAATGGTCGCCGTGCAGATGAGTGATGAAGATGTGCTTTATTTTCATGAACGAGGCCGACGACATCATCAGCTGGCGCTGCGTCCCCTCGCCGCAGTCGAAGAGAACGACCTCGCCGCCCCGGCGCAACGCCGTGGCCGAAGCGTTGCGCAGCGGCGTAGGAACGCTGCCGCCCGTGCCCAGGAAGATCAGGTCCACGCCCCCGATAGCTGCATCATTCCCTTATTGCTTTGCGGTCGCTCGCCTCCATCCACTTGTTGGTGTAGAAGAATATGATGAGACCGATTATCGCCAGCACCGTGGCGATGTACATCGTACCATGGTAACCGATGGCGAAGGCGATCATGCCTCCGAACACCGCACCGATTATCGCTGAAATGGAGAGCGACGCCTGCAACATGCCCGCACTGGTCCCCTTCTCTTCGTTCCTTTCCATGATATATTTCACGCTGCCGACATAGAGGCAGGACCAGGCGCCGGCGATGCCGATCTGCGCCGGTATGATCATCCAGAACTCCGTGGCGAGCGTGTACGAGGGGAATGTGATGATGGAGAAGACGAATCCGGCGAACACGAGCCGCTTGGAATCGAATTGGTCCACGAACTGCATGAAGATGAACTGCCCCGCAGCGTTGACAGCGTAGATGATGCCGATGAACAACGGGCTGGCGCCCAGGTCCGCCAAGAAGAGGGTGTATACGACCCAGATCATGTTC
>CAZCNG010000137.1:0-6099 GCA_964500045.1 uncultured Methanomassiliicoccaceae archaeon
GCGACGCATCTGGCAAGCCGTTGCGCATGATGGGTACGAACTGGGACATCACCGAACGCAAGCACGCGGAGGAGACGCTGAGAAACGCCAGCATCAAGCTGGGCATCCTGAACAGCATCACCAGGCACGACATCACCAATCAGATGCTGGCCCTCACCGGATTCCTGGAGTTGTGCAAGCGCCGCGAGAAGGACCCTCGTTCGATGGAGTACCTCGAAAAGATGACCCGTGCAACTGAAAACGTACAAAGGCAGATCGCCTTCACCAAGGAGTATCAGGACATCGGTGTCAAGGCTCCGGCCTGGGTATCGCCCGGCCGCCAGACCGCAGAGGCTTTCGCCATGCTGCATCCGGAAGGGGTGGAATTGGAGGATCGCACCGAGGGTGTGGAGGTCATGGCCGACCCCCTGGCGGAGAAAGTACCGTACAATCTGATCGACAACTCGATGCGGCACGGGGAGCATGTCACCCGCATCAAGATGAGCGCGGAGCAGAAAGACGATGCCCTGCTGATCGTCTACGAGGATGATGGCGTCGGCATCAGCGCCGAGGACAAGAAACGCCTCTTCGAGAAAGGCTTCGGCAAGAACACGGGCTTTGGGTTATTCCTTACTCGTGAGATATTGGCCATCACCGGCATCACCATCACCGAGACCGGAAAGGAGGGAGAAGGCGTGCGCTTCGAGATGCTGGTGCCGGCGGGGGCGTGGCAACTCCGCTCTGAATAGACCAGGAATTCATCATACCAATCACCCTACGTTCGTGCTCGCTCCAGAGTTCGTCTCGACCATCCTCGGGCACGAGGAAACCCCAACGACAATTGACTATTTTGGGCTCAAGCTGGACGACATGTCGAAGGGGATGTGCCTTCTCGGCCGCATCAGAATTCACTGAAGTGGCCTCCAAATGGCATTTTTGTCAACTAATTAGACAGATGAGGTTTACCCAAGACGATTTGATGCTACTGAGGAAGCTGGATGAGAACAGAGATTTCTGAGAAGACGCGATCTAGGAAACCCTACCAACTGCCGCTAGAGAGACGATATTGCAGACACCTTGGTGCCCTTCTTCGGGATTATGGGGAGCATCGTGATGATATTATCCACCGTTCCTTCGATGAATTCGTCCTTCGCCAAGAGGTCCGGGAAGCCTCTAGGTAGTACCTCATCGTGTCGCCCGCCTCCTTCAGGGCAAGTTCCAATGTGGGAAACGATTCTCCTCATCATTGGGAGTTCTCATTCCATCGCACCCGGAACAAGAGGATCGTGAATTGAAACGTAGATGGACGCTGGTTATGAGGCCGAGCGGATGGGGTGACTCTCCCATAGAGATCATCAGAACCCTGCGGTCCGCACATCGCCATGAGGCCGATCTTTTGACGTTAGCAGGAACGATGACCATCGTCGATGAATTGGCGCCTTCACCGAATGACATCTCATAAACGCTAAATGCCATCAACATGTTGCATGGGCTGATTCACAATGCCTGCAGCAAGTCAGGAGCACTACGCCCTCATCGATAGAATGGCCTATAGGGCCATTGATGAGCACCGGCGGATGAGGCCGGCATTGTTCGCTTCCTATAGGGGAGTGGATAATGAGCACTGCATCCGCGATACACAATACCACTTCCGTTTCCTTTTCGACGCGGTATCCTTGGACTCCCCTGAGCTGTTCGTCAACTATGTCGCCTGGTGCCGCGTCCTGCTCAATCATCTCGGCATTACACCAGAGATCTTCCTCGAGAACCTGCAGTTCATGCAGAAGGAGGTCCACCGTGAGCTGCGCCAGCCTTTGGCCGCTCAGATCGACAAAACCTTGCAGATGGCGATCGACCAGTTCCATGAGATGTCGGACGAAATCCCTCCCTTTGTCGACAGAAGAACCAAGGGTGGAATCGTGGCCCAGGAATACCTGGACGCGGTCCTACGGTCCGACCGTACCGGAGCTCAGGCGATAATCCGGAAGGCCAAGGCCGAAGGGCTGGAGACCCGTGATATCTACCTAGACGTATTCCAGGTGGTCCAATATGAGTTGGGGCGACTATGGCAGCACAGGCAGGTCTCCGTGGCGCAGGAGCATTATGCGACCGCGGTCTCGCAGCAGCTCATGGCCCAAATGTATCCCGAGATTCTGACCGCGGGCGCAAAGAAGGGCAAGGTGGTCGTGGCCTGCGTGGGCGATGAGCTGCACGAAATGGGTGCGCGCATGGTGTCCGATTTCCTGGAGATGGAAGGATGGGACGTCAGCTACCTCGGCTCCAACAGTCCCGTGAGCGCGCTGGTCGCTTACCTCAAGCAGGTGGGAGCCGACCTGCTAATGGCTTCTGTGACCATGGGCTACAACGTGAAGGGAGTGCGGGAATTGATTAAGACCATCCGAGCCGATCCTGAACTGAAGAAGGTGAAGATCATAGTGGGCGGCCATCCTTTCAATGAATCGCCGGGCTTGTGGAAACTGGTAGGCGCCGACGGGTTCGCCCGCGATGCCGAACAGGCCATCGTACTCGTCAATGATCTATTGGGTGGAAGGTGAAAGTACGCAAGAGCACCACGCTCTGCTGATCATCTGCGACAGGGCCTGGGTCATAATCGATGCACTGTGTATGGCACACGGTGTCGGCCAGGTACAAACGCAAATGTTTGGCAAGGACTTCACTGCGGTGATCCAAGGCAACAGGTCCGACCTGGATTCCTTCATGCATCGAGTCGGGGGCGGATCCCCCATTTCCGATGTGGAACTTCCCGTGGTGTGCCAAGGCAAAGAGTCTGCTCTCCGATTCTTCGGATCCCGCGTGGATGATCATTTCGTCATCGCCGCCGGCACCGACCTGGATGACATGCTGCTCCTATTGGTCGATCGAACTGCGCGCGCCGAGCCAGGCCGAGATAGGCTCCTGCAGGGATTCAAGCGCGCGTTCCTGCTACACTCGCGACTGAAGACCAACGAAGCGATGATCTTCGATGAGTTGTCCCGCCTTAACAGCGAGATTGTGAACACCAGCAGGGAATTGTCCAAGCGGAATTTCGAACTCTTTCTGGAGAAGGAAAGGAATCGGGTCACGATCGCCAGCATCGGCGATGCGGTGGTGGTCACCGATGTCCAGGGCAGGATCACTTCGATGAATTCCATCGCCGAAGAACTGACATGCTGGTCAAGCAGGGATGCCCTGGAGATGGATGTCGCGGACGTGATCAGGTTCCTCGACGCCAACGGAGATGCGTTGCATGGATCGTTCTCCGATTCGCTGCGGGAAGGCAAGAGCACCAAGCTGCTGGCGAATAGTATTCTGCTGCGCCGGGATGGGACGACCATTCCGGTGGATGACTCCATCGCCCCCATCAAGGACTCTGCGGGCAAGACCATCGGGCTGATCATCACCTTCCGGGACATCACCCAGCGCAAGTTCGCAGAAGAGGCACTGCAAGAGAGCGAAGCGAGATACCGCAGCCTTTTCGAGAATATGCTAAACGGGGCCGCCATCCACGAGATAGTGACCGACGCCCACGGCGTTCCCACAGACTATCGTTTCCTGGAGCTCAATGAAGCGTTCGAAGAGATGACCGGACTGCACAGAAGAACGGTGTTGGGAAGAACAGTTCGTGAAGTCCTTCCGAACCTCGAGTCGAAATGGATCGAGAGATACGGACGCGTGGTGACAACGGGCATGTCCGATCAATTCGAGAGCTCATCTCAGGACCTGGGAAGACATTTTCAGGTCTCCGTCTATCGCAACGCTCCCCGCCAGTTCACGACCATTGTCAGCGATGTCACCGAGCGCAAGCGGGCTGATGAGGAGTCAAAGGATTCGAGAAAGACACTGGCCGACATCATCGATTTCCTTCCTGATGCCACCTTCGTGGTTGACATCGAGGGCAGGGTTCTGGCATGGAATCGGGCCATAGAGAAGATGACTGGAGTCGACAAAGCGAATATGGTCGGCAAGGGAGATCACGAATTCTCCATTCCCTTCTATGGGAAGCGGAGACCTCAGCTGCTGGACCTCTTAACGCTGGATAACGCCGAGAACGATGAGAGATACGACTTCGTCACGCGGGATGGTGATACGCTTTATGCGGAAACATTCTGCAACGCCCTTAATGAAGGGAGGGGTGCGCATGTTTGGGCCAAGGCCACTTCCCTACTCGATGAAGAGGGAAAGAGAATAGGTGCCATCGAATCGATCAGAGACATCACTGAACGCAAGTCCGTGGAATCGTCGTTGAAAGAGAGCGAGGAGAAATACCGCAACCTTGTCCTTCACTCAAGTGACCCCATATTCAACGTCAATCCAGATGAAACCTATCGTTTCGTAAATGAGGCGTTCTCTGCGCCCTTCGGAAAGAAGCCCGAGGATATCATCGGTAAGACGCCTCATGCACTATTCCCCAAGGATGAGGCCGAACGCCAGATGGCCCTAGTGCGTCAAGTGTTCCATAGCGGCAAGAGGGGAGAGATCGAGGTCAAGGTCGTCACCGCCACGGGCCAGGAGAGATACTATCTTACCATGGCCGACCCGATAATCGATGATGCGGGTAAGGTCCTATCCGTATCATGCATATCAAAGGACATCACCGAGCGCAAGCGCGTCGAGAATGAACTCAAACAAAGCCAGCATCTTCTTTCAAGGATATTGGACACCACGCCCAATCTCATCTACATCTATGACCTGAAACAACAGCGCAACCTCTACTCGAACAGGGAGGTGGCGGAATTCCTGGGCTATTCGCCTCTGCAGATCCAAGAGATGGGCGCGAGCCTTTTCGACATCATCATGCACCCTGAAGACCTGAAGGTCGTCATGGAGCAGCAGGAGCAGCTGCGGCACGCCACGGAAGGCGAGATCGCCCTGGTGGAGTACCGCCTCAGGGGGGCGGATGGATCCTGGCATTGGGTACGAAGCCGGGATGTCATCTTTGAACGCGGACCGGATGGCAGTATCCTCAGCGAGCTGGGAATCGCTGAGGACATCACGGAAAGGAAATATGCGGAAGAGGCACTGCGGGAGTCGAACCGCAAGCTCAGTTTGCTCTCGGGGATCACCAGGCACGACATTGTCAATCAGCTTGTGATCCTGCAGGGACACCTCGGTCTGCTGGAGAAGAGCAAACCGGAGCTTGCCCACAACGACCATGTCAAACGGAGCGCGGCGGCTGCGGCCAGGATCTCTGCCATGGTCCAGTTCACCAAGGAATACGAGGACATCGGCATCCAGGCGCCCACCTGGGTATCACCAGGCCGCCAGACAACGGAGGCCTTGGCCTTGCTGCATCCGGCCGGGGTGGTATGGGAGGACGATACCAACGGAGTAGAGGTTCTGGCAGATCCCCTGGTCGAGAAAGTACCGTTCAACCTCATCGACAACTCGATGCGCCATGGCGAGCGCGTAACGCGCATCAAGATGAGCACGGAACGGAGAGGCGATACCGTGCTCATCGTCTACGAGGATGATGGCGTCGGCATCAGCCAAGAGGATAAGAAACGCCTCTTCGAAAAGGGCTTCGGCAAGAACACCGGTTTCGGTCTCTTCCTCTGCCGGGAGATACTGGCGATCACCGGCATCACCATCACGGAGACCGGGAAGGTAGGAGAAGGTGTGCGCTTTGAGATGGTGGTACCACCGGGCGCATGGCGGCTCCCCCCCCCCCGATAGGGGAGTAGCTCGTCACGCCAAGTTGCCCATCTAGCTCCTCTTCGCTCGGATCTAGAGAATGCCCCGTGGATCCCCCTACACCGAACAGAATAGGGCAGGAGAATGAACCTGTCGTCCTTCAGCATTATTTAGGTACAATTGTCGGTCCCAGCTGCTCCCGCCAATTCTGTTCCAGGACCTTCATCACGAACTTGGCCCCTTCATTGGGGTATCCGCGCTCCTCGATGGAGATATTGGTTAGCGCCAGGATCTCCCGGGTGAAGAACAGCCCCAGACCAGTGCGGCCGCCATAGCGCCTTTCGAATATCCTTTCCTTGACATCATTCGCAATGCCGGGGCCGTCATCCTCACAGATGATCAGCAACCTGCCCATTTCCACATAGGCTCGGAATCGGATGAAGGTCGCCCCCTTGGCATGGCGGAGGCTATTCTCCGCCAGGTTGTAGA
>CAZCNG010000138.1:0-6038 GCA_964500045.1 uncultured Methanomassiliicoccaceae archaeon
CGAACTTGTTGAAGCAACGGCATGCGAATGCATCCACTGACACCCTATCGCATGCTTCGTTGAACTTCTCCATCGTGGCGAGAAGCTGCTGCTTCTGTTCGCTATTGGGCAGCAGCTTCACCGTCAGCAGCATCGGAACTTAATAGCAGCCTCAATGGGTCAACGATCTATTGCAGCTACATTGCGGGAGCAGGGCACCAGATGTGTGAATGGGCGCAATTCCCCCCACGATCGAAATCGTGGGCTTCCTTGCGCCAACGGTGGTGATGACGGACCTGAGGCGGAACCAGAAAGAGCTTCAGGAGGCAAATTGTCAGCTAAGCCTCCTCAACAATATCACCAGACATGACGTGGCTAACCAGATCATGGTGCTCCGGGCCTACGCCATGCTGTTGCGTTCCACCTTCCTCACTCCCTATCAGTCAGGCATGATAGACAAGATCGATCATTCCGCTGAGAACATCCAGACGCAAATGGACTTCGCCAAGATCTATCAGAATATCGGTACCAAGGAGGCCACCTGGATCGATCTGCATGACAGCATCGTCAAGGCCAAACGTTCGCTGAACCTGGGTAGCATACAGGTCGAAGAGAGAGGAACGGACTGCATGGTCCTTGCCGATCGCATGTTCGAGAAGGTCGTCTACAATCTGATCGAGAACGCCATCAGACACGGTGAAGGCACCAAGCAGATCGTCATCTCCGTCCTCGAGAGGGGCGAGGAGATGGACCTGGTGTTCGAAGATGACGGAAATGGCATTCCGGCGCGGGATAGGCCGCATCTCTTCGAGCGCGGCTTCGGCAAGAACACCGGGCTCGGCCTTTTCATCTCCCGGGAGATACTGGGCATCACCGGCCTGAGCATCGTCGAAGCGAGCAAGGACGGAATGGGCGCCAGATTCATCATCAAGGCGCCCGCCGGCGCATGGCGCAAGCGCTGAATTGAGCATTCCATCGGCCGTCCCGAGGGTCGCCACCCCTTGGACGGTTCAGCGGATCCTCTGCACATTGCCCATGCGGCTGGAGACCATCCTGGTGTGCATCTCTTCCTGACCGACGAGGAAATCTAGCATCTGGATCATCTCCTCCCGGTCGGCCGGGTCGATGAATCCGGAGGTATCGCTCTCTATGATGGCCTCCCTGATGCGCCGGTAGGTGCTGGCCATGAGCTCCTCGGTCTTCTTCAGCTCCTGCATGATCTCCTGATCGCTCTTGCCTTTGAAATTGAACTCGCGCGGGGTCACATCCTTCAGGTGGAACGGATGCACGGTGCGCACCTTACCGATGAGCTGCTCGCACATCGTCTTATGATGCTGCGATTCGGACATCATCTGGAAGAGAGTGTCCTGAAAGTCCCCGGTCTGCGCCGCCACGTACGCTTCCCATTGCGCCGAGGCCTCAAAGGCCTTCTCCACCTCAAGCGCCTTCTCCAGGAGCGCCACCACTTCATCACCGGTGTTGAATACCATTATAGCACCTGAATAATATCAAAATCTGACATATAAATATATATCGTTGTAGGAAATAGGATAAAAGGGAAGCGGTTTGGGGATCACTTCTTCTTAGGCTTGCCCGCTTTGACCGAGGTGAAGAAGTCGTGGTGCCCTTCCTCGTCCCTGAGGATCTCTTCGAAGATGAACCGGGTAGTAGGGTCGCCCTCTTCCTCGGCCACCTTCTGGATCTGCTTGTAAAGGACTATCGTGTCCTCCTCGGCCTTGATGTCGTTGTCGATCATCTCCCACAGCTCGGCGCCGACGGCGATCGGGGCGGGCTTGGTGGTCGGGATGCCGTCAAAGTACCATAGCCTCTCAGCGATGGTCTCTGCGTGCTTCATTTCCTCAATGGCGATGGACTTGAACTCGTCCGCGACGGCGTAGTGTTCCGTTCCGGCCCACTGCACGTGCTGCCACATGTATTGGATCGAAGCCTGTATCTCGCCAGCGATAGCCTTGTTGAGCAGCTCCTTGAGTTTAGCTGATGCCATATGAATATAGCCTCCTGGTTCCCCTGAACCACCATTTATCAACTTGAGCCCTGCCTAGATAATACTTCCGTCGCCCTGCGTCCGTCTGGATGGTGGGGATCGGGCCCGGATCATGGTTTGCCCAGGGCCTTGCGGCGCCACGGATGTTCATGCACCAGCTGTGCGCGTCGACGTGCTATCTCCCGTTGCAGGTCGACCGGGTCCCGGGGCATCTCGAAGCGCGCCTCTACCCACCAGTAGGCCATGAGCGTGGCCAGCACGGTGGAGAGGGCGATGACCGCCAACGTCCACCAGATGTGCTCCGATCTGATGATGAAGATGTAACCGAAGACCGTGGCCAGGGTGTTCGGCACCAGTACGGCGGTGCCCAGGATGGTGATGTAGGTCATGGCGAAGAGCATGCGGTTGTTCAAGATCAGCAGCTGATTATTGCGCAGCCCCTGCAGCACGTCCTGCCCGGAGACGAGCACGTCGGTCATCTTCTCCGACAGGGAGATGTGGTTGGTGACCTCGTCCGCCAGATGGCTGATGCCGGCCAGCATCTTGGGGTTGTCGGAGAGCAGCTCCGCATCGCCATGGCGCAGCGAGTGCAGCACCTCCCAGGTCCTCCACTGTGCGCTCAGGTAGCGCATCAGCATATGCCGCGCCGCCAGCACATCCCTGCCGGTCTCTTCGAAATTGCCCGTGATGTCCAGCAGGTTCTTGCTGACCTCGTCCGCCATCTCCTGCACGACCCGGATCTGATCGAAGTTGCGCGTGTTGTTCTCGTCCAGGATGCGGATCAACAGAGAGGTGCGCTTGTCCTCCAGCGGCATGACCGAGGGCAGCTTGCGCAAGTACGTGTCCGCATAGCGGGAGAAGCGGGCTATGCGCGTCACATCTCCCCCATGGATCGTCAGGATGAGATCGTCGCGGACCAGGATGAGCACCGGATTGGTGTCGACGCTCTTCTCGCCGATGTGCACGGCCGGGACGACCATGCCCATCTCCGTCTCGTTGTCCTCGAAGGCCTCGTAGTACGCCAAGAGTAGGCGGTGGGTCATCTGCTCCGAGAATCCCAGGGCCATGGCCAGGTCCACCCCGTCCACCGCCACGTCGCGGGCGCGGTAGTTGACCCAGGCCAAGGTCGAATTCCTGATCAGCGCTCGCAGGTCCAGATAGTCTTCCGCGAACACCTTGACCGGCACATCGCTCCCTCTAGGGATGGAGACACAGGTGAAGGCCGGCTCGACCGGGCAGGTCGCACCATCGTCGTACATGTGCTCACTTGTTGAACTCGTCCGCCTTGTGCGGCAGGTTGACGCGCTTGCGCACCCACCACCACGCGAGGAGGGTCGCGTTGACGGTGGCGATTGTGATGGTGAGCATGGTCCAGATCAGCATGTTCGTGTCCAGGTTGAGGGCGAAGCCGAAGATGGTGGCCAAGGTGTTCGGCACCAGCACGGCCGTGCCCAGGATGGTCAACCACGTCATGGTCAACGACATGCGGTTGTTGAGGATCTGCAGCTGATTGTTGTACAGCGACTGCATCACTTCAAGGCCGCTAGCAAGCACCTCGGACATGTGCTCGCTGAGCTCTATCTGCCGGTTCAGTTCGTCGGCCAGGAGGCCGATGCGGGCCAGCACCTTGGTGTTATCGGTGATCATGTCCGCGTCGCCATAGCGGAGCGAGTTGATGACGTCCAGCGTCCTCCACAGCGTGTTGAGGTAGGTGATCAGGGAGTGCTTCATCCCGTAGATCTTGTTGCCCACCTCGCTGCGCGGCGAGTTCGGGTCTATCATCGATTCATTGAGGACGTCGGCCTGCTCCTCGATGGCGCGCAATTGCTCGAAATTGCGAGTGTTGTTCTCATCGAGGATGCGGACCAGCATCATGGTCAGCTTGTCCTCCTGAGGCATGACCTCCGGGAGCTTCCGAAGGTAGGTGTCCGCATAGCGGGAGAACTGCACCAGACGCCGGACGTCGGTGCTGTGGATGGTGAGGATGAGATTCTTCTTGACGAGGATGAGAAGAGGGAATACCTTGAGCTCGAGGCCATCGACACGAACGGCTGGCACCATGATGCCCAGCTCGACCTCGTTGTCCTCGAAATCGGCGTAATACCCTTTCAACAGGGTGGAGACGAGGCCTTCGGAGAACCCGTACATCATGGCGATGGCGGTGCCGTCCTTTTCCAGGTCGTCGACGCCACAGTTCAACCAGCTCAGCGTGGAGGTGCGCACCGTATTGAGGAATTCGTCCGGTGTGCTGCCGATGGCCTTGGTCGGTCGTCCGCTCAGCTGTGCCAGGGAGACGCAGACCACCTTAGGTGGGGGCGCCTGCCCCGCAACTTCTCCCCTATCCACCATCGCCCTGGTGTCCATGGGGCCATTTCCGCTTATCTGCTCCATCGCATACCTCCGCTGCGCGGTTGCCGAAAAGGGCTCACCGTTTAAATATTGATGCACCCCCACCAGGAATCCGCTATTCCTTGCGATAGCGGTAGGCGATGCTGCAGCTGCCTTCCCGGGACACCATGCACGGTCCCATCGGTCTCTTGGGAGAGCAGGCCTTGCCGAAGGCCGGGCATTGTTCGGAGCGGATCAGGCCGCGCAGCACCTCGCCGCAGCGGCACCCTCCCATCTCCTCCTTGACGACCGGGGCGCCCTTCAAGATGTCCGCATAGCGGATGCGGGCGTTGTGCGCCTCGAACTCCGGACGGAACTCGAGCGCACTTTGCGGTATGACCGGGAATCCTCTCCAAGCCTTGTCCACCGTCATGAAGACCTTCTCCAGCATGGCCGCTGCGATCCTGTTGCCTTCGGGGCGCACGACGCGGCTGTACTCGTTCTCCACCTCCGCCCTTCCTTCCACCCTCTGGCGGGCCAGCATGTGCACTGCCATCAGGACGTCCAGCGGCTCGAAGCCGGCCACGACCTGCGGCACCTGGTACTGCGTCGAGAAGCGGTGGAACGGCCCCAGCCCTATGATGGTGGCCACATGACCCGGTTGGATCAGACCGTCGATGCGCACCTCGCCCATCGCGAACAGCGCATCCAGCGCCGGCGGCAGGATGCGGTGGCAAGAGAGGGCGCTGAAACCCGGGGGTGGGCCGGCCAGCATGACCGACGCGGTCGTGGGGCTGGTCGTTTCGAAGCCTATGCTCATGAAGACCACTTCCTTGGAGGCGGCCAGGCGGACGGCGTCTTCCACCGAATAGACGATCTTGACCTCCGCACCCTCGGCCTTGGCATCTGCCAGCGAGCCGACGGGCGTAGGCACGGTCATCATGTCGCCGAAGACGGCGATGGGAACGCCCGCCCGCGCCAGGGTGATGCCTTCCACGATCTCCTTGGTGGTGGTGACGCAGACCGGGCATCCCGGCCCCTGATGGATGACCACGCCGGCCTTGGCCAGCATCTCCTCCAGACCATACTTGACGAGCGTGTCCTGGTGCGTACCGCACACATGCATCAGCTCGAGGTTCAGCTTCATCCCTTCCAGGGAATCGATGATCTTCTTGGCCGTCTCGGCCCCGCGGAATCGCATCATGCTTCCACCACCTTGATTGAAGAAACCCTGCAGCTGCGGCCCTTGGTCATGCTCACGCCCTTGCCGCACGAAGGGCAGGTAAGTCTAGGTACCATGACATGGAAATCCGGTCCCTGCATCATTTCCGCCTTCCCGGAGAAATGACAGGTAGGGCACTCGACCTCCACCGCTTCCTCCTCGATCTTGAGTTCCGCTCCTTCCAGGGGCGTTCCCTGGGTAAGTATCTCGAAAGCGAACTCCAATTGATCCCTCCCCAGGAAGGTCGACTCACCGATGACCAGGGTGACCTCTTCGACCTTCACGACATTGTGTCGGGTCAACTCGTCCAGCACCCCGTCGATGATGCCGGTCATGACCGAGACCTCATGCATATCCGAGGCTACGCCGCTGGCGGTATATAATTGCCATCTCCCGCTGCATCGTGGCCCCGGGGCCAAGGTAAAAATACCCTCCATCCGATACAAGCGGGATCGCATTGCCAGCAGAGCAGAAGCCTCGGGACGAGTTGACGCTCGAATCCAT
>CAZCNG010000139.1:0-6023 GCA_964500045.1 uncultured Methanomassiliicoccaceae archaeon
AGATGTTATGGAGGCCACCAAGACCTTCTGGCCTGAGGCCCACACCAACGCCAAGATGATGGCTACCCTTGCCGCCGGTACCCACACCGTCCTGGGCCTTGAGTCCGCCAGGCTGCCCTTCTGTCTCACCGTTGAGGCGGAGATCATGGGCTGCGTAGTTGACCTGGGCAAGATGGACAGGACCCCGATGCTGAAGAGCCACAAGTTCCACGCCGAGGACGCCATCGAGATCCCGAAGGACATCACCCACATGGGCCGCATCCCCACCGTCATCGAGGCCACCAAGCTCGCCAAGGAAATGACCAAGGGCGAGGTCCCGATCGTCGTCGGAACCACTGGTCCCCTGACCATCGCCGGTCACCTGGTCTCCACCGAGAACCTGCTTCTCTGGATGATCACCGACCCCGAGCCGGTCCACAAGTTCATCAAGGCCTCCGCCGAACTCGAGAGGAAGTACATCGCTGCCCTGTCCAAGGCCGGCGCCGATGTCATCGTCATGAGCGACCCCTCCGCCTCCACCGACATGCTGTCCGGTGAGATGTTCGACGAGTTCGCCAAGCCGTACATAAAGGAGTCCTTCGCCGATGCTGGCAAGGCCAAGACCGTCCTGCACATCTGCGGCGACACCAGCACCCTGATCGACCACATGATCGCCACCGGCGCCAACGCCCTCTCCATCGAGGAGAAGGTGTCCCCCGAGAAGGCCGTGGAGATCATGAACCACCGCATCCCGCTCGTCGGCAACATCGGTGTCGTGCGCCCGCTCCTGCAGGGAACCCCTGAGGACTGCACGGCCATGGCTACCCGCTGCTGCAAGGCTGGATTCGACCTCGTGGCTCCCGGCTGCGGCCTCGCCGCCCGGGTCCCCAAGGCCAACATCGACGCGATGGTCGCGGCGGTCAAGGCCTACAGGAAGTAATCTGAAACTCCGGGGGGCAACCCCCATTCACATTTCTTTTTTCTTAGCATAATGGCATCTATTGCTGCAATGTCCGTGGATATTACTGGTTGGACATTTGAACGTAGGACAAGAATTGATATCGAGTTACACCCGCACTAGAAAGAAGGTATTGAGGATAGATTGCCGGATGTTTCAATATTCTCGTTTCTGCGCTGCAATCGGTGTCTGGAGCCGGTTGGATTACTCGCGTGTGCTATGGTTGTATTGAAAAGTATTAAAACAATTATGATGGTATTATCTCGGGAGATATTTCATGTCAAAGGACCCGATAACATGCCCGCAATGCGGCAAGGACCTGCCGACGGAGAGGGGATTGAAGATCCATACGGCGCGCAAGCACTCGGCCAGTGCGAACATGCCCAAGGAAGCGCAGTATCCCGGGGGAACTGAGAACCTGGTCAAGCGGATCGAGGAGCTGAAGAAGGTGCTTCGCGCCGAAGGTTTCGCCTGCTCGACCTCCTACACACTGATGGATGCGGACGGCGCGCAGGAGTTCGTGGCGGCCCTCACGGTGCGCAAGGCCTAGTAGGTGCCATATTTATCGGCACATTGGCGGAACCGGTTGATGTTCTCCATCGGGGTCTTGTAGGGCAGCTCGCAACCGGGCGCCAACATGAATCCCGCATCCTTTCCCCACAATTCGCACGTTTCCTTTATTTTCGCCTCGACCTCGTCCGGTGTCCTCTTGAAGAGCAGGTCCATCTGATCGATGCCGGCCATGACGCACGTCTTCCCTTTGAATTCCTTGAAGGTCGCGGCCACGTCGACCGAGGGCATGTGGAAATGGATCGCATTGGGCCGGTGCTTGATATTGAGCGCCAGATACGGCGAGGCGGAGCAGTTGTGAATGATGGTGCGCAGCCCGTTCTTCTTGGCGTAGTCGATCAATTCGCCGAGATACTTCTGGTCGTAGCGTTCGCACAGCTCCGGGGAATTCTGTTCCATGCCCGCGCTGCCGTTCTCCAGGAAGACGTCCTCGATGCCGAAGTGCACCAGGGCGTCGATGTACATCTTCTCGCTCTCGAGCACCACCTGGAGCAGCTTATCGATGGGCGCCGGCGAGGAGAGCAGCCCCATCATGATGTTCTCGTAACCGATTATCTCCGACACCACCAGGAACGGGGAATCCAGGCAGCCGAGCACCGCCACCTGCTGCCCGATCTTCTGCTGCATGATGCTGCCCGCTTTCAGCGGCACGGACCAGAAACGGTCGTGGAGCGGGTCGACCGGCTGGATCCGGTCGGTCTCCGCCAGCGGCACGTATTTGTCAGCACGCGGATAGAAATCCCGCTCCGGGAATTTCCACTGCATGCCGTGCGCCTGCGCCTCCACCAGGATGTCGCCCCAGCCCGCCATCACGTTATCGAAATCATACAGCTGGTATGCGCCCATGGCGAGGTCGGCGAACGTTTCTGGGTCGTGGAACCCTTCGCGCATGGTCTTGCCGACCTTGGCCATGACCCACTTGGCGGCGCCGAAGTGCTGATAGAAGACAGGCACTCGGTCTGGGATCTGCATATCGAGGGCGGCGTCGAATCGCTCCTTGGGGCGCATGAACATACCGCTCTGAAGGCAGCTTCAGGGACATAATCGCTTCGAACCGCGGCGCCACACCAATGACCATTTCCGTTCAGCAGCGTCCGTAGCGGTCTGCGCATTCCCGCAGTCGCACGATGTTCTCCAGGGGCGTCTTATGGGGGAGCTCGTCCGGCGCCAGCATGAAGCCAGCGTCCTGGCCCCAGAGCAGGCAGGTCTCGCGTACGGCGGCCTCGACCTCGTTCGCTGTCCCCTTGAAGAGGATATCCCCCTGGTCTATGCTGGCCATGACACAGGTCTTGCCCTTGAATCGCTGGAAGACCGCCGGGACGTCGACCGAGGCCATGCTGAAGTGGATGGCGTTGGCGCGATGCTGGGCGTTGAGCTCCAGATAGGGAGAGGCGGAGCAGTTGTGGATGATGGTGCGCAATCCCAGCATGCGATAGTGCGCTATCTGCTCGCCCAGGTACTTCTGGTCGTAGCGTTCGCACAGCTCCGGGGAATTCTGTTCCATGCCGGCCGAGCCGTCCTCCACGAAGATGTCCTCGATCCCTATTCCGGGCAAAGCCTCTCCATACATGCGGACACTTTCCAGCACCACTTTCAGCAGGCTGTCGATCGGAGCTGGATCGGAAAGCAGCCCCATCAGCATGTTCTCATAGCCGATGATCTCCGAAACGACCGGAAAGGGAGAGACCACGCCCGCCACGACCGCGACCTCCCAGCCGACCTTCTTCTGCATGATGCCGCCCGCCCGCAGCGGCACGGACCAGTAGCGGTCCTGGAGCGGGTCGACCGGCTGTATCTTGTCCGTTTCCGTCAATGGCACGTACTTCTCCGCTCTGGGGTAGGAATCCCCCTCCGGGAATCTCCACTGCATGCCGTGCGCCTGCGCCTCCACCAGGATGTCGCCCCAGCCCGCCATCACGTTATCGAAATCGTACAGGTCGCGGGCGCCCAGGGAAATGGCCGCGGCCGCCTCGGGGTCGTGGAAGCCCTCCTGCAGGGTCCTCCCGACCTGCGCCAGCACCCATTGGGCCGCACCCAGGTGCTGATAGAACAATGGAAACCGGTCGGGCGCCTGCAGGTCAAGTGCGGCGTCAAAGCGCTCCCGTGAAAGCATAGCCACACATCATTCATCCAGATAAATAAATATATGGCCTTGCGTCTGCGTGGCAACTGGCGATAACTGAAACCATAGCCTTTTGTACTGAACTGACCAAGTAGATTCAGGCAGTGTTTCACTTGAAGAAAGCCCCTTTGGCCGTTTGGCTCGGAGTTGCGGCTGTCAGTGCAGTGCTCATCGCAGCCATCGCATTCGGAGCAGTGAGCGTCCTGCGCCCAGGCGGTATGCAGATGACCATGCCCACCGAGGATAAGATCGAGGTCGCTTTCGTAGATGGGAGCGTTTTGATCAACACTTCCGTGGATGTTACCAACAATGGGGCCTACGATCTCGAGAATGCGGTGATCCACATCGTAGTCACCGGTCCGCAAGGACTGTTGATGGAGAGGACCATCCATGCCGGCGGCTTGAAGGCGGGACGGACCACGCCGGTCGCTTTGGGTGCTTCCCTGGACCTCAACAGCCTGAGCAACGCGCTCAAGAACGAGCTCATCTTCAATGGGACCACTTTGGAGATCACCGCCACCGTGGAGACCGATTACATGCTCGGTATGGTCAGCGGCAACTTCACCCTGCACCGCACGGTGGTTTTCAGCCCCCTGATCTCGAACCTCAGCGTGGACACCATCAATGTCCGGCTCAACACGACCACTCTCTCCTACATCATCGAGGTTCCCTATTCCTTCGACGCCGCCCCCTCGGTCCTGGGCAGCTTGGTGATCTCCAATGCTACCCTCAACAATTCCACCGGGGTCATCGGCCAAGGGTCCTCGGAGTTCGAGGTCTCTTCGCATACTCAGGGATTCTTCCCCATCGTCCTGAGCGATGCGGGCATATCATTCCTCCTTTCGCACAGCGACGAGCTGAGGCTGGACCTTTCGCTGAGCGTGGGCGAGGTCGCCTTGACGCAGCAGTATTCCGAGCCATGGCAACCTTTGGTCGGTGGGCTGCACATCGACGCCTCCAACATGACCCTGGTCCGCAATGGGAGCCAGAGCCATTTGCTGCTTCCCTACCAGCTGGATACTTCGCCCCGCGTCGCGGGCAAGACCTTCCTGGTCTCTGCATCGGTAAGCAATGCCAGTGGCCTCATCGGTGTGGCCTCGCTGGCGATGACCGTGCTGCCCCATATGAACGGCATCGTGGACGTCATCGTGGACGAGTCCGTGGCGGATTGGTTCAGCGACCACGTAGAACAGCTGGATGTGACCATCCGGGTCAGCATGGGGGCCGCGTTCTTTGAGCAACATATGATTCTCTCCTGGGATCCGAGCACAGGCACGGTCCTGGGGTGAGATCCTTGTCCCCTGGGTCGAGCCGTGGTCTGACGCGTTCGGTGCTGCCCACGGCGATCTATGGGCTGGCGCCCCTGCTCTTCCTTATGGGGGTGCTGCAGCTGATCGGCCCCGCCCCCGCGACGGACCTGGCTGCGGTCCGGCAGGCCCTGGTGGCCCTTCTGCCCCTGGTGGTCGTCTTCACGGTCGCCATCTTCCTACTGGCCTACTATGCCAACGCCCTGCCCGAGGGGAAGCGTCCATGGGCCGGGCAAGCTTTCGTGATCCTCATCGTGGTCTATGCGTTGCTCGGCCTGCCCCTGGGTCCGCTGCAGTCGGTGGCCCTGGGCAAAGGGGTCGACCTGACCATAGTGTTCCTGGCCTACCTTCCCGTGGCCATACTATCCTCGCTGATAAACTACTACGAGTGCAGGCCGAGGGTGGGAGGAGGCGCTGGAGGCAGTCTGGGCCGTGAGTTCACCATTCCCCCCTCCCGAAGGGCGCGTGGTTTTGACCTGACCAGGGCCATCTATGTCCTGGTCATCTTCTTGCCTTTGGTGGGCTTGTATGCAGCCAGGGGCATGGGTTTCCTTCCCCCGGCGCTATGGAGCGGCGCCTTGGCCCCCATCGCCTTCCTGGGCGGCGCGGCGGCAGTGTTGGCCTTCCTGGCCGGTTCCTACCTGAAGGGCAGCAGGTCAAGACTGATCTCATCCCTGGCGGTCATCGCCTTGGTCTGCCTGGAGCTCGTACTGGTAGGCAATTGGGGCAACGTTTCCGTGCCCATCCAAGGCATGGGGGCCGATATTCACGCGGGCTGGGCATTATTGTTGATGGTCATCGCGGTGGCCATCTGGTCCCTGGTGGCGGCCGCCGAATACCTAGGCTATCGGGCCGAGCTGGTCGCCGGCGGCTATCAGAGGGTGGAAGAGAACAGCGGTTTCCTGTATCATCTAGTGGGCAAGGATTGAGGTGATTGCCCCTAGGCAAGGCGCGTCCCTCGCTGGCAGCAGATCGGCCTGCGCACCTTGCTATTTGCACGCGTGGATGCATCCTCCAAGGTAACAGGCCTTTTTGGGGTTAAGGGGATAAATAAGGAACACATTTACGGTCTCGATTTCATGTCTTT
>CAZCNG010000140.1:0-6016 GCA_964500045.1 uncultured Methanomassiliicoccaceae archaeon
AAGGTGGCAAATCCCCGTTCTCCCTTATCCACTTTTTCAGGAAAGCTATCGTCGTGGGGTCGGACGCATAGCCGGAGCCGATGTTCTCGCCGATCTCGTCCGCGATCCCTTTGACCAGCGCGTCGCGCGTCACCTTGGCGGCGATGGAGGCGGCCCCTACCACCAGATAGAGGTCATCGGCCTTGTGGCAGCAGGTCATGTTCGGCCGGTAATCGAGACGGCGCATGACCATCTCCTCGAAATGCCGCTCATTGGCGTCGCAGGCGTCGACGAAGACGTGCTCCGCCTTCAGCCGGCCGATGGCGAGGGCAAAAGCCTCCGCCTCCAGCTCGTTGAGGTTGGAACGGACGGAGTTGCTGTCGATCTGGTCGTGCGTGACTATCACGATTTCTATGCTGCAGCACTCACGCAGGCGGACAAGGATCTCCTCGCGCTTGGCCGCGGTCAACTTCTTTGAATCCTTGACGCCCAACTCCTTAAGAGGATTCTCATTCTCGATGGCCAGGGCCGCAATTACCATGGGACCCAGAACAGGTCCGCGGCCTGCCTCATCGACCCCGCAGAGCATCGTCAAGGCATCCTCCACGGGATATTAATCCATGCCTCAATAAGGCCAAGGCAAAGGGAGATATTTCAGATGCTCCTGATACCCCATGATGAAATCTACCGTATTCTTCGCCGACATGGTAGCTCACAATGAGAAGCAGGCTCTGCCCAGCAAGGTGGCCAAGTTGTGCCGCAAACTGAATGTCGAGAGCACCTTCGGCAAGGATGAGCTGATCGCCATCAAAGTTCATTTCGGCGAGATGGGCAACACCGCATTCCTACGTCCTGATCTCCTTTCGCCGGTCATTGACGCGGTCCGGAGCAGCGGCGCCAAGCCATTCCTCACCGATTGCAACACCCTTTATAAGGGATCTAGAACGAACGCCGTGGACCACCAGTGGTGTGCGGCCAAACACGGTTTCACCTATCCCGTGGTGGACTGCCCGGTTATCATCGCCGATGGTCTCCGCGGCAAGGACGAGAAGGAGATCACCGTCGGATTGAAGCGCTGCAAGACCGTGAAGGTCGGCGCCGCGGCGATGCAGGCGGACGGCATGATGGTCGTCTCCCATGTGAAAGGCCATGACATGACCGGCATGGGCGGCGCGCTCAAGAACGTGGGCATGGGGCTTGGCTCCCGCGCCGGGAAGCTGGACATGCACCATGAGGTCAGCCCCCAGGTGGTTCCAGACCGCTGCACCGCGTGCGGGACGTGCAAGAGGCAATGCCCTTCGGATGCCATCACGATCACAGACAAAGCATTCATTGACAGTGACAAGTGCATCGGCTGCGGCGACTGCATGGCCCATTGCCCTTCGGATGCCATTTGGGGCGGGGCAGGGGCCAGCACCTCGGTCATGGAGAAGATCGTCGAATACTGCTACGGCATCATGAAAGGCAGAGAGAACAAGTTCCTCTTCCTCAGCTTCGTCATGGACATCACGCCCAACTGCGACTGCTTCAACTTCAGCGACGCCAAGCTGCGCCCCGACATCGGCGTTCTAGCAAGTACGGACATTGTGGCCATCGATCAGGCGGCGGCCGATCTCATCGCCCAGGGAGGGGACGTGCTCGGGAAGCAGCACAAGGTGGACTACAACGTCCAAATGGAGTACGCGGAGAAGCTCGGGCTGGGCAGCCGTTCCTACGAGCTGCAGAAACTGCATTGAGCCTACCCCTACAACCTGTGTTGTTGCACCGCCCCACTTTATTATAGTGGGTACAATGGCAGAGCGGTGGTTGTCATAGAATTGAGCGATGTCCAGGGCAGACAGTTGACAAATGGATTCATGCTCACCCGTGTAGGCGTGACAGGTGTCAAGAAGCCCGTTCTCGTGGAGAGGTCCGGCAGGGCCACGACCCTGACCTGTCTCTTCGACGTTTTCGTCGACCTGCCTTCCAGCCAGAAGGGGTCGCATCTCTCGCGCAACCTGGAACTCATCGCGGAAGTGGTCGAGTCCTCTCTGCAGAAACCGGTGAAGGGGATCGAGGACCTGGCAGCCGCCATGTGCCGCGACCTTCTGGAAAGGCATGAATATGCCACCGTTTCCGAGGTGCGCATTCATGCGGATTACTTCCTGGAGCGGCAGGTGCCGAGCGGCCGCAAGACGACCGAAGCGTACACGCTCATGGCCAAGGCGACCTACACCAAGGGCAAGGGCGTCAGGAAGATGATCGGCGTCAAGGTGATCGGGATGACCGCCTGCCCATGCGCCATGGAGACCGTGCAGGACATCAAGGGCAACTCCAATCCGGGATGCGCCAACATCACGCACAACCAGCGCAACATATGCACCGTCATGCTCGAGGTACCAGAGCACTGCGAGGTCGAGGCCAACGACCTGATCGACATCACTGAAGCGTCCTTCTCTTCACCGACCTTCGAGATCCTGAAGCGCTCCGAGGAGGCGATGGTCGTCATCGTCGCCCACGACAACCCCAAGTTCGTGGAGGACGTCGTGCGCGGCAACCTCCAACTCATCCTCAAGAAGTACACAGCCCTGCCGGACGAGACATTGGTTACCGTGCGTTCGGAGAGCGAGGAGAGCATTCACAAGCACAACGCCTTCGCCGAGAGGGTCACCACCCTGGGCGACCTCAGGACCGGTTAGGGATGATCAAGGCCCTGGTCTGCGACGTGGATGGTACCATCACCGATCGCGAGAAGAGGATCCAAACGCTCGGCATCGAATGCCTACGCCAGGTGCAGGAGCGCGGTCTCATCGTCATGATCGCCTCGGGCAACGTTCTACCGGTCGCCTATAGTCTTTCTCAGTTCATCGGGCTGCATTCTCCGGTCATCGCGGAGAATGGCGGCATCATCTCCTTCGAGGAGAAGATCTATGAATTGCATTCGCACGAACTGCCGGAGAAGGCATTCCTGCGCGTCCAGGAAGAGATCCCGGGCGTGGAACGGCTTTTCACGGACAACTGGCGGCGCACCGAAGTGGCATTGAAACGCTCCACGGACCTGGACAAGGTACGCACCGCACTGAACGGATGGCCGGTTGAGGTGGAGGCCACCGGCTTCGCGATCCACATCATGGAGAAAGGCCACGGCAAGATGTCCGGAATACGGAAGGCGTGCGACCTCCTCGGCATAAGTCCAGAGGAAGTACTGGCGATCGGCGATGCAGACAACGATGTCGGCATGCTGCGCGGCTGCGGCCAGAGTGCCACGGTGGGGAATGCGTCGCCGGATGCGAAGAGGGCCGCCAAGTTCGAGGCGCGGCGTCATCATTCTGAGGGCGTGCAGGAAGCTCTGCAGCATTTCAACCTGCTCTGAGAAGTTTTATTGCCCTGCGGCGGCGATGTGCGAGGCATGCAGCTGTTGCAGCCCTGTTCGGAATGCTCAGTTCCGGCCGTGGGCACCTGCCATGTTTGTGGCAGACCCCTGTGCGTAAAACATCTGGACGAGGGCAAGATATGCGCCCTCTGCCAGGGGAAGGTAGGCAAAAAGAAAGGGGTTAGGGAAAGGCCTAGAGGAGCTTCTTGACGCTCTCCTCATCCAGGTTGATGGACCTGAGGAGATACTTCAATGACTTCTTCTTGATGATGACCCGGGTGGTCTCGTCAAGCTTGTCCTCGTAGACGATCTGTGCCTTGCGATAGTACTCCACCGCGAACTCCGAGAAGTAGTAGGGGGCGTTCTCCGGGTCCAGTTCAGCGGCCTTGTTGTAAGCCGCCTCTCCATCGTTGAAGAGACCGACATCCATGCAGAACGCGGCCATCGACTGCTGCACCATCGGGTTGGCTGGATCCATCTCCGCCGCCTTCTTGTACAACACGAGGACCTCTTCCTGCGCCACCTTGGGAACGACCACGGCGGCATCGGCCTTGGCCAAGTACGCATCCGGAGCTTCCGGCTTGGCCTTGATGGCCTTGTCGAACTTGGAAAGGGCCTGGGGGAATTCTCCTTCCTCCATCAGTTGATAGCCCTGCTTCATAAGCTTCTCGTAATCGTCAGCCATAGTAGCACTTAAGGTTCGATACCAGTCATCGTTGATAAACATTTCCAGAAAACCGGCGAGACACTGGCTGCCTTAACATGCCGGCATAAAGCATGCGAAAGAGTCGCAGTGCAAATGGGCTTGCGCATCTGAATCGAGCGGCAGAAGGCATGAGCTGAAATACATCTTCCCGAGGCGCTCGGAGGGAAGTCCTTTTCAGCCATGCCTGTGATAGGCTTCTTTGATGAACATGCAACTTGAGACCTTCAAACTGGAGCGCTACTTCGCCCGCTACGAGTTCGCAGTTCGCCATATGCTCTGCGCTTCCGATTGTGAATCCATGTCTATACAGGAGCTCCTTTCGCTCGAACCTGAGGCATCGGCCAGCTTAGGCAAGGTTTGGCTCGGCTATACGGAGCCGAGCGGAGCGCCGACCTTGCGCGAGGCCATTCGCCCCCTTTACAAAACAGTGGAAGCTGGAGAGATCCTCGTTCACAGCGGCGCAGAGGAAGCCATCTTCCTATTCATGCATGCGGCCTTGCGACCGGGAGATCATATCGTGGTCCATTCGCCCTGCTACCAATCCCTAGAGGCCGTAGCTACGAGCATCGGTTGCGAGGTGACCCACTGGAAGGCTAGGGAGGAAAGGGGCTGGTCGCTGGACGTCGACGAGCTGTCTGGGCTGCTGCGGGAGAACACTAAGGTGGTGGTCATCAACACGCCCCACAATCCGACCGGGTTCCTGATGTCCAAGGCCGATCTGCGGCGCATCTGCCAGATCACCGACGAGAAGGGCATCACCCTGTTCTCGGACGAAGTGTACCGCGGCGCGGAGTACGACCCCAAAGATCGCTTGTCGGCGGCGTGCGACCTGAGCAGGAATGCCGTGTCCCTGGGCGTAATGTCCAAGACCTATGGTCTTCCCGGACTGCGCATCGGCTGGATCGCCACCCATAACAAGGACGTCCTCTCGAAGATGGAGCGGCTCAAGGACTATACCACCATCTGTAACAGCGCGCCGAGCGAGTTCCTGGCGGAGCTGGCCCTGCGCCACGGCGACTCCATCGCCGCCCGGAACGTGGGCATCATCAAACACAACCTGGACCTTCTGGACGGCTTCTTCGAAAGGCACTCCGACCGCTTCCAATGGGTCCGCCCCAGAGCGGGGCCGATCGCCTATCCCCGCCTGATCGACGGGAACGTCGATAAGTTCTGCGAAGGGCTGGTCAACGCCACTGGAGTGCTGCTCCTGCCCGGTTCGGTCTATGACGATGAAGGCGGACATTTCCGCATCGGATTCGGCCGCAAGAACATGCCCAGGGCCCTGGGCCGCCTGGAAGAGCATATTGATGAAGAAGGCTAGGATTGTCGAGCCCAGCGCCGTCAGATCCAGGACCATACTGGCATAAGGCTTGCGAAAGATTCACAAAGAGCAGGGGCATACCTCCTGCATCGCCATAGGTGTCAGCATGGACCTCAAAGAGGTGGAGAAGGTGGCGCGGGTGGCTCGCCTGCGCCTTAGCGACGAGGAGAAGAACATGTTCGCCAAGGACCTGGAGGACATCCTCAATGCCTTCTCGGTGCTGGACTCCGCCCCCTCCGCAGAGGTCTACGATTTCAATCCGGTGCCCGTGCACGACATCCTTCGGGATGACGAACCGTGCGTGCGCATCCCGCCGGAGCAGCTCACCGAGCACATGGACACCTATCAAGGCTATGTCAGGGGGCCTAGGCTCTCGTGAAGCTCACCAGGGAGGCGCTCCAGGCCCTGGACGGCAAATACCATTTCCTGCGCGAGATCGCCGCCGAGTTCGATGGCAAAGCGCGCTTCACCTTCTCCGCGAAGGACAACCTGTGCGCCAAGGGCATGCAGGCCACGGCCGGCTCGAAGATACTGGAGGGGTACCGCCCTCCGTTCGACGCCACCGCCATCGCCCGCCTGAAAGCGGCCGGGGGCGACCTCATCGGCAAGACCAACATGGACGAGTTCGGCTTCGGAACCTTCTCGACCAACTCCGGCT
>CAZCNG010000141.1:0-6005 GCA_964500045.1 uncultured Methanomassiliicoccaceae archaeon
TGATGCGGTCGTCCAGATTGTCTATCACGGGTCCACCCCTAGGTGTCGCTGACAATTTCTGATTTCGTACTGATTCTACCATAAATGGATGAAGTCTATATAAATTCTACGAAATCAGAATTCGAAATGATGCCTTTAGAATCCTACTCATCCCTTCCGAGGTGCTTGCGTCTGCCTCTCGACGGCGTGCATCAGTAGGCACATGGCGCGATTGTAGGGCATATTCAACCCCCTCTGCTGGCCGAGGCGGACCAGCGCTCCGTTGATGGCATCCACCTCTGTTTTCCGGCCTCTACTGATATCCTGCAACATGCTCGACGTGTTCTCCCGCGTCATCTCTGCCACCGATATCATGGCCTCCGCATCAACCTCGACCTTGTCCAGGGCGGCGCAGGCCAGGGCCGCCTCTGCCCCTTCTGCGTAGAGCGAGAGGGCGAGCGTTCGCGTCCATGGGTCTTCGACCACGATGCCGTTCTTCTTACCCAGCAATGCCGTCAGTGGATTGATGGCGGAGCTGATCAACGCCTTCTTCCACACCTCTCGCGCAATGTCTTGGTGTGGGATCGCCTCGATACCGGCAGAATGGAACATTTCGGCCAAGGTCTCGGCGTCACCTCCGCCGATCATCAGGCTGCCCCGGCCGAGGAAACGCACCTTTCCGGGGGCGGTGAAGGTCACTCCGAAGCTGGCCACACCAATGCAACCCCGTCCTGCGGTGAGACGAGGTACGTCCTCCAAGACGGCCAGCCCGTTCTGTATCACTATGATCGAACGGCTCTCGCGCAGCAGCTGCGCCGCCTGGGTGCAGGCCACCTCCATATCGAAGGCCTTGACCGTGATCAGCGTCACATCCACGCTTCCGATGTCCGCGGCATCAGGGTTTGCCTTTGGCCAGCAGGTCACTTCTTCCAGTCCGGAGATGTGCAGCCCATGGGAACGTATTGATCCCACATGGGTCTCTCTGCCGACCAAGGTGACCTCATGTTGACGCGATAGCATTCCTCCCAGGTAGCTGCCGATGGCACCGGCGCCCAGCACCGCGATCTTCATCGCTGCTCCGCCTTGGCTGCGGAGGCTAGTTGATGCGCGCGCCGCATCGGGTCCACGCCTGCTAGCAGGAGCCGGGATACGATGGCACAGGCGTCGTCCAACGCCAACCTGTGCCCCACGCTGATATAATATGGACTCCGACCGGTCCCGGCCACGCGGCGGCCCAACAATTCCTCTCCATCGTGCAGCGTGCCGTGCTCATTCACCTGACCGCAGAGAACGCTCTTGGCCGCGCCCATGGTAGGTATGTCCGCCCTTACGCCCAACTGGCAGGCGATGCCGAAGCGACGGGGGTGGGCCAGTCCCTGTCCATCGACCGCCACCACCGTGTCCTGGAGGTCTTCGACGAGCGGCAACAGGAACGGCAGTTCCCGGTAGCTGAGGTAGGACGGGATGTAGGGAAATCCCGCCCGGGCGCGGTACAACTTCTCCTCCACCACTTTCATGCTCTCCAGGTCCACGACCACCATGGCGGCGTGGCCCTCTTCCTCCGTGTAGGCGACGTCCACCGCTGCCAGGCGCTTCAAGCCCCTGCCGCTGCCGGTGGCGACGACCTTGCGACGCAGCTCCTCCTGCTCCGTCCGCATCTCCGCCAGCAAGGGACGGACGAGGAAATCGGTGAAGAGGGCACGGCGCATGTCGACCTTCCCCTCCTCGATGGGCACGCCCTCCTCCCGCAGCAGCTCTATCTTCCTGCCCGCCCCCTGTCCTTTTCCGGCGTACCATCCTACCCGGCCGTCCGCGTACACGACCCTGTGACAGGGGACGACGAAAGGTCTCGTTTGACCGCTTGCTAGGCACATGCCGACCGCCCTTGCAGCTGCTCCATCGCCGAGGGCCTTGGCGATGGTTCCGTAGGTGGAGACCATGCCCTTCGGTATCTGGACCGTGGCTGCGAAGACCGCTTTGTCGAAATCAAGGCCTGCCTCGAGGCCACGAAGGTCGGCGCTCATGTTCCCATGGCCATTACGAGATGCCGGGATTTCTACCTTGCCGAGGCTCCCGCACCAGCAGCACCAGCAGCACACTGGCGAAGACCAGGCCTGCGTCCAGGAGGATGGCGGCGGTCCAGCTCCCGGTCAGGTCGCGAAGCGTGCCGGAAAGCACCGGTGAGATGACCGCGCCTATCTCCGCCACCAGGTTCCACATTCCAAACGCCTCGCCCAGATTCTCCGGCGGTGCTAGATCGCTGGTCAGCGTCATGTGCGTGGTCTGCATGGCCGAGAACAGCACCCCGATCAGGAAGAGCAGCGATCCGGTCCACAGCAGGCCGACACCCGCTGCCATTGACAAGGCGAGCATGCCTATCGCTGCTGCGAGACCGCTGGCCAGCATGATGTACATGCCCTTGCGTCCGCGTCCCTGCGCGGAGCTGCGATCGCAGAGCCAACCACCCAGTGGGTAGCCGATCGCATTGGCCACGCCGAACAAGCCGGCGTAGACCGCGGCGCCGGAGATGCCTAGATTGGAAGATTCGGCCACCACCATCAGCGCCCAGAAGCCGAAGAACCAGAGGGTGTATAGTATCGGCACGGCGGAGATGTACATGAGGAGCAGGTTGCGTGATCGAAGTGCGGGGGATGAGGTGCCCCGCACCCGGAATATCAAGGCAACCAGTCCGAGCGCCACTATCGTCACCGCCGCCGCCTGCAACAGGCTGCTGAGGCGGAACTCCAGGGTGATGAGATAGGTGGCCATGATCACAGCGAACAGCGGGAGGGAGTAGAGCAGCAGTCCCCCGGCCCCACGCCGATACGACGATCCCTCCTCTCTGACTCGGATGTAGCGGTGCAAGCCCAGGCCGACCAGCAGCGTTGGCGGTGCGAAGAGCAGGAACGGCACGCTCCATGCAACCTCCTTGCCCCAATTCTCCGCGGCCCATGATAACAGCGGCGGCGTCGCCACGGTGGCGATGGTGAGGCCCGCGGCCAGGCCGACGAAGACCACCCCCATGCCCATGCCCCTCTTCTCTCTTGGCGTGGTCATCGCCACCATTGCGCGGTCGTTGCTGTAGTAGGCGCCCTCCCCCAGTCCGGTCAGCACCCTCAGGCCGACGAAGGACTCCAGGCTGCGCGCGAATCCGCTCGCCAAGGTGGTGACCGAGGCCCACAACATGCTGATCACCAGCATCGTCTTGCGCCCATGGCGGTCGCCCAATCTACCGGCTGGATATTGCGTCAGCATGTAGCCGGCGAAGAACATCGAACCGATGATGCCCGCGAGAGCGTAGGGCATCGGAGCGTCGGCGAGGAAGGCGACCTTGTTCTCGATCATCCACGAGACGGTCGGACCGGTGATGGCACGGTCGATGTAGCAGAACATCCAGGCTGTGAAGAGCCAGAGCCAGATGATGTGATACTGTTGCCGTGGTTTCCTGGTGGACCGCATGAGTTCGCCCCGCGGTCCGTTACCTGGATGCCGGGCTGGTCACGGAAAAACAATGCCCGGCGGGGAATTCCCCGCCCGGTAGATAAGCTTCTTCCTACTGCCTCTTCCCGTAGCTGCCCCAGCTCACCAGCTGTTCCAGTGGCTTACGCGGGCGTGCTTCCGGCTCCTCATCTGGGTATCCTACCGCGAGGCAGACCGTCACGATCCTTCCCTTGGGCGCAGAGATGAACTTGGCCAAGGCGTCCGGGTCGAAGGCCCCGATCCAGCAGGTGCCCATCCCCATCTCCACGGCCTTGAGGGCGATGTGGTCGAGGGCAATGGAGAGATCCACGCGGGACCACTTCGCCTCCACATCGTCGAGCCCGACCAGGAAAGCGGCGCAGTCCGCGAGGAAGGCCTGGTTCTTGCACACGGGTACCAGCTCCTTCAGGCGGATGGGGTCGGTGATGACCACCAGCTCCCACGGCTGTCGATTGGCACCGGAGGGCGCCGCCCGCGCGGCCTCCAGGAGCTCCACGACGTCTTCCTTTGGCATTTCCTTGCGCTTGAACTTGCGAATGCTCCTGCGGCTGCTGATGGCCTTGCTGACATCCATATCTACACCTTTGTTGCCGATTGGTCCACGTGGGATTTGTAGGCAGCGGTCACTTCTTCTCTCCTATGAGGTGGACCACCGTCTGCGGGAACGGTATCTCGATGTTGTGGTCACGGAACTTCTGCAGGAACGACTCGCGTATCTCGGAGGCAATGCGCCATTGGCCAGCGACGTCATCGATCCACACGAAGAGCTTGAGGCTGAGGGCTGAATCGCCGAACTCGCTCAGCCTCCAGGCTGGTTCGTAGCCCGGCCCCTTCATGGTGTGCGGGTTCTCATTGGCCGCATCGATCATGAGCTTCTTGACCAGGTCCATGTCGGAGTGATAGCCGACCCCCACCTTGAGCGTGATCTTCAGGGTGCGGGTAGGTTTGACCAGGTTGACGATCTTCTTGCTGGCGATCTCGGAATTGGGTATGATGACGATCTGATCGGAGTTGCCATCATAGAATTCGGTCGCCCTCATGCCGACGTGTCTCACTTCGCAGATGTCGCCGTTGTCCATCATAAGGGAGTCGCCCGCTTTGAAGGGGCGGTCGGCCAGCAGCTGAATGCCGGCGAAGAAGTTGGACAGGGTCTGCTGCGCCGCCAGGCCGATGACCAGGCCGAGGAAGCCGGCCCCGGCCAATAGCACGGTCAGGTCGTAGCCCATCATATTGAAGATGATCATGACCGCGACCAGGGGGATGGCGACCATGCCGATCTTCTCCAGAAGGGGCACCAGCACATCATCCAGCTCCGTTTCGGTCTTGGAGGCGAATTTCTTGGCGTAGTAGAGGACGATCTCATCGTACACCTTGTAAGCTAGATATGCGCCTATGATCACCAGGATGATCTTGTAGATCGATTCTATCTGGACGACCAGGTCCCGGCTCAGATTTAGGATCTCCAACGAATTGACCGTGCCGTAGATGACGATGAGGATGAATATCGGCATGCGCAGGATGCGCAGCAGGATGTCGTCCAGCTCCGTCTTGGTGTTGCGGGTGATGATGTGCACGAGGGGGTCCACCACGAACACGACCATCAGACCGAGGCCGACCCAAATCAACATGGAGACTGCGAAGGCCCCCAGGTTGGTATCAAAGGGGGCGGGAAGGTTGTTGGGCCAAATGCCCAGGATCTTGTTCTGTCCCGCCTTGCTGCCGTACAGGGAATCGACCTGTAGTCCCACACTGGTGGAGACAGTGAAGACCACCGTCGGATCGCTCATCTTGGTGGCGGTGGCGTTGATCACCAAGGTGGTGTTGGTATTCACCATGTTCTTGTTGGTGATGACGTGCAGGATGATGTTGGCGGATGCGCCAGGCTGCAAAGTGACATAGTTGTCCTGCCAGACGTAGGTGACATCTTCGATGGATGATGGCCACACGCTGGCCTGGATTAAATATGGGGAGGAGGCGTTGTTGTAGACCACCCACTCGTAATTGGCCGTATTCCCGGCCAGGATGTGCTTGGGGGTCGTGTTCACGTTGAACAGCTCTATCTCCTGCCCCTGCGCCTGCACCGCGGGCAGCAGAAGGAGCGGCATGAGAGCGATGGCGAGGAACAGGGCGACGCCGGCGAGCCTGAATCTGCGTTGCATAGGAATGACACCCGTTGGGGCCGACCGTACATCGATTCTGCTTATATGAAGATTAATAGCAGACGTCATCAACCCACGGATGGATCCGTGGGCTTGCCGTTCCACCTTCATGCGGCTTCCCCCGCAGGACGGACGACCATAGGCTGGATGATGGCAGCCCTGTTGCGGATGTTCTTGGCGGCGTTGAGGTCGGCGTTCTCGCTGTGTCCGCAACAGACGCAGCGGAAATCTGCTCGCGTGGGCCGGTTCTTCTCATCGATGTGCCCGCAGGCACTACATTGAAGACTGGTATTGCGTGGGTCGATGATGACCAACGGAACGCCCGCCAACATCGCCTTGTAGGCTATGAACCGACGGAGTTGCGAGAACGCCCACTTCGACCGCGAA
>CAZCNG010000142.1:0-5956 GCA_964500045.1 uncultured Methanomassiliicoccaceae archaeon
TGCCGCCGACGCGGTCCTGCAGACGCACGGACGGATGCTCGTGGCCGATGACCAGTGGACGGTCCGGTAGTTTGGCGTGGCCGTGCGCGAAGTGCACTCCGCCGCAGACGAAGTTATCTTCCATCTTGATGTCGAGCGAGGCGGCGATGCTGGCGAGATAGTTATCATGATTGCCGCGCGTGATCAGCACCTCCGCCTGTTCACGTATGACCCGGAGCACAGATTGCACCTCCAGCCACTCCTGCGCCGCGTTCCTGGCGAAGTCGTGCTTCAGATCGCCCAGGATGATCACTTGGTCCGGCTCGTAGCGGTCCATGATGCTCAAGAGTCGTTCCCGCATCGTGGCCGCCTGCATGTGCGGCAGATGCAATCCTTCCGCTGCCAGCGCCGCCTCCAGCCCGATGTGCAGGTCGGAGAGGATGAGCACACGCTCCGTCCTCATCCAGGCGCACAGGTCGTTGGTGATCTCCAATCCAGGGAAGATGGTCCGGCGCAGCATCTAGACGGTCATTGCCACCGAAGATATATGCTGGATAGGATTGGCACCGCCAATGCTCAAACGGAGCACCGTATTGTGGCGTGGGTCCTTTGTTTGTAAAGATATGCTGGCCTCACACTATGTGCTCCCTTTGGCGTGGTCTGGGAGGATTTCATCGCCATGGTTTCTGACCATTTCGAGCTGAAGAATGCCTGCTCGCGAATGCAGGACGAGCCTTCTGATCGAGCGAGCGATGGCAGCGGTCTTGATCCCATTCCCGTGACCGCTGCCGCTAGAGATCGGTCCGTGGTCACGAAGACATCCGCCTTCAAGGCATGGGCCAGTTCCAGATGCGTCAGGTCCAGTACGCCCGCTGATCTCCAGTGATAGCACTGGCGGAAACGGACCGGGAGCATCGGCGCTGCGATCATTCGTGCATCGACCTTTGCCACCATCTCATTGAAGTCGATAGCTCCCCCGGCAGATTCAATACCGACATCAATGGATCAGAGCAGATCCGTGGCCTCTCCGCTTAGTTGCGTCATCTCGTGCCTTGCCAACGCCCTCTATAGGGTTCGGGCTCTGCGCAGGCTGAGCAGACCTACCAGTTCTGATACAGCCAAGGACGAGGTTACCTTCCAACCCCCGGACATCATGACTTCCCTTGCCTGGATGGAGAGATCATCCCGTTCCTCTAGAAGAGCGACCAGGACCCCTGGGTCAAGATAGAGGCGTTCGGTCATAGGTGGCGCACTACCCTTTGCCGTTTGCCATTCGAGAACGTCCTCTTCTTCCTGACCACCCAAGGATTTCTTCTACGAAACTATGCCAGAACCTCGAGAGGATCGGGTCGGGGACCCGGCGGCAGAGTCAGTATCACATGTTTGCCAGCATTCAACAGACGGCGGTAATCCTCAACATTGCAGACTATGTGGGTAGCAGCATCGACGAAGACCCCCATATCTGCGTCTTCCACGGAGACCTGCCGCAACACCCCTTCATTGGGAGGGGGACTATCCTCCGGCCTCGATCCATTCTGCCGATCATGGGAAGATGAGGAGCGATCGTCTGCTGATGTGCCTCTTGATACTGATGCGCGAGATGACATGATGTTCATGACATTGCGCGCTGGGAATATCATTTCTCGCCATAGATGTAGCCTAGTTATATGCAACCTTGCTGAAGTATCCAGCAACTTGAAATAGGCCAGCGCCGCTCTTTTGCCGGAGTCCCATGCGTATCCTCCTGGTCAACAAGTATTACCATCCCCGCATCGGCGGCGTGGAGACGGTCGTGACCAACATCGCGGAGGAGTTCGTGCGGCGGGGGCATCAGGTCACCGTCCTCTGCATGGACCCGGAGATCGAAGAAGAAGTGGTGATCAACGGCGTCCAGGTGGTCCGGCTGCGCCGCGACCTTCCCTTCCTTGCAGGTCTGAATCGGAAAGCATGGAAGTGGATGAAAAGGAATGCCTCCGCCTTCGACGTCGTGCATCTGCACAATTACCATATGCTGCTTACCTTCCAATGCGCGTATCTGCTGCGCACGGAACGGAAGAAGTACGTCTTGACGATGTACTACCATGGGCGCGGACATACGTTCCTGCGCAACATTTTATTCAGGTCTTACCACCTGCTCGGCCAGAGGGTGCTGGACTGGTCCGAACGGATCGCCACCGGATCCGAGCACGAACTGTCCCTGGTCAAGAGGGACTTTCGCCAGTCGAAGGAGAAGTACGTTATCATTCCGTACGGCAGCCGGGAATTCCCGGACCTGAAGATGGAGCGGGTCAAAGGAAGGATGCTGTACGTCGGCCGCCTCATGCCCTACAAGAACGTGGACAAGTGCATTGACCTCCTGGCGCTGCTCCGCCAAGGTAAGGTGGAGGCTTCGCTGCACATCGTGGGCAAAGGCCCGGACGCGGAACGCCTGCGCGCCCATGCCGAAGCGCAGGGCGTGGCCGAACGGGTGACCTTCTTGGAGGACGTGAAGGACGATAAGATGGCCGCTGAGTATCAGTCAGCATCGCTCCTCATCCTCCTATCTTCCGCTGAATCCTACGGATTGGTGCTGGCGGAAGCGCTCACGCAGGGGACCCCGTGCCTCGTGGCCAAGGCCGCGGCGCTGACGGAGTTCACCCAGGAGACCGGCTGCTACGGCGTGACCTATCCGCTGGAAATGGATGAGCTGATGCGCTTGGCGGCACGGCTGCTCGACCCCTCTGAGAAGATCCAGGTGGGTCCGTTCTCAGACCGTATGCTCTCTTGGCCGCAGGTGGCGCAGAGATACCTCAATATCTACAATGAAGCAGTGGATTCGACATGATCCAGCATCGCGAAGATTGAGAAGGATCACTGGGAATCCAATATGCGATTACTATGTGATTAATTAGTGATTATTCTATGATTAAGATGATTCGACAAGAATGCCGCAAAGGTCGAATCTCGCTTCAAAAACGCCGGCCCAGCTGAAAAGATAGCTCCCTGAACATGGCCACGGTGAGGTAGCGACCCTTGACCGCTTTCTTGAACTTGTTGGGAGGGCTGTCCGCCCGATAGAAGCCCGGCAAGTTGAGCTCACCGATACCGGCGGCGCTCTTCCCCATGCGGTAGGAATGACGGATCAGCTGCGTCATCGATTCCTCTTCATGGTGCAGCACCGCCTCCGGCACGAAGCTAATGCGCTCGGACACCTGGCGCAGTTTGCTGAAAAGGAGGGCGTCATCGTAGACGAAGACCGTCGGTAGCAGGTCCTCAGGAATGAGGGCGTAGGCCTTCAGGAGAACGTCCTTGCGGAAGAAGCGCGGGTACATGTGCAGATAGTCACCCTGGCGGCCCGCCTCCTCGATCGCTTTCTTATTGCGGGAGATGGAACGTTGCGTGAAACCCTTCGGTTCGAAGGACGATTCACCGAGAATGAGCAGGTCCTTGTCCTTGATGGCGGCGAGGCAGTGCTTCAGGCAATCGGGCCGCAGCACCTGGTCCGCGTCCAGGAGCAGGATGAATTCGCCCTTGGCCTCCTGAACCCCTCTATACCTGGCGCCCAGCGGCTTGCCCGGATAGTCGATCAGCCGGGCGCCCATCTTGACCGCGCTCTCGCGCGTGCCGTCCTGGGAGCCGCTGTCCACCACCAGCGTCTCATGCTCGGCCTGCCCTTGCAGCGAGGCTAATGCGCCTTCGATGTGGGCGGCCTCATTGAGCGTCGGGATGACGACGGAGATGAGTGGCATGGACGTTGCTGGCATCTTGCTTCCCAAACATTATCCTTTGCCCCGGCGTAGGCGCCCCAAAATGGGCTTCAGGCCCTCGCCCCATCACTAATGGCATCTCTCCAGTATTCCAACATGTCGGAAAGCGATCTCTCATAGGGAATGACCGGCGCCCAGGCGATGGCGCGGTGCAGCTTCTCCACGGATCCTACGGACACCGGCACGTCGGAAGGACGCTGCCGAGAAGGATCTGCTCTAAGAACGATATCGGACCGGGTGGACATCTTAACGATGCCAGCTAGGGCATCGGCGATGCGACGGCCACGGCCGGAACAGACGTTGATGACTTCCCCTTCCCAACGTAGGCAGGAAAGTATCCAGTAGGCTCTGACCGTGTCGCGCACATCGGTGAAGTCGCGCACGGCCTCGAGGTTGCCGTGGTCGATGACCGGTGCTTTGAGTCCAGCCTCTATGAGGGCGACCTGCCTAGCGAAGCCGGAGTCCACGTACTGCTCGCCGCGCCCCGGGCCGGTCTGATTGAAGGTGCGGGTGCGCAGAATGTTCATCCCGTACGAGCGGGCGAACTGGTGACCGAACATATCGGCCGCGATCTTCGAAACGGCGTACGGGGACAACGGTCGCAGAGGTTGAATATCCTCTCTTATCGGTATCTCCTCGGCGCCGACCAGGCCGTATTCTTCCGAAGAACCGGCTACCTGCACATAGCTGTCGTCAAGACCGTTCTCGTGCATGGCGTTGAGGACGTTGAGCGTTCCGAGCCCATTGACGTTGATGGCGGTGGTGGAGGAATCCCAAGAACGGGACACCTGCGATTCCCCGGCCAGGTGGAAGACGCGATCCGGGAGAACGTCTCGCATGACCTTGTTGACCGCGTGCGCGTCCGTGAGGTCCATCTCCAGGAGCGCGACGGCGGAGGCCGCCCAGCGCCGTTCTCCTTTTGCAGGATAGCGCCGCATGGTGCCGAAGACCTCCACCTGCGTGCCCTGCTCCTTGAGGATATGATCGATCAGATGGTGAGCGATGAAGCCGTTCGCTCCGGTGACTAGTATCTTCATCGACGGCGACATGGCGGGGCAGAATCATAAAGCTAGGTTCTAGCCTTGACCCTAGGCATCACCTCTTCCTCAGCACCACGCTCACGACGACGTTGGCGGCGATGATGGCGACGGCGAGACCGATCAGCAACATGGTATAGTCCGTGGCGGCGCTCGTCGGCACGGCGCTGGCGTGAACGGAGCCGGCCCCGTCCCCGACCGCGTTGGCCGCGACGACATAGTAGGTGTAGACGTTACCTGCGGCGCTCGAGGTATCCACGAAGCTCAGGGTCGACGCGGAAACGTTGCTCAGCAACTGGAAGCCGCTACTCGTGCTGCGGAATATCCCGTAGCCGGTGATGGGGGCGCCGCCGTCGCTGGCGGGCTGGATCCAGGTCAGAGCTACTTTTCCGATGCCCGCCAAGGCAGAGACATCTCTAGCGGGACCGGGGGTCGCCAGCAAAGGCGAGCCCATGCTTAGCCCATAGAAGAAGCCGCCCGGCGCCGGGAAGTTGGAGGCCCCATAGGCATGGCCCTTGAGACCGGCCTGCGTGTGGAGGACCCAATTGGTGCCGATGCGGGTCGGTGCCGTGCTGCCTTCGAACTGTAGGGAGCTCAAGGAGGTGCAGGCATTGAAGGTGTCGTTGCCAATGCTGGTCACGCTGCCCGGTATCTTCATCGCTGTCAATTTAGAGCAGAGCCAGAATGCATAGTCCCCCAGAGAGGTGACGCCATTGGGTATCGTCAACGTGGTGAGCTTCTCGCAGTTGGCGAAGGCGAACGGTCCGATGAAGACGAGGCTCGGGGGCATCGTCACGGACGTGAGCCGCAGGCAGCTCATGAAGGCGTTGTCGCCGATGCCCCGCACCCCGTTGCCCAAGGTCACGGAGACCAGATTGTCGCAGTGGGAGAACGTCTCTCTTTCAATGGAAGAGATGCTGCCCGGGATGGAGATGGAGGTCAGAGCAGTGCATTGGTAGAAGGCCATGGCGCCGAGGGTCATGACGCTCTCGGGGATCGTTACCGATGCCAAGGAGGTGCAATAGAAGAAGGCCTGGGCGCCGATGGAGACGACCTTACCCGGTATCGTCACCGAGGTCAGGGAGGAGCACAGCTGGAAAGCGCCACCCCCTATCACCGTTAGATCATCCGGAAGGTGGATGGAGACGAGCGCGTCGCACATGGCAAAGGCATTATCACCTATCTGCTGCAACC
>CAZCNG010000143.1:0-5941 GCA_964500045.1 uncultured Methanomassiliicoccaceae archaeon
ATCGCCCAGGTGGCGGTGACGGTCTTCGGTCCGTTCATCAGGACCGAGGCAAGGGCGCTGCTCGAAGTTGAATCACCGGACCAGGCCACGAAGACGTAGCGAGTGCCTGCACTGACGTTTAAGGCAGTTGGGTCAATGAGGAAATACGCCGTCATGCCCGAGTTGTACCAGCTAGAAGCGTTGGAGGTGCCGTGCCCGCCGTTGTTGACGGTCAAATAGTACTGTTGGATCCAGGAGAAGGTCAGCGTCTGCGCCGCCCTGACCCTTAGAATGTTCAGAGTGTTGGTCGAGGCGATATAGCGGGTGCCGGCGGTGATGTTCTCATCGGCGGGACTCGTCACAGAGGTGGAGAAGCGGCTGCCGGCGTCGGCCCATTGCGAAATACGAGTCGGTGTGCCGTGCCCGCCGTTGTTGACTGTGATGTAGAACTGCTCGGTCCAGGTGAAGGTCGCCGTCTGCGCCGCCTGAACATTGGTGAAGGTGTAGCTGGTGGCGCTGGTGCAGATCCACCGATGACCGGCCCCTGCGGATTCAGGACTGGTGACTGAGACGGTGAAGGTGGTGCCGGCATCGACCCATTGCGAGACCTGGGTGGGATGGCCGTGACCGTTGGAGTTGACGGTGATGTAGAACTGGCGAGTCCATGAAGCGACCTGAGTGATGGGTCCGTTCATGGTGACGCTGGCGGCGTTGGTGGTGCCGGTGTAGCTACCAGTGCCCGTTCCGGTCCATCCGTTCCAGACATAGCGCTCGCCATCGCCCGCAGATGGAGCGGTGGCGCTGATGGCGACGACAGAGCCGACGTCATACGAGGAACCCGTGACTGGAGTCACGCTGCCGAAGTTGGTGGAGATGGTAAGCGGATAGTGCGCTTCAGGACCAATGACTGGACCCATCATCAATCCATAGAAGTAGTCTCCCGGCGCCGGGAAGTTCGAACCGACGTAGGCGTGGCCTCTTAGGATGGT
This sequence comes from uncultured Methanomassiliicoccaceae archaeon, assembly GCA_964500045.1. GTDB lineage: Archaea > Thermoplasmatota > Thermoplasmata > Methanomassiliicoccales > UBA472 > CAZCNG01. The sequence continues at coordinate 969 of CAZCNG010000143.1, forward strand.
CGCGTTAGTATCACTTATCCAAGTTATCCCGACCGAGGTGGGCGCGACCATTCCCAGGAATGAGATGGAGGTTAGCTTAGTGCATGAGAGGAAAGTCCAAGCGCCGATGCTGGTGACGTTGCTGCCGATGGTCACCGAGGTCAGGCTAACGCATTGGCCGAAGGATTGAGTGCCGATGGTGGTGACGCTTTCAGGTATGCTCACCGAGGTCAGGGGGCAAAAGAAGAAAGCGGAATCGCCGATGATGGTAATGCTGTCCGGTATCGTCACCGAGGTCAGGGCACAGGTGCTGAAGGTGAGATCGGGAATGCTGGTGAGGCCAGTGCCGATTGTCACCGAGGTCAGACCGCTGCACAGTTCGAAGACACTATCGCCCATGCTGGTGACGCTGTCCGGTATCGTCACCGAGGCCAGGGAGGTACACTCGCTGAACGCATATTCGCCGATGCTGGTGACGCTATCAGGAATGCTCACCGAGGCCAGGGCGGTACACTTGTAGAACGCCCCCTTGCCGAGGCTGGTGACACTGTTAGGTATGGTCACCGAGGTCAGATTGGTGTTGGACTCGAAGGCCCAATCACCTATGGCCACCACATCATACTCATACCCGTCCAGCGTGGAAGGTATGGTGATCGTCCCGCCGGTGCCAGTGTATCCGGTGACGGTGGCGACGAGAGGGCTGCCACTCGTAGAATAGGTATAGTCTCCATCCTGTTCCGCGACCGCCCTGTTCGCGGCCATGGCGATGAAGACGACGCATGTAAGCAATAGCAGCAAGAAAAAAGCCCTCTTCATCCAGAATCTGGTTTTAAAATCCATGAAAGAACCCCCCATCCCATTCTATAATGGTGAAGGTACCTCTAGTCATCCAATTAATACTATTCGCCCAGTTCTCACTTCTGTACGGTGATACATCGTGAAAGCTCACCGGGAGTAGAATACTAATCCGGCTGAACTCTCAAGAAGCGATATTTCGTTGCTGTCCGTTGGAGGCAATGCCATGCCCAACGAGGCACCAAGGGAGGGCGGCAAGGGCAGGGACATGGAGTCGACGCACGGAAAAGGTTCAATGTTCGAATTTCATCGAAGATCAGATCAGCAACGAGAAGAACCGGATGACCCGGGTGGTGTGTTGCTCTGGCCTCTGTCGACATCGCGCATGAGCAGTGGCAGCGTTGCCTTGATCGATGCATATCCGAGCCCCTCAAAGACAGGAATGATCTCTCAATATCTCGCGAGGTTACTGAAAGATCATCGACCTCGATCACCTCAATACCATCTGAAGCAAGGCCCCGCTTGCAGAGAGAATAAAATAGGGGTATGCGATTTGCACCACTAGGCCGAGGTAGCCCAGCCCGGAAAGGCGGTAGTCTCGAACGCTCCTCACGGAGAAGAGACAACTACTGGCAGTGATGCCTCGGGAGTTCAAATCTCCTCCTCGGCGCCATATTCTTCTTCATCGGCCTGCCAAGATCAGGCCATGCGCTCGAAATAGGAAGGACCGAGGATATCATCCTGGATGGTCTGCGCGAAGCTCTCCGTGGCCTTGTACACATCCTCTGTGAACATCTTGTTGGTGAACGCTTCGAACTCCTTGTAGACCCTCATGTCCTCATCGCCGTCGAGGCCTTCTTCGATCTTCAAGAAGAATTCGTTCTCTTCTTCCTTGATGTGGTGCGTCATATGCTCCACCAGCTTCTTGGCGGAATCATAGAATATCGGCATATTGCCCCTCTTGAGCGCTTCCTGCATGGTTCGGACATAGGCGCGCGCCTCCTCATGCTCCTGGAGCAGGTGGTCCATGCCCTCCTGCTTCATCACGTGGTTGCGCACCGCTGCCGGGAACATGAACTTCTCTTCCTTGCCATGATGGAACTTGTCCATGAAACGGTCCAGGAAACCGACGATCTCCTTGGCGTCCATCATATACCTCTCCACCAGGCGGCGCTTGCACATCTCACCGAGGACATCGATGACCTGTCGTATCAGGCCGTGGTCGTACTGCAACATGGTCACAGAAACGCGCATGTGGATAATAGGTGAGAGAGAACTATTAAAATCATGTTCACTGCCGTCGCCCTAAGAGTTATATGCTTCGGCATGAGGTAGCATCATTCAGGAGTGAAGGGGATGGAGGACCATTTAGAATATGCCATGGATCTGGCACTGAAGAATGGAGCATCGTACGCCGAGGTGCGCTTCCAGAGCGACATCAGCGAGTCGACGCTGCTCAAGAATGGCATACCTGAGGTTTCGGCTTTCGAAACGCGGAAGGGCATCGGCATGAGGGTACTGGTGGACGGCGCCCTAGGCTTCGGCGCCACGGACATCCTCAGCAAGAAGGAGGTGGGCGCGGTTGTAAAAAGAACGCTGAAGGCCGCCAAGGCCTCGGCGCGCATGAGGCGCACACCTATCACGATGGCCAAGGCCGATCTCGGTCAAGCGAAGATCGATATCAAGGCGCGCATCAAGTTCGAGAACGTCGGCATGGACGAGAGGATCGACCTCCTCCGGGAGGCGGACACCGCGGCGGCCGATATGTGCCAAAGGAACGGCGCTAAGCTGGTCGGCCGCTACCTATCACTGGACACCTGGATGACGGAGAAGATCGTCATGACCTCGGACGGCGCCCGCATCTACTCCACCACGCCCCGGGTCGCTCTGGATGCTTTCCTCACCGCCTTCGACCCGACCAAGGGACCGATCCAAAGGATCGTGTCCTTCGGAGAATCCTGCGCCTGGGAAGCGGCCGAGAGGTGGGACCTGCCCCGCACGCTGGGCGAGGAATCTGCCAAGCTGGCCACGGTCCTGATGAAGGGCGAGAAGCTGCAGGAAGGAATCTATGATGTGGTGCTCGGACCGGACGTGGTGGGCATCATCAGTCACGAATCCAGCGGCCATCCCGCGGAAGCGGACCGGGTGCTCGGAAGGGAAGCGGCCCAGGCGGGAGAAACCTATCTCGGTAAGGACGCGGCCGGACTGAAGGTCGGCAGTGACGTTGTCAACGTGGTCGACGACCCGACGCTGGAAAGGTCCTTTGGCAGGTACGATTACGATGAGGAAGGAGTGAAGTCCCGCCGCCGCTACCTGATAAAGAACGGCGTCATCACCGAATTCCTGCACAACCGTTCCACCGCGGCGGAGCTGGGCGGACAGAGCAACGCCTCCGCCCGGTCGGTCGCCTACAACCGCGAGCCGATCGTGCGCATGGCCAACACCTTCGTGGAGCCGGGCGACCATTCTCTGGACGAGCTGATAGAAGGCGTCGCCAAGGGCGTCTACATCAAGAACTTCATGGAATGGAACATCGACGACCGCCGCTACAATCAGAAGTACGTCGGACTGGAGGCGTACATCATAGAGAACGGCCGCCTCAAAGGATTGGTACGTGACCCGAACCTGGAGATCACCACGCCGGCGCTGTGGTCGGCCGTAGACGCGGTCGCCAAGGACATCAAGTTCAGCAGCGCCTACTGCGGCAAGGGCGATCCGATGCAGGGCATTCCCGTCTGGACCGGCGGTCCGAGCATTCGGCTGCGCAAGATCCGCCTGGGGGTGAGAGCATGAGGGCGGAGGAGATGACCAAACTCATCCTCGCCGAGGTAGCCAAGACCGGAGCGACGGATGCGATCGCTACGATCATCGAGGTCGAGGAATTGATGCTGCGCATCAGCAACGACGAGATCACCGTGGCCGATGTGCTCAAGGAGGCCACCGCCTCGGTGTTCGCCTACGATAAGGACAGGAAGGCGGGGGTCACCATGGCCGACCTGGGCAAGAGGTCGCTGCAGAGCGGCGCCCGGAAGGCGGTGGAGATCGCACGCAAATCGCCCGAGGGCGGCTTCTACGCTGCGCTGCCGAAAGGTCCGTTCGACTACGACAAGGGACTGCTCGCCTCTCCCGAAATGGATCTGGACGCCGCCCGGATGGTCGGCGTGCTGCAGGAGGCGTGCGAGGCGGCCATCAAGGAAGGCGCGGCCCGCAATGCCGGCTCGCTCATCGTGCGCAACTACAAGGTGACGAACCACACCTCCGCCGGCGCCTTCGGCGTCTCCTCCCGTTCCACGGCAGAGCTGTCCCTTAGGTCCTTTGGCAAGGAAGGTGGCTCCGGTCACGCGGTCGCCATCGGCATCAACGAGAAGGACCTGCAGCCAACAAAGGTCGGCGCGGAAGCAGGAGAGCTGACGCGCAGGTCGGAGCGCGCGGTCATCGGGGAAGCGGGCGAGTACACCGCCGTGCTCGGACCGATGGTCTTCGCCGACGTCGCCTCGCAGGTCGGGAGGTCCGCCTCCGCTTTCCTCGTGGACGCGGGGATGAGCTTCCTGGATGGGAAGGTGGGAGAGAAGCTCTTCGCGGAGAAGTTCTCCATCAGCGAAGATCCCACGCTACCGAACTGTTATGGTTCATCGCCCTTCGATATGGAGGGCGTGCCCCGTAGGAGGGTTCCCATCGTGGACCATGGCACCGTAGTGGGATATCTGCACAACACCAGCACCGCGGCCAAGTTCAAGACGGAGACCACCGCCAGCGCCGGGATAGTCGCTCCGCATGCCACGAACTTGGACATAGCGGCCGGGGATTCTACGCTGGAGGAGATGATCTCCTCCGTCACCAAAGGCATCTACGTGACGAACGACTGGTATCTGCGCTATCAGAACATGGCCACCGGGGACTTCTCCGCCATTCCCAGGGACGCGATGTTCCTCATCGAGAACGGAAAGATAACGAAGCCGCTGCGGGAGATGCGCATCAGCGACTCCATCCCGAGGATGCTGGCGAACATCAGTTCGCTCACGAAGGACCGCCAATGGATCAAATGGTGGGAGGTCGAGACTCCCACATTGACCCCGGCCGCGGTGATCGAAAAGGTGAAGTTCACACGTTCTTCAGGCTGAGGTCCAGACTGCCGGAACGAAAGCCGTCCAGGTCGAGGCAGGCGTAGGTGAAGCCCTGGCGGTGCATCAGCTCCGCCA
>CAZCNG010000144.1:0-3084 GCA_964500045.1 uncultured Methanomassiliicoccaceae archaeon
AGCCTCTCCGCCTCCGCGAGACTCGCCCCGCCGTGGTGGAGGTCGAGGTCCGGGAGGTCCTCCTCGAAGAGCCAGCGGGGACCCAGGCTCTTCTCCGGGGCCAGGGAGACGAGTCCCTGGAGGTAGTTCCGGGGGACCTTGAGAGACCGCTCCTTTGCGAGGGTAGCGGTGGGGAGTCTCTCCGCCCCGAGGGTCCCGTTCATGGTAAGTGGCCCGAGGGTACACTCCCCAGTGAGGTGGGCGGTCTCCTCTACTATCCCGGGGAGGGTCTCCTGGACCGGCCGCCCGAAGAGTCTCTCCACCTCCTCGTCTGGGAGGGAGAGGCCCTTCTCTATCCGGTCCAGGTCCTCGGAGAGACTCTCCCAGAGTTCCTTCCGCTCCTCGTCCGTGAGGAAGGCGAGGCCCTCTTCTCCCACTACATGGAAGCCTACCTGGACAGGGAAGAAGGCCTCCCCGGCGTCCCGATCCACCACGAAGGGGAAGTAGACGCAGTAGAGGCGGATCTCCACCTCTACTCCGTCCTCCCGGTTCTTCATCACCAGGACCAAGGAGACCGGGCGCTCCTCTTCCGGGAGATCCTCCGGCGTCTCCGGGAGGCCTACGCTCGGGGCGAAGTCCCGCCACCAGTCCGGTCCCGCTTCCACGAAGACGTGAGGCCGGTAGAGGGCGGCGTAGCGTTCCTCCCGCTCCTCGTCCGGGAGGGCGTCGATCTCGTCCCGGAGGTCCGTGGGGAGGAGAAGCGTGGTCTCTCCGCCGGAGACGCGAAGCCCCACCTTGTGCGTGAGGAAGCCCAGCAGGTTAAGCCGGGTGACCGATATCAAGGACTCCGCCCCCCACCTCGCGGCCCCCTCCAGGGTCTCAAGGTCCGCCTTCGTGGGCAGGGCGAGCCCTACCGGCCCCTGTTCGTCTCCCGCCTCCATATCCCAGGGGACCGGGTAGTGGAGCTCCAGGAAGGGGTCCGCCCACAAGGTCTCGCCCTTGTCCAGGTAGTAGCGGAGGTTGTAGAGGCTATCCCGGAAGAGCCCGAGGGACGCGCTCGCGGGCCACTCCCGGAACATATCGGCCTCGTCCTCGGAGGGCGGTTCCTCCTCCGCCACGGCGCGGGTGAGGAAGGCGGAGAGGGCCTTCAGTGCCACCTCGAAGCGGCGCTCCTCCGGAAGGGTCTCCCAGGGCTTCCCCCCGTCTTGAGGCGTAGCCGGTCCTTCTACTCCTTCGGGTCCCGTTACTCCCTTTTCACCAAACGAAGCCATTAGGCGAAGCCTCCCACCTCAAGGTCCAGGGCGAGAGGCGGCGGCCCCCCGTTCCCTTCCCGGGCGGCCTGGAGGCGCTGGATCTCGTGGAGGGTCCGGAAGAGACCCCTCTCTATCGTCGCCTCGTAGCGGGAGAGGGTCGTGAGTCCTTCGAGGGAGGCGTGGTGGACGAAGGCCCAGCCGGCCGCCTTCGTCTCCGCGTTCCCCGCCGGGGGCGAGTCCCAAGACGAGAAGTCCGGGAGGGACGAGTTGCCCTCCGCCGCGTACTCGAAGAGCCCCACCTCCGCCGCGTGGAGGCGGCGAAGTCTCCAGACCAGGGCGACGAAGCGGTCCAGGAGGAGCTCCTCCAGGTCCCCCTCGGGCCGGAGATCCCGGTAGAGGGCCGCCCGTAGCGTCTCCAGGTTCTCCGCGTTCTCTCCCCGGGAGACGAGTATCTCCGTCTGGGCGAGGATCCCGTGTCGAAGAGCGTTCCGGGAGGAGACCGTCTTCCCCAGGGCGGTGACGGGACCCGTGGACATCTTCGCGTTCCCCCTGTTCGCGGCGGTCTGCTTCTCAGTGGTCATAGCGGCGGCCTCCCGTATGAGTACGATAAGGCGGAATGTAGTTCACTTAGCCTCCGGGCCGGTCTCTTCGGCGGGGACCAGGCGCGGGCCTTCGCTACAGAGGAGGGCTACTCGGGCGGAGATCTTCCACTCTCCACACCAGTCCGTGTTAAGGGTCCGGGTCCAGTAGGCGTTACTCAGACACTCCCGGTCTTCGCTCTTCCGGGGGCCGGCGGCCGGCGGGTAGCGTTTACACTCTCCCGCGTAGAGAGAGCCCCTCTCCTCCGCCTGGAGAAGGTCCTCCCATGCGAGACCCGGGAACCAAGACAGACACGAAGGACAGCCCCCCTTCTCTTCCCACTTGCGGAGCAGGTCCTTTGACTCGCTCACGTTCGCTCCCTTGCGTCCGTCTCTCCGGCCTCGTCCAGTGTCTCCCGGACCTCACAGAGGAGGGCTATCCGGTCCCTCAGAAGGGCTCTCCAGTCCCGCTCTGTCACCTCGTCCCTCTCAAGTTCCGCCCACTCCTCGTCCGTGAGGAGGTCCTGGAGCCGGAAGGCGTGGAGACCGTGCTCCTCGTGGAAGTCCTCCAGGGGGTGGCGGACTGGAGCCCTATCCTTGTCTTCGTTCACCACTACCACCCCCGAGACCGTGCTCCCAGGAGGAAGTCCTCCCGGGCCTTCTCGTCCTGCTCAAGTCCCGCGAGTTCCTCGGGGTCGAGGAAGTCCCGGTAGGGGAAGAGGGCGGGGTTGCGCCCTGACTTCTCCCATGCTTCTTGGTCCTCCTGGTCCTCCTTCTCTCCGTGGAGATAGGCGTAGTTGCCAATGCAGGCGTTACAGTGACCTACTCCGCAGTTGTTATCTATCTCGTTGTCGCAGGTGGCACACTTGCCCCCCATGTACTCGTTGACCGTCGCAAGGAGGGCGGCTTCTCCCAGGGCCGGTTCCAGATAGCGGAGGAGGTTCGCCTGGGGGTCTGGTCCGTTCTCCATGAGGCGGAGACCTTGAGAGACCCACCTCCAGGAGCCGTCATCCATACGAGCCACGTAGGCATGACGGAGACTCTCGTGGGTCCAGAGGCTCTCTACTTTCACGTCTGTTCCTTTCCCGAAGATCCCTCCGCGAGGATCCGGTGGACCTCTTCCAGCGGGACCCGGTAGCGGCTGTTCACGAAGTCCGCCCGTATCCGTCCCCTCCGGGCCGCGTCCTGGACGTTACGAGGGCTCACGGGGCGGCCCAGGCCCTCGGAGAGGAGACGGGCGGCCTCACTGGTAGTCATAGGTCCTCACCTTCCAT
>CAZCNG010000144.1:3184-5938 GCA_964500045.1 uncultured Methanomassiliicoccaceae archaeon
TGGGTCCCCACCTAGAAGACCGGCGGGCGGCCCGGACGAAGTTTCCCCGCCGTGGGGAAGGGCTCTCCCCGCTCCTGCTCCATACGGTCCACCTCCGCGACGAAGGCCCGCTCCGCGATAGCGGCCAGGGTCTCCCCGGGAGTCCAGTAGGCGGCGGCCCGGAGCCGGTCGGAGACCGTCTTCGAGAGGTGGAGGGTGGTCCGGAGTTTCGTCTCTCCCCGCTCCGGCTCCGCCGGCGGGGGACTCACGGTGGGCGGGACCACCGCGTCTAGGGGGTTCGTTCCGATAGTCTTCCGGGCCATTAGGAAGACCTCCTTTCGAGTTCGAGGGCTAGGTTCCGGAAGTTCTGGGCTCCCCGGGAGCGGGTCCGGTAGGAGGTTATGGGTTGCGCGAAGGAGAAGGCCTCCGCGAGGGCCACGTTCTCGGAGATAACGGTCTGGAAGACGAGATCCCCGAATCGTTCCCGGAGGTCCTCTACCACTTCCAGGGAGTGACGGGTCCGCCCGTCCACCCGGGAGGCGAGGATACCGGCGAGGACGAGCTCTCCGTTCAAGCGTTCCCGGACCACCTGGACCGTCTGGAGAAGCTGGGCGAGACCGGCGAGGGCCATAACGTGGGCCTCCACGGGGACCAGGAGCTCCCGGGCCGCCGTGAGAGCCCCCACGGTGAGGACCCCCAGGGCCGGGGGACAGTCCAGGAGCAGGTAGTCCCAGCGGCCGGCGGGGAGGGAGTCCAGACGGCGGCGGAGTAGCGTCTCCGCTCCCACCTCCCCGGCGAGGGCCTTCTCCACCCCCACGAGCCAAGGACCGGAGGGGACGAGATCCACTCCGGGGATAGCGGTCTCCCGTACTACGCTCCCTATACTCCCATTGTCCGTAAGGGCGTCAAAGAGGCCCCGGCCCGTGTCGGAGACCCCGTACCATAGGGAGGCGGAGGCCTGGGGGTCCAGGTCCACCAGGAGGACCCGGCGGTCCCGCTCCGCGAGGGCGGCGGCGAGGTTGACGGCGGTCGTGGTCTTCCCGGATCCGCCCTTCTGGTTTGTTATGGCGAGGGTCCTCACGAGACCTCCCCGTCCTGGGGCTCGTAGAGGGCTCTCACGTCTCCGTCTCCACCGCGTCCGCCATAGTCCCCAGCACGTGGGCCAGGTCCCGGGCGGCCTCGGGCGTCACGCAAAGGGCGGAGTGCTGGAGCCTCCAGGCCCCCAGCCGATCCGCCCACTGGGGGGCGACGGCTATCAGTACCCGGCCGGTGGCTCCGCGCATAGCCTTGATATACAGCCGGCTCTCCGGGCCGGTGACTACCAGCATTTCCAGGTCAGTCATGGGTGCCACCCTTCACGGTGTAGTTCTCCCGGCGGACCTCCCCGTCCAGGACCTCACCAGACGCTCTCAGAGGCCCACCACGGCGTCCGGAGTCTCCACGGGTAGGACGGGCCTCTCTCTCGCGTCTCCGGCCCGTGGAGAGGCTCCCGGCGCTTCCTATTCTCACCATGAGGAGCTTTGTCACAGTTGCTCCCCTTCCTCCGGTTTTCGTATCGCTCCCCGGGGACCGTCGAAGGCCAGAGAGGCCCAGGTCCCGGAGGGTCCGTAACGGTTCTTGAGGACCCCCACTTCCAGACGGGTGACCGCCGGCGCGGGCGAGGCGTCCTTCTCGTCCTCCCGGTAGTCCGCCGCGTAACTGAGGAGCCCCAGCACCAGGTCCGCTTCCTGTTCGCTCCCACCCTCCCGGAGGTTGTGGAGTTCGGGCCGGCGGCGGCGTATCGCCCTCTGGACCCCCTCGTCCGCGTAGGAGCCGGAGGGGATCTCCTTCCCGGAGACCGCTTCCCGGTTCACCTGGGCTCCGGCGATAACGGGGGCGTCGAGGCGGACGGCGAGTTCCTTGAGGGACCTCCCTACGGCGGAGACCGCTATGTCCCGGCGCTCCCCTCCGGCTCCCGCCGGCGGCGGTACGTGCTGGAGGTAGTCCACGAAGACCGCTCCCACCCGCCGGCCCTGGGCGAAGGTCTCCGCGTCCGCCGCGAGCTCGTCCGCCGCGAGAGAGGGCCGGTAGATAATGGCGAAGCGGTCCTCCCACTTCCGGAGCTTCTCTAGGGCGTAGTCGAAGGCCCCCCGGAAGGGAGTCTCCGGGTAGTAGCGGAGCTCCTTCTCCACGTCCACGCGGAGGGGCCGGTCCTTGACGGGGAGACCGGCGTTCCAGGAGGCCACGATAGAGACGAGCTTCTGTCCGATCCGGAGCTCGGGCTCCTCGTAGGAGTAGAAGAGGAGGAGCTCGTCCTGGGGACCTTCGAGCCAGTGGTGGAGGAGACCCACGAGGAAGGCGGTCTTCCCGTGTCCGGTCCGGGCGGCCACCAGGGCGAGTTCTCCCGGGTGAAACTGGACGGAGAGGTTGTCTAGGGGGTACCAGTAGGAGGGGCGTCCTTCTGGGGCGGTCCGGGCGGCCTCCAGGAGCCGGTCCACGGAGAAGGGGACGGAGACCTCCGCCGGTCCACCGCTCGTCCCGTAGTCCCGGAGGATCCTCGCCACGTCCGCGAGGGGGCGCTCGTCCCGGAAGGCCCGGTCCACCTTCTCCCGGGCCTCTTTGCGCTGGACCGCTTCCTGGGCCTCCACGAGATAGGGTTCCAGGGCGGCCCGCGTCCAGCCGGTCCGCTTCTCCAGGAGACGGAGGGTCTCGTCCCGGACCAGCCCCACCCGGGAGCCCGTGAGGCGGCCCAGGTAGCCGGCGCAGACCAGGCCGTGACCTTCGACCAGATCACCG
>CAZCNG010000145.1:0-5937 GCA_964500045.1 uncultured Methanomassiliicoccaceae archaeon
GTGATGACCTCCAGCAGGCGGCAGCGCGCGCATCCCACAGCCAGTACTTGCACTTTCATTCGTCTTCCTCCTCTTCCTTTGCGAAGATCGATATTCGGATCGAGTTGATGACCAACATCACCAAAGGTATCAGCCAGATGACATAGCGAAGCTCCATGGTCCCGAGCTTGATCGACCACAGCCATGGCAAGGCAGAGAGGGCGAAGAAGGAACCGGTGATGATGCGTTGATTCCTGTGCTCTTTGAAATGATGCACCTGCTTCTCGCTTCGGGCGTGCTCCTTCGCCAATATGTGGTAGTAGATGGCCAGGATGTAGAGGATGAGCGCGATGTCCAAAGCGAAGGCCATGGTGCCGACGTTGTTCATGATGTCCTGTTCTGCCGGGGGAAGCAGCGAGTTCTGGAACGTGATGGCATTGAAGAGATAGGGTTCCATGCCGACGAAGAGCAGCAGGAATATGTTCAGGCGTATGTCTCTGGGCCCCCATTCCTCTATCTCGCAGATGATGGCCGAATAGGACCTCCAGACGGATATTACCACGAAGAAGCTGAATGTGAACCAGAGCAGGTCCTGCACCAGCTCGCCGGGGTTATTGGGCGGGTTGGCGATCAGGATAAGCGCCACTATGGACAGGGAAAGCCCAAAGACCAAGTTGCTGAGGTTCTCGATGTCCTGGCGGCGCATCAGGTCCCCCACTGAGGTGCCAATCTATAAAAATGGTGATATGGAAAGGGTTTGGAACGCCTCTGTGTTTCCTGCTTACTTGATGCCGAGCGCACTGGCGATCTGTCCCGCGTCGAGCGCGTTGGAGAATCCGGCGACTGCGGCGGCGATGATGAAGGAAACGGCGATCAGCACGCCGGCCATGATGACGGCGACGGCGACGTTGCCCTTGGCGATCTCCTTGAACTCATCGATGTCCTTGGTGATCTTGTCGAGGACGCGGATCGCGATGTAGATCGCGATGACGGCGGCCACCAGACCGATGATCAGGTTCACGATGCCGACCAGGAGGCCGACCATCATGACGCCCACGGACTGTCCTCCGCCGATGTCGGCGGTGATGCGCAGAACGCCCGATTGGATCACGTTGGCGATGGACAAGATGACTGCGGCCAGGAGGATACCTACCGCGACGTTGCCCTTCTTGATCTCTTCCCACTCATTGATGCCCTTGGTGAGCCTGTCGAACATCTTCAGGCCGATGTACACGGAGACCATCGCCAGGACGAGCCCGACGATGAACTGGACCAGGCCAGCCAAAAACGCTACTATGGTTGTGTCGAATGCCATATTGATCACTCCACCTCCCATATTTGCCTATGGGATTGCCGGTTGATTGCAGGACCTCGTTTATAATAGTTGTCCATCGTCCAGCCATTCTATGCCCTTATCATATATATCTGGTGGCCAATCCACCCTGCAGGTGACCGACGCGTGCGTGTCCGCAGATGCCGCGGCGACCGTTTCTCAACCGGCTTTGGAAAAGCATCCCCGATCATAGAGCATCCCAATCGAAGGGAAGGTGGTGCTTCACCACGAACATGAACACGGCGCTGAGGAAGAATAGGTCCAGATCATCCTTGTTCGCTTCGCGGACCTGCATGCCTGCAAAGTTGTAGGTCAGGAGGGAGTGCTTGTCGACATGGATGCTGAGGACCATCCGGCCGGTCATGTCGCGGAGCGCATAGTCGAAGGTGCCGGTCTTCATCATCTGGTAGCGCAGGATGCCGCCTTTGCTGACCTGGCAGGGGAATGCAAGGCGCGACAGCTCTGCCAACGGGAGCCCGTTCCCGTCATCCCGGAAAACCAACGGGTCCTTGAAGCCCGCCTTGGATATGGTGAAGCTGCGGTCGCCATAGTTCCCCTTCCCCCGCCTGCCGAAGATGCTGCTCTGGATCGAGGCGATGATCTTCCCCTCCAGACGTAATGTCCAAAGCTTTCCCGAGATCGACTCCCTTTTCCACAGCAGCGTCATGCCCGGGAACAATCGATCATCCATGCTCGATGGACGCAACCCCGAGGAGATAATCTATCCCATCGCATTCCACGAAACGAGGGCCGCCGCTACACCAGGAGGAAAAGAAGGAAAGGAAACGGTTTGCCGCCTACTCGGTCTTCCAGCTCGACACTGCGACGCCGATGACGAAGAAGATGACCGCGAGCACTGCCACCACGAGGAAGTTGCCCATCGCACCGGCCGTGTTGCCGTAGATCATCGAGTCGCGCAGCGCGTTGTTGACGTAGGTCAGCGGCAGCACCGCCGCCACGCTTTGCAGGAAGCCGGGCATCTGTTCCAGCGGGAAGAAGCTCCCGGAGAGGAACATCATCGGGAAGGTCAGCGCGCTGGCCGCCGACGAGGCGGTCTCCTCCTCCTTGATGTAGCGGGCGATGATCATGCCCATGGCCGAGAACATGGCGCTGGAGAGGATGATCACCGCGATGGCCAGCGGTCCCAGCGTCAGGCTCATGCCGAACACCAGGATGCCCAAGGCCATGATGACCGTCAGCGAGATGAAGACGACGATCAGCTGCCACAGGATCTGGGTGGTCAGCCACTCCATGCGCGTCATCGGCGTCGTGGCCAGTTTCTTGAAGATGCCGTTCTCCCGGTACCTCGTCATCAATCCGACGGTCCAGTTGATGGTCGTGGTCATCGTCATCAATCCGATGACGCCCGGCAGGAAGAAATCGATGTACTTGTAACCGACGATATCCTGCGTATGGAATGTGATCACATTGGCCCCATTGGCTATCATCAGGTTCATCTGACCGGCCACACCGGTGACGATGCTGCTGACGACCATGGCCGACCCTGAGGTCGGGTCGGTCATGATGGTGATGTTCGATGTATCTGCAGGAGCTCCGATGTCGAAGATCCCCGTAAAGTTCGCCGGTATGATGACGACGCAGGCGATGGAATTGTCCTTGATGAACTGCGCCACATCCACACCATTTGGCACATAGCGTATGCCCGCGCCCTCGACCCCATTCTGGTCGAACATGCGGGTGCTGTTGAGCGCATCAATATAGGTGTGCGAGGCCATCGAATGCGACTGGTCTTGAATATACACGGTGTACCCGCCGCCTGCTCCTCCGGAGAATATGGCGCCGAAGATGAGGATCAGCATGACCGGGAAGGCCACGGTCCAGAAGACCGCGCTCTTGCTGCGGTAGAACATCCTCGCGGAAGAGATGAACATGCGACCGACGCGGCTAGCCATCCTTCTTCACCTCCTCGCCCAGTTTCTTGCCGGTCAGTTTGAGGAAGACATCCTCCAAGGTGGGCCGGGTCACCTCGATGCTGTCGTAGTTGCAGCCGCTGCGGTCGAGCGTGTAGATGATCTCGTTCAGCGCAGTTTTGTTCTCGAGCTTGATCTTGACCAGCCCCGCCTCCTGGCAGAATGAAGGCCACTGGTGGCTGAGAACGTCGCAGCAGGCCTGGTTCGCCCCGTGGATGATGCACCAATTGCCGCTGCCGTGCTGCTCGATGATCTCACGGGGGGTGCCCAGGGCGATGATCACGCCGTGGTCGATGATGGCGACGCGGTCGGAGAGGACCTCCGCTTCTTCCATGTAGTGAGTGGTGAGGATGACGGTCTTGCCCCGTGCCTTCAAGGATTGGACGACCTTCCACACGTCCCTGCGGGCGCTGGGGTCGAGCCCGGTGGTCGGTTCGTCCAGGAAGACGATGTCCGGGTCGTTGACCATGGCGATGGCCACGCCGACGCGCTGCTTCAGTCCGCCCGAGAGGTTCTTGAAGTAAACGTCCCGCTTCTCACCCAGGTCGACGGCGGCGATGAGGTCGTCCGGCGAGAGGCGCTTCTCGTACATGTCGCCGAAGAACTCGATGTTCTCTCGAACCGTAAGCAGATCGAAGGAATTGAAATCCTGCGGCAGCACGCCGATGGCGGCCTTGATCTTGCGCACGTCCTTGACCAGGTCCATGCCTAGAATGCGCACTTCGCCCTCGGTCTTGGTGCGCAGGCATTCCAGGATCTCGACGGTGGTCGTCTTGCCGGCGCCGTTCGGTCCCAGCATCGAGAAGACCTCTCCCTTCTGTACTTCGAAACTGATCCCCTTCACGGCGCGAAAAGTGCCGTAGTCCTTGACCAGTCCCTTGACCTCGATGGCAGGATCGTTCATGCCTTCCCTTCGGCTCTCGGAATTGATGCTGGATATTAATACATTGTCACTATATAGTAATGTCAACCAAGGACCGTCCAGGAGTTTACCGATGCCTAGGAATCAGGAGGTCTGGGATGCCGAATATCGCCGCAAAGGAGTACTTTGGAGGGGCGAAGCGGAGCTGCCGGACGGCCTGCGCGGCCGGGTGCTCGAACTGGGCTGCGGCGACGGCAAAAGCATGGCCGCGGGCAAGGGACTGGACGTGATCGGCATCGACATTTCCCGGGAGGGGCTACGCCTCTGCGCCGCCCGCTTGAACGGTGCTGACTCTCTCCTGCAGGCCGACGCCACGCAGCTTCCGCTCGCGGACGGCGCCTTCGACGCAGTCCTCGCCTTTCACATATTGGAGAATCTGGGTGATCTTGAGGTCCAGGCGCTGGCGCTGGAAGCCGCCCGCGTTCTGCGTCCTGACGGTCTGCTCTGGTCGAGGAGCTTCCATCCCGACGATATGCGTTCCCCGACGCAGGGGGGCAAAGCAGAGAGGGCTGGGATTTCCTATCGCTATAGGGACGAGGATGCATTGTGCGCCCTACTGCAGCCCTTGCGGCCCATTACCCTGGAGCGGCGAGAGCTGCGCAAGCGCTACCACGGGCGGGACCTGCGACGCGTCGTTCTGCACGGACAATTCCAGAATACTGCGGGCAGTGAGTGATGGTCGAGGGATAGGGCCGCATCAGCGACCGGTCAACAAGATCCATTTTTCTCTGCGTCAAGCAGTGAGCGCGAATATCAGCGTTCCACGTGCTTGAGCTCGGTGCCGGTCGATCTCTTCAACTTGCCCGTGTCCAGTGCCCAACGGTACTCCTCGATCTCGCTCGGGGCGATGGCGATCTTGTCGCCGGGTTTGAGCTTGCGGCCTTTGTTCCAGTCGCTGAAGGCGGACACCACCTTGTAGACCCCGGCCTCCTCCACGACCTTCCTCCTATCGGCCATGCCTTTGAAGTCCGAGTAGTTTCCAGGCATCACCGTGATGCTGCCGTTGCGGACCTCGCCCACCATGGTGCACACCGAATCCAGCAGATAGCGGTCGTGGCTGACGACCACCAGCGTCCCCTCGTATTCGGAGAGGGCGACCTCCACGGCCGTGCGGGCCATGATATCCAGGTGATTGGTCGGCTCGTCCAGCAGCAGCATCGAGTTCTCCTGCGAGATCATCAGCGCCAGGGCCACGCGCGCCCTCTCACCGCCGGAGAGGGTGCTGATCTTCCTTTCCACCTCAGTGCCGCGCAGCATGAAGAGCGCCAGCAGCCCGCGCGCCCTCTTTCGTTCCTGTCCGCCCAGGTTCGCCAACATGACGTCTTCGGCGGTCATCTCCGGGTCCAGGTGGTCCTGCCCCTGGGCGAAGTAGCCCACGCTGGCGCCCGGCGCCATCCATAGCTCGCCTTCATAGGGCAGCTCGTCTGCCAGTGCTTTCAGCAGAGTGGTCTTGCCAGCGCCGTTGGGGCCGAAGATGCCCAAGCGGTCCCCGGCCTGCAGTTCCAGGTCCACATGGCTGATGATGGCCTTGCCGTTCCTCTTCACGGTGAGGTCGGAGGCGCGCAGCAATTCCTTGCCCGAGCGCTCTTCGGCCTTGATCTTGAGCTTGAGGTCCTTCGCCTCTCGAGGCTTGTCGATGACCTCCATCCTGTCCAACATCTTGAGGCGCGTCTTGTGCGTGCCCTGGTACCACTGCGCCGCGTGCTGCTCCTCCGCGACCTTCTCCTGGCGGTCCCGTTCGCGCCGGTTCTTCTCCGCTTCGATGCGCTGCC
>CAZCNG010000146.1:0-5935 GCA_964500045.1 uncultured Methanomassiliicoccaceae archaeon
TACTACAGCGACCGCGAGAACGGGCTGCAGCTGATGGCCTTCCTCTAGCGGAACATATCGTCCTTGGGAGCGTTCTCGTTCTGGAAATAGTAGGGCGATTGCTCCTTCTGCGAGGCGCTGATGTCCGTCGACATCCCCTTCATGTAGGAGCCGTACTTGGCGACGATCTGCTCCTCCGCCGTCAGATTGCGGCGCACGGCCTCGCGCACGTGCTTCTCCATGATGGTGTCGGAGCCGCTCACCACTGCCAGATCGCCCGCGGCACGCACCAGGCCGCCCAATTCCCGCAGGCGCACGGTGAGGGCGTTGTTCTGCCCGTCCATGCGCTTGGCGCGGCGGCGCGCTTCGTCGATGAAAGTTAGAATGGCAGCGCGGTCCGCCTTGGGGATACGTCCGTCGACCACGATCTCCTGGGCTATGAACTGTGCCAGGCGAGCACGGTTGATCGGCTCGTCGGGCATGGCGATGTTCACCAGCACTTCGTAGCCATTGCCGGCGATGCGCGATCGCAGCGGCGAGAGGATCTTGTCCAGGTCCTGGATGTTGCAGGCGCCCACCATGATCAGGTCGCAGGGCACGTCGTCCACTTTGACGCTGGCCCCGCTGCTCTGCGGGTTGTGTCCAGAGATGGGGAAGGTCTTCTCCTGCATGGCGGTGAGAATGAACCTCTGCAGATTGCCGAGGTGGGACAATTCGTCGAGGAAGAGCACCCCTTCATGCGCCTCGTGGATGGCGCCGGGCACCACACGCTCATAGGGCATGGTGCCCAGCTGCGCGTGGCCTCCATAGGGATCATGACGGACGTCGCCGAGCAGTTCCGGCTCGCTGCTGCCCGTGGCTAGAATGAATTGTTTGCGCCGCAGCGGCACGAGGACCTTGCGCGGACTGGCCCTTTCTAGTTCCCGCCTCCGCTCCAGCGATTTCTGGTCGAGCACCCGTATCTTCTCTCCGGCCCTTTCGAAGACGATGACCTCCTCCTTGCCGTTGCGGACGCGGGTGGTGGTCACTTTCCCCTTACCGGCTTGCGCGGGCGAGGCGGCGTTCATCTGTTCTAGAAGACCGGCGACGATGTCACCGAACGGATTGCCGGCGGCCGCGTCCACGCCCTTGGGCTTATCGCACTTGGGGCAGTTACGCACTTCCGGCACGGATAGGGTGCCACAGTTCCTGCAGCGGTAGCCAAGTCGCTCCGCTACGGCGGGGGGACACTGCTCCGCATCAATGAGTTCGCCTTCAGAATTGCTGAGCAACTCTCTCTCACGGAGCACTTCGGCCTCGCCGAGCACTTCCACCAGCGGTCGCTCCGGACTCTCGGGATTGTGCACGATCCTGATCTCTTGCTTTGGGGGCGCGAGATGCAGGGAGAGCGCCTGGGCGATCATCGACTTCCCCGTCCCGGGCGGACCGACCAGCAGCAGATGCCTGCGCTGACGGGCGGCGATGCGGGCCAGGGCTACCGCTTCCTCCTGTCCTATGACGCGGAGGAGCGGGTCCGATGGGATCTCGATATCCTCCGTGCTCTCGATGGCACGGAGGTCCGGTTCCCTGAGGAGATCGATGCGCCCGGACATGCTCAGTTCAATTCCTCTTTGGTCCACACTTCGACGTTCGACGGCTGCTTGGTGACGTTCCCCATCTTGGTGCCCACGATGGTGGCGATCTTCTGCTCGCCGGCGATGTCCAGTATCCTCTGCGTCACGATCCCGTCGAAGACGACGGCGGAGATCGGCTCCTTCTCTTCCTTGAGGGTGTTGACGAGCTCCTTCACCGCGACCTCCTTCAGCAGACCGCCCCTCATGTCGAGGATGCGTGCTTTCGACGTGGCGCTCAGCTCGTTGATCATGCCCTTGAACTTCTCCTGCGCGCTGGAGAGCTTCTTGCCGGGGCGGCGGTCCTCCGGCTCCTCGGCCGGCTCGGCGGCCTCCTTGCGCTCCTGGTCGCGGCGGTCGAAGCGCTCGCGGGGACGTTCCTGTTCGCGGCGGGGACGTTCCTGCCTCTCGAACTTCTCCGGCTTCTCGGCCCGCTCCGGCTTCTCGGCGGGCTCGGGTTTCTCGGCCCGCTCTGGCTTCTCGAAGCGCTCTGGTTTCTCAGCGCGTTCCGGCTTCTCCGCCCGCTCCGGCTTCTCGAAGCGCTCTGGTTTCTCAGCGCGTTCCGGCTTTTCCGCCCGCTCGAACTTCTCGGCGCGTTCCGGCTTCTCGGCCCTCTTCGGCTCTTCGGCCCGCTTCGGCTCTTCGCGCTCGATCTTCTCCAGGGCGCGCTCGATCGGCTCTTCCTTGTCCTTCTCCGCAGCGCGCTCGGCCTTCTCCTGCTTGTCGAACTTCTCGAGCTTGTCCGCCTTCTCGCCCTTCTCACGGCTCTGGACGGCTTCTCCTTCCAGACCGAACATCTCGATGTACTGCTCGCCCGGCATCTTGTTGCGCAGGCACTTCATGATCTGCTTCTGGGTAAGCTCCTCGACCTCATGGGCGCGCGGGGCGCGGGCCACGAAGTCGACCTCGGCCACTTGGAAGAGCTCTCTGAGGATGAGTTCTCCACCGCGGTCGCCATCGACGAAGGCGGTGACGACCCTCTCCTTGGACAGTTCGCTGATGGTCTTGGGAATGTTGGTGCCCTCGACGGCGATGGCATTCTTGATGCCGGCCTTGAGGAGGTTGAGCACGTCAGCGCGGCCCTCGACGATGATGATGGCGTCGGAGTCGGTGACGTTCGGACCAGCCGGGAGGCGGTCTTTGCCGAAGTAGATGACCTCTTCGACCTGCACCGACTGCCTGACGCTCTCCGTGAGGTCCACGCCGGTGGTCTTGCTCTGCTTGATCAGCTCGGACAGCAGCTCGCGCGCCCTCTCGATGATCCTCTCCCTCTTGATGACGCGGACATCCTCGATCGTCTCCACGACGATCTTGGCTTTGCACGGACCGACGCGGTCGATCGTTTCCAAGGCGGATGCGAGGATGACAGTCTCGACCTGATCGAGGCTGGACGGGATGAGCACTTCACCTTCGGACTTGCCCTGGCGGGAGTGCACATCGACCTCGATGCGGCCGATGCGCCCGCTTTTCTGCAGGTCCCTCAGGTCGAGCTCGTCCCCGAGCAGGCCTTCGGTCTGCCCGAAGATCGCGCCCACGACATCTGGTTTCTCTACGATGCCATCGGCGGTTAGTTTCGCCTTAATGAGGTATTTAGTGGTGCTTGGATCGATGTTCATTAGATTCCCTCCGCTACGGGTTGATGAAAAGACGTGCGTCCTGCGTTCCGCTGCTACCCGTGCATCATCTCTTTCCCGCGGGAGCCTAGCTTTTGACGCTCACGCGGTAAACCATTTCCAACATACGGCCGCCTTGTGCGCGCCGCATTGGGTAATAGTGATAGGTGATGTTGTGACATGGGAAAGCTGCACGCTTTTCCAACACCTGATTCATCGATAGCACTTTAAATACTTTTTCCAACGGCGGAGTCGGGCTGCGCCGGTTTCCTAAAAATACCTCCATATCTTTTTCAGGGTCATTGGATATATCATCCTACTACGAGACCTGACATGCCCCCAGAAGAATGGACACCAGAGGAGTTCCGGAAGAGGGTCCGGGAAGAGCTGTCGGGACCGCGCAAGGGCAGCGCCACCGACTGTCCTTGGTATCCCTGCCATCATCGCGGACAGGATTGTACCTTCTGCTTCTGTCCTTTCTATCCTTGCCTGGACCCGCAGTTGGGCAAGATGGTCAAGTCCAGCAAAGGCGGAGAAGTGTGGAGCTGCGAGTTCTGCTATTGGATCCACCGCCCCGACGTGGCGGCGGACGTGCTCGTCATGGCAGAGGGCAAAGGACTCAATGAGCTCGCACCGCTCAAGGCGGAGATCGAGAAGCGCCGGAGGAAGCGGGCGGCGGCGGTCATGGTGCTCGGCGCGACGTCCGGCGCTGGAAAGACGCTAATGGTCACGGCCCTATGCCGCATCGCCTCCGATCGCGGATTGCGCGTGATGCCATTTAAGGGGCAGAACATGTCCCTGAACTCCACCGTCACCGAGGACGGGGAGGAGATCGCGAGGGCGCAGCAGCTGCAGGCGCTCGCAGCGAGAGAGAGGCCGACGGCGCTGATGAATCCGATACTGCTCAAACCGAAGGGCGACAGCGTCTCCCAGGTCATGGTGCTGGGCAAGCCGCACGCCGACATGGGGGTGCACGAGTACTACGACGGCTTCGCTCCCGGAAAGGGGGTAGAGGTCATCGACGGGTCGCTGGACAAGCTGCGCAAGATGTGCGACCTGGTCGTCATCGAAGGTGCGGGAAGTCCCGCTGAGATCAATATGATGGACAAGGACATCACCAACATGCGCGTGGCGCTGCAGGCGGACGCTGATTGCCTCTTGGTGGTCAATATAGAATGGGGCGGGGCGTTCGCCTACATCCTCGGAACGCTGAACCTTCTGCCGCAACGGGAGAAGGACCTGTTCCGCGGGACCATCATCACCAATCTCTACGGCGATGCGGCCGGACTAGAAGAAGGAGTGAAAGAAGTGGAAAGGCGGACCGGCGTCCCGGTGGTGGGAATAGTACCTCATCTTGAACTCTCCCTGCCGGACGAGGATTCGATGTTCCTCGACCGCGGCAAAGGGTCGAGCGGACCGGTGGTGGCGGTGGTGCGCCTGCCCCGCATAGCCAACTTCACCGATTTCGACGCCTTGGGCCTGGAGGAGGTCGAGGTCCGCTTCGTGGAAAGACCGGAGGAATTGCGCAGCGCCGCGGCGATCATCATCCCGGGCACCAAGAACACGGTGGAAGATCTGCTCTGGCTGCGCAAGAATGGAATGGCCGCTGCCATCAAGGAGCTCCGCGGCCAGGTGCCCATCATAGGTATCTGCGGCGGCTATCAGATGCTCGGGGAGGTCGTCAGCGATCCGCTCGGACTGGAGGGCGGCGCGCCTGCAGATCATTGCGGTCTTGGTCTGCTGAGAGTGCGCTCCTCCTTCGATGCCTACGAAAAGAGGACGGTGCAGGTGGAGGGGAGGATCGCCTGCGCCGAGGGCAAGGTGCGCGGCTATGAGATCCATATGGGCAAGACCGAAAGTCGGGAAGAGCCGTTGCTGCACATCACCGAGGAAGGGGTGGAGCATGCCGAGGGGGCGATCTCCGCGGACGGCATGGTCATGGGCACCTACCTGCACGGCATCTTCGACCTGCCATCGTTCCGTCGCTTCTATCTTGATAAAGCGCAGGCGGGCAACTGCACCGAGGAGGGCGAAGACGCGACCCTGGCGGTGGAAAGGAGCCTCGAGAAGCTCGCTACGGCGGTGGAGTCGAGCGTGGACCTTCGCTTCCTATGGGGGGCGGAAGAATGAGCCGCATCATGGTGCAGGCCACGAGTTCCAATGCCGGTAAGACGACCATAGCGGCGCTGCTGTGCGCGCACCGCCATGCGCAAGGCCGAGATGTGGCGCCGTTCAAGACGCTCAACATCTCTCTGAACTCCTACGTGACGAAGGAGGGCGGCGAGATCGCCATCTCGCAGGCCTTCCAGTCCTGGGCCTGCGGCCTCGAGCCAGAGACGGACATGAATCCGATCCTGCTCAAACCGAAGGGCGACGGCATGCAGCTGGTGCTGCAGGGACGACCGTTCATGGACGTGGGCAGAGGCATTCCGGTGCCGCGGGAGGAGATTTTCGCCGCGGCCATGCGCAGCCACGATGCCTTGGCGTCCAGGCATGAGGACCTCATCATAGAAGGATCTGGCTCCCCGGCAGAGATCAACCTGAGGAAGCAGGACATCGCCAACATGCGCACCGCAGCACATTCCAAAGCGCCGGTCATTCTGGTGGGCGACATCGAACGTGGCGGCGTCTTCGCCGCCCTCTACGGCACCTATGAGCTGTTGGAGGAGAAGCACAAACCGCTCGTCAAGGGATTCCTCATCAACCGCTTCCGCGGCGAGGAGAGCATCCTGA
>CAZCNG010000147.1:0-5906 GCA_964500045.1 uncultured Methanomassiliicoccaceae archaeon
GCGCTGATCATAGTCTGGTGGCCAGGTGTAACCTGGCCACCAGACTATGATCAGCGCCAGCATGATATTCTCTAAACCTCGGCCTAATACTGCTGCCACCGCCATGGCCATTATCAGCCCCGGAATGGAGAGGAAGATGTCGGTGATCCTCATCAGGGTTTCATCGACCCTGCCACCGTAGTAGCCGGCGACTGCTCCTAGGACGATGCCTACGATGGCCGCTATCATTACGACGAAGAGTGAAGTAATAATGGACGTTCTGGCACCCCAGACGATACCGTAGTAGATGTCGATGCCCATTTCACCTGAGCCAAGGATGAAGGTATGGTCTCCCATGCCCAGAATATAGCCACTCGCTCCCGGCGGCTTGGGCATCTCAAAGTCCCTGGGGATAAGCAGAGGATCGGTGGTTCCAGGGGCCGGAGGTGCCAGGAAGGGCGCGAAGATGCCGATGGAGAGGACGAAGACCACCATGACCAATCCTGCGATGGCAAGGGGGCTCTTCTTGATGATTTTCAGGCTCGATCGCACGCTCTTGACACGGGGCTGGATGCTCGAACGCAGCTCACTAATCTGTTTATTCAGTTTTGAACTACTAGCGACTTTCTTCTTCGGTTTTGCCTCGGTTCTTGTGGCATCTTTCTGGTCGGGCTGCTTCGATTTCTTCTTGAAGGGAGCCATGGGATCACTCCAGTCTGACACGAGGGTCCAGATACGCGTAGAGGAGGTCGACTATCAGATTGACCACAACATAGATCATGGCCATCACAAGGACGAATGCCATGATCGCATTGGAATCCAATCTCGACATGGCGCTGGCGGCCCATTGTCCGATCCCTGGCCATTGGAATATTGTCTCTGTCAGCACTGCCCCGGTCAATAATCCTCCGAAAGCCAGTCCTATCACTGTTGTTGTAGGTATGAGCGCATTTCGTCGGGCATGCTTGTTGATGACCACCTTCTCGCTCAGACCTTTCGATCTTGCTGTCTTGATGTAGTCTTGGCTCAACACTTCTAGCATGGATGCACGCATGATTCTGGTAATGATTGCGATCGTTCCGAATGAAAGGGTGATAGCCGGGAGGGCGATATGCCAGATCTCATCCCATACAAGTGGAACATTGCCTGACAACACGGCGTCTAGGAGGGGCAGTCCAGTATAGTGGGGCAATCCTGCCAGTCTGAAATCATCACTTACCCATCCGCCATTGGGGAACCAATTGAGATTGAAATAGAATATCCATAACAGCATTAAGCCTAACCAGAAGATCGGAATCGAAGTACCTACCAATGAGGCGACTCTAGTGGTATGGTCAGCCATCTTGTCTTTTCGAACGGCTGAGGCCGTACCCAACCATATCCCCAAGGGTACTGATAGGACCATACTGATTATCGTTAATTCTATGGTCATCGGGAAGAAAGAGGCCATGGCAGAACTTACCGGTTGATAGCCACCTGGACCTTTGGAATAGCCTAGATTGAAATTTATGAACACTTCATTGAGCCATGCCAGATATGCCTGGATCTGGTCGATGATGGTTGGATTCGTGACAATGTGAAGGCGAGCATATACATCCTGGATCTGATGCTCTGTCATCTTGTCCGTGATGTATGCTGCCGCTGGGTCGCCGGACATCCTGGTGAGGGCGAATACGAGCAGAGTCACACCGATGATGACCGGAATCAGCAGTAGCAGTCTTCTGGCTATGTATGTTCCCATTCTCATGACGCGTCACGTCCCATTTCCGACCAACTAAATGCTATAAAAGTGTTTTTGGATATTGCATCGGCGCTGGACATGTATTCTCATCGCCAGTCGCATCTCCACAGTTATCACATCATTGCATATCATTGGAAATCGTTTGTTGGATTGGAAAAAAGTAAAGGGAAAGGGTTTGCGTTGTGCTCACTTCAAGCCTTGTTGAATATCGGATAGTAGTATCCGGAATACATCGGGTTGAAGTAGTACCCAGTTACCCACGCCCTCTCCACGTGGAAGTTGGTGGCCTGCGCGGTCCAGATGAACGGCGCATTCTCGTAGACTCCCATGGAGATATTGTGGTACAACTGAGCTCTTGCCGTCGGGTTGAGCTCCTTAGCGGCATCAACGATCCACTGATCCAGCGTTGCGTTTGCGAATCCGATGGTGTGGGCATACGTGCCTGCACTGTAGATGAACGGATTCACATAGTCATCCGGGTCGGCGTAGTCAGGAGCCCAGCCGAGGAAGAATGCGGGAAGGTCCCCGTGCCTCTGCTTGGCGAGATAAACCGGCCAGTCCAGTCCCTGGACCTGGATGTTGATGGTTCCGTTGATCAGACCCTGGGTCTTCAGCGCGTTTAGTCCGTTGGCCATCATGAAGCAGCTGGTCTGCCTCGGGGTGTTGCCTGCGTTATAGTACAGGGTCATGTCGAAGCCAGTCTCCGCGTAGGATGTTCCGGTCGACGGGTTGATGGTCTTCTTCAGGAACGCTGCCGCCAAGGTGAGGTTATAGTCGTACTTGGGCACCGAGGCGTCGTAGCCGAACATACCTGCTGGGATCGGACCATTGGGCTCGATTGCAGATCCGCCGTAGGTCGTGTTGATAAGCTGACCATAGTTGAAGGCGGACGCAAAGGCGAGCCTCATGTTGACGTCAGCGAAGAAGTTCGCTGGCACCTTGAGCGAACCCGAGGTGTCCTTGATGTTCTGATTCAGGCCGAGGAAGTCGATGTTGAATGTCGGGATTCCCTCGACGATCCTCAGGTTGGTCTGGCCAGTTACATCGGCCTTGTGGTCCCTGGGGACATAGACGCTGTCAGCATCGCCGGACTTGAGCATCAGTACGCGGGTACCGACATCCTGGACCTTCTTGATGATGACATACTTCAGGGCGGGAGCGGCTCCCCAATAGGCATCGTTCCTCTGCATAATGATCTGCTGGTTCGGGGCCCATTCGAGTAGCGAATACGGTCCGGTTCCGCAGGTGTGCCTGTTCATGAAGTCGCTCTGGGCACCGAACTGGGTCCCACCGTTGGCTTCAACGTACGCCTTGGAGACGACCGATCCGACGGTGAACGCCAGGCAATATGTGAAGGCCGGGTAGGGCATGGTCAGGTTGAATACTACCTGAGTCGGGGTCTTCGCCCATATGGCGCCGTGGATGGCGGCCATGTAGCCGGGCTGCTGGGTGGTGTTGGTAACATCCCATGAGTAATAGTCGGGGATGAGTACCTGGCCGAGGATCCAAGCGGGTCCGGTCGGGTCGTTGATCTTCAATACCCTCTCGATGGAGTATCTGACATCTTCAGCCGTCATGGTGTTGCCGTCGGCGAATTTGACGTTGGACCTGAGGTTGAAGGTGTAGGTCAATCCATCAATGGCGATCCCTCCGTTGGCGACCGTCGGGACGCTCGTAGCGAGGAGCGGTTTCAGCGTAGCGGCGCTGTTGCCGTCGTACCAGACGAGAGTCTCATAGACATTCTGGCAAATCTCTCCGCCAGCGGTCTCATAGTCGACGGCAGGATCCAGGTAGTCCGGCTCACCTATGGTGGCCATGATGAACTTGTCCGGATTCTTGACGTTTCCAGAGGAGCCTGCGCCTACGATAATATTGTAGTAATAGGTCTGGGTCTGGCCGTTCTCTCCGGTAACGATCAGCTTGGCGGGGTAGACCACGTTCTTGCCTACGGCAAAGGTGTGGTTATAGATACCGACCGCTGCGGGCGTTCCGTGGGCGGAGGGAGTGTCGTCGCCCCAGATCCACTGAAGGTCCGAAACATTAGCAATGGAGGGACCTATGGGGCCATCTCTGCCCTGGGCAAAGCCTGCCGATCCGTTTCCATTGAAAGTGACGGTTGTTCCAGCGGCAATGTTGTTGGCAGAGGCAGCCACCAAGGCAATGGGCTTGGATGTGTTGCTCGGCGCGACCACAGGGTTAACGACCTCCAACTTCAGCGGGGTCGCGAGATTGTTGGCCGTGTTACCGTGCTGGTCATCAACTATCAGCATCATGAAGTAAATGCCTGGGAATGAGTAGACGTGCGTGGCCACGGCACCGCTGGTGGTGTCCTGCATCGCATCCCCGAAGTTCCAGGTGAACTTCAATATGTCGCCTTCTGGGTCAGTCGTAGTGCTGGCATTGTACGTTACAGGCTGCCCTGCTGAGATCAGGGTGCTGCTTATGGTCACACGCACCGTTGGTGAGTTGTTGGGCTTGCTTGCAGTTAGAACGAGTGCACCCACTATGGCTGCCACGACCAAGATGATCACTATTATCAGTGCGATCATTTTGTTCATGCCGGCCTTCTTGGGAGCATTGTCCTTCGGAAGCGCCTTTTTCTCTGAACCTTCCATTATCTTTCCTCCTTGTCCCCCCTAGCAAGAATAACCGGGAGATTAGCGTTTGGATGCCGTTGTTCGCTATTTATAGATTATGAACTTTGGAACACCATCCAGTATGTTGAAATCACATTCCGTAATAGTGCTTCATACAAAGGCGATTATTTCAAAGAAAGAAAACGACTATTGATGTTATTTCAACTTTCTACCGACACTTTGACAACAAAGATTCCACAAATCCGTCCTGATGCCACAACCGGGTGAGGTAATGGTTTTCCGAAATGAGCGCATCATCATCGGCATTGCGCATTGGTCATAAGGGCCCAGCCTCCAAAGATGAGAGCAGGACGTCTCTGGGGTTAAGATCGGCAATGATGTGTCTGGCCCAATTGAGCTTTTTCCTCTTTTGTTCCACGTTACCCGATTCGACCCATTCGAAGTCGAACCCGAGCAGCTCAATGGATCTTGCTCCCAGATGTCTGGCCAGCTCCACTGCTCTATCTCCATCGGTGAATCCGCCAAAGTTCAGTATGTGGGATATCGGCGGGGCTTGCATCGTCAGAAGAACCTCCCCGGTGAATTTGGGCACCCACTCGCGTAGCGCCGAGGCATTATCGCCATGGGCATGGATGCAGCTGATGGCACCTGCCGCATTGGCATCCACCTCAGCTTGCACATCCCCGTCCAGATCGGATACCACCAGGTATGGCACTATACCTGCCTTTAGGACCTCGGCGGTCGCACTCCCTGCGCTTATTATCGGTCCCCTCTTATTTTCTTGCAGTCTTCGCAGATCGTCCCTCAGTCTAGGTCCTTTTGCCACAACCGTGGATTTCCCCGCGATCCTCTTCCTTATCTGCTCGAGGTCTGCCTTGCGCAGTGAGCGGCCCAAAATTTCCAGCAGTCTCCCTGCAGCCACATCTTCCTCTTCGCAGAATTTCATATCCTGAACAATCTTACGATACACCGGGAGCCATTTCTCCAGATCCATTCTAACCCTCGGGATACTCGATCATCTGCTCCGGGCTATCGGAATGGGTGTCGCTCTTGGAGAGCATGCGCATGCGGAGATTTAGGAGTCCGCCGAAACCCATCAGCAGGAAACCAGCCGCGAGTTCGAGCACGATCAGGCTCTGCTCCGTGCGCACGTAGCCCAGGAAGGACAACGTGGCGTCGATGGCCCCTTGCAGCAGGAATCCCGTGGCAAAGATGCTCAGCGTGACGACCATGTAGGACCAGTAGACCTTGCCCACCTGCAGGTAGCGGTTGGTGAAGCGCCCGGTCTCATAGCTGAAGAAGGCGAAGACCCACATCCACAGCGTGCCGGAGACGAATAGCAGGGTGCGAATGGCCCAATCTCCGTCCGGGTTGGAGTTGGCCGCCTCGGCCCCGAAGAAGAGGCCTATGACCACGAAGATGGCGGATATGATGGCGAAGGGAATCAGCAGACTGCCCGAACGGATCATCTTTCCTGTGCGTTTGGACCAATTCTTCGTCCGTTCACCGACCTTGTAGGCGTAGAAGAGCAGATAGATGCCCAGCACCAGGCTCAGCATGCCCAGGGCCATGTCGCTGACCAGTCCGTA
>CAZCNG010000148.1:0-5776 GCA_964500045.1 uncultured Methanomassiliicoccaceae archaeon
GAAGAGTGCCGGGGGTGGGAATCGAACCCACGACCTTCGGATTTCCCTGGATAAAGCGTCTCGGTACTTTCTGCTATCCCTATGAGTCCGACGCTCCACCGGGCTGAGCCACCCCGGCATGAATGGGTTTGAAAAGAAGTTTAGATGAGGGTTTGAGGAGTTGCTTACTCCTTGTCCGCGGATTGGATCTCCTCTTCGGCCGGGGCTTCGGGCGCTCCCTCGACGGGTGCTCCCTCCACTGCGACCTCGGGGGTAGGCTCCGGCGCGGGTTGCTCGATGATGGGGGTGTCCTGTCCGCCCTCGCCCATCTCCAGCACCTCGGCCTTGCGGATCTCGACCCTCTTGACCGGGACGATGATCTTACAGGCGTTGGACAGCCTGCGCGCCATATCTCCGGATATGATCGACTTCACCAGGTCGGAGATGGCCATCTCCTGCCCCATGGCGGCGAGCTCGGCGCTCATATGGTTCCTGACCGCAGTTTCCTGCGAGGCCTGGATCCTCTTCTCAGTGATGGACATCGGCTTGACGCGGACGACGTAGCCGTCCTTGAGGTGGACATCGACCACGTGGTCGGTCTTGGTCCTCTTCCTCCTGGTCATACGCCTGATGTAGTCGCTGGTGAGGTCCATGCCGATGAAAACGGTGTGGGCATCGAAGCCGCGCACCTCGGTGACACGGAACTTCAGCTTGATGTGCATCTTGGAGAAGTCGCCGGTCAGGTCGTGAACGGTGGCCTCGGCCATCCTGCCCATGACGCTAGCGGGGTCGGTGGACGGGGTCTCGCCTAGCTGGGTCGCGTTGAACATGCGTGGAGCGTAGATCTTGTACCACTCCTTCGCCTTCCACTTGTCCTTGACCTTCCTGGCGGTCGCCTTGGTTGCGCCCTTGGACGTGCCCTTCGCGCCCGCCTTCTTCTTGTCTTCTGCCATGATGAAACTCCTGTAATAGGACAGGTCGGGGTACTGAGTGCCTTTATAAAAACATTTCCTGAGGGCAGGAATTAGATTTAACAAGGGGCATTTAATGGCCAGATGCCATTTTTCACCCCTTGATGTTGGTGTTTGCTGGTACCGCTATTATTTATGCATTTCCTCAAGCACCCTCTTCAGGGACATCGTGGTCACGTCGTCCATGACCAGGCCGGCCTCGTGCACCTTGGCCTCGATCTCGGCCAAGGAGGAGACGCGCTCGATGAAAATGGTAAGGTAGGAGGAGGTGCCGGCTGCTTGCAGCACGGCAACCCTCTCTCCTGTTCTCAGGGCTACGCCAGAACGAGCGGCCTGGTAGCCGACGAATCCCGTCAGCTCCTCCGGCATCTCGCCTTGGGCGTATACCCCGATCAGATGTGCCCGCAACACAAGGCCTCAGAGGTTGACCTTGGTCTCGTGCGCATCCAGTCCGAGCTCGTGCTTCGGCATGCCGAAGGCGAGGCCGTACAGCTGCGCCAGGTGGATGACACCGATGTCATAGCCCTTGATGTCCTTCTGGGAGCGGTCGAACTGGAGGTGACAGAAGGGGCACACATCGATGATGTAGTTGCCTCCCGCGGCCTTCATGTTCTTCAGCTTCTCACCAGTGAACTCAGAGGCGAGCTTGGCGTTCCTGCTCCTGACACCGCCGCCGGCTCCGCAGCACATGTTCTTGTCCTTGTAGGGGACGCTGGTGGCACCGGTCCAGCTGATCAGCTCATCCAGGATGTGGGGGCGTTCCGGATCGTCCAACTGCTTCAGCTTGGTCGGGCGGAGGAAGTGGCATCCGTAGTGGGCGGCCACGTTCATGTTCGACAGGTTCTTCTTCACGTGGGCCTGCACCTTCTCTATGCCTACCTCGTTGAAGAGGACGTCGGCGAAGTGGCGCACCTTGACGTGCCCGCTGTAGTGGAGGCCTACCTACTTCAGGATGTCGTTGACCTTCTTCAGCATGGCGGGGTCCTCGTGCAGCTTGTGGTTCGCCTCGAAGAGGGAGCCGTAGCAGCCGTTGCAGATGGTGAGGATGTCGACACCCTGCTTCTCAGCGATGGCGAGGTTGCGGGCGGCGAGGGCCAACCAGGTCGGCTCATCGAAGGAGCGTACGACACCGGGGGCCGGGCAGCAGCCAGCGCCTTCCAGTTCGACCAGCTTGTATCCCAGTGCCTCGAAGACGACACGGGTGCTCTTCTCGATACCGGGGTATCTGAGCGGCGCGACGCAGCCCAGGAAAAGTCCGTAGCTACCGGCGGGCATCTTAGGCACCTCCGGCGAGCTTGTCGAAGCCAGTGAGCTTCATGATCTTTCTGAAGTCCTCCAGCGCCTTGGCGTTGCCGACGGTGGTGGGGGGGTTCTCAGACAGTCCGATGGCCTTGCGGGCGGCGCGGCCGTTGTCATCGAACGGGATGGTGGCACCATTCTTCATTAGGGACATGCCGACCTTCTTGTGGGCCTCGGCCATGAATCCCTTCTGTACCGCCATGTTCCTCATGGCGATGATGATGTCAGTGATCTCGACTTCCCTGGGGCATCTTTCGACGCAGGAGTAGCAGGTCGTGCACATCCAGAGGTCTTCGGTTGGCAGGATGTCGGCCTCGAGACCGAGCTGCGCCTTCCTTATTAGCTGGCGGGTGCGGAAGCTGGTCATCCTGCCCGAGGGGCAGGAGGCAGTGCAGGTACCGCACTGATAGCAGAGATCGAGGGTCTTGCCCCCGGCCTCGATGACCTTCTTGGCGAAGGCCGCGTTAGGCTCCTTGATGTTGGACATAGGAATCCACCTTGGGCAGAGGATTTCAGGCATCCTATTTAAAATGGCAAGGCGAATTGTTCCATGCATTACCTAAAATGGTAATTCAACGACCGCCGATCTCGCGCAGCGTCCTAGCCAGATCCTCTACGTTGACGTCACCGGAACGGCGCACGGCCACTATCTGATGCCGCAATAGGTCCGGGTCGGTGGCGCTCTTCACGCGGAGGCCTTTGCGGGCGGCGAGGCTCTCATTGACAAAGTAGCTCAAGCCCGAAGCATCTAATGACGGTAGTGATAGGTAGCTGCGGATGACCTCGAACCTCCGGCCCGACGTCTGCAGATGGCGGAACCCTATCCTCTGCGCCCCAAAACGGAACGAGGCATAGTGATCGCCGCGATCCACATGCAGAAGGCGGTCCTCTGCGACCTGCTCCCATTCCACGCCGACCAGGTCTAGCGCATGCACGGGATCGTCCAGGACGACGATATCCATGAGACCGGCCTTTAGATCACGCAGATTCCTTTCATCCGTGGAAAGGATCACCTCGAATCCTTCCGCCCCCTCCGTCTCGGAAAGAGCGCGCAGCAGCATCTCCTCACTTACTATGGTACCGCCCGCCACCGGAAGACGGGTCCGCCCCATGCGCATGCGCAGAGAGAGATACTCTGTAACGATCTCATCCCCGTCCGCGGTCAACCTGGTGCCAGTGGGAGTGCTTTCCAGAAGGGTCGTCTGTGCTCGCCGCTGCGCTTCATGAATGTAGCGATGCAGCACCGGCGTCGATATGCCCAGGCGATGTGCGGCCCCCTTCTGACTGCCTTCCTCGCTCAATGCGCAGAGGGCCTCCAGCTGGCGTCGCGTCAATTCTGCACCGTTCACCGAGAGGGATGGCACCGCCTCAAGACGCATGGGGAGACGATCGGCCTGGCGGTATTTCAAGATGAATGGAAGTCCTGAAATACCCCACGGCGACATCCGCCTTCGCTAACATGGCATACTGCGACAAGTGCGGCAACGAGCTCCAGCCGGGGGCACAGTTCTGCAACAAGTGCGGGAAGCCCTTCAACGCAGACCCCATCGCCCCGCAGGTCGAATTCCGACCGCTACCGGACACGGGCAAGAGCAAGACGCTCGCCCTGCTGCTGGCGATCATTCCAGGACTGTTCGGCATCTGGGGCATCGGACAGATCTATCTTGGCAAGTTGGGAAAGGGCATCCTCTTCTTTGGTGCAGGCGTGATCATCGCGCTCCTGGTCATCATCACCCTTCCGTTCTGCTCAATCATCTTCGTTCTGCTTGGCGCCGCAGGATACATAATCCAAGTACTGGACGTCATTGCGACCCCCGTCTGAAACGACGGAGGATAAAGGCATAATCAAGGAAAGGGATTTAGCAGGGTTCGCCCTCCCCGACCACGATGCGCGCCAAGAACCTCGTGCTGGGCATAGGAAGCCCGGTCGTCTGCGATGATGCCATAGCATTCCATGTCATCGAGAAGCTGAGAAGCCTGGGGCTGCCGGACACCGACATGGAGGAGGCGAGCACCAGCGGCCTGGACCTGATCGAGATGATGCTGGACTATGAGGTGGCGGTCATTGTGGATGCCATCATAACCGGGGCAGTTCCGCCGGGTACGGTCATGGTCCTAGCCGAGGAGAGCTTCTCGACCTCCGTCCATGGTGTAAATCCGCATGAGGCGAACATCGCCAGCTCCATCCAGCTCGGTCATACGCTCATGCCGGACCGCATGCCCAAGTGCATCTACTTCGTAGTGGTCGAAGTCAACGATGTCTGGACCGTCACCGACAAGATGACCCTGGAAGTGCAAGAGGCCGTGGAACCGGCCACCAACACCGTGCTCGGTCTACTGGAAGGGAAGGAGTATCCCATCCATATCATAAATCTGCAGAAGCCCGAGGATGAGGGTTAGAAGTCTATCGCCCTCATCTCACGTGCCGATCTTCTGCCTTCCTTTTCGGGCATGTGCAAGGCGACGCACATCTTCTTCGGCCGTAGCAGCTCGTTCGCGGCCTTCAGCACCTGCTCCTCGGTCACGGACATGAATTCCTGCATCGCTTCGTCGACCCCACGGGCTTCCTTGCGCAGGTGGTACTGTTCGCTCAGCCAGTACATGCGGTCCTCGCTGTTCTCGAGTTTGCGGACGAACATGCCCTTGACCCAGCGCTTGGCCCGGTCCAATTCTCCCGGTTTCAGTCCCTCGTCCTTGAGGTCCTTGATCTCCTCGGCCATCATCCGGGCGACCTTGGTGGTGTTCTCTGCGGAGGTGGAGTAACCCCCCTCTAGGACGCCACAGTCGGTGTAGGTCTGCGGCATCATATAGATCGAATAGACGAGGCCGTCCTGCTCCCGGATCCGCTGGTACAGCCGCGATGAAGTGCCTGCACCAAGAATAGCGGAGGCCAGCCCCGCTGCATTGCGTTCCGGATGGTGCGCGTCATAGGACGGGAAGCCCAATTCCACGTAGGCCTGATCGCCATCGCGGGGATATAGGTCGATGGAAGAACGCGCTGGTGGAGGCGTACGCTCGTTCCTCCTGCCCCTCGCCTTCATATCGTCAAAGGTCGACTCGGCCCACTCCACCACCTGCTTCTCCCTCAGGTTGCCACAGGCCACGATGCTGATGTTCTCAAGCGTGTAGCCCGCCTCGTAGAAGGAGCGCATGTGGTCCTGTCCGATGGCCTTCACGCTTTCCACCTCCCCCGACTCGGAGAGCGCCATGGGATGTCCCCTCCACAGGGAGCGGTCCAGCAACACGCGGCAATAGTCCTCCGGCTCGTCCTCCATCATGGTGATCTCCTGCGTCACCACATTCTTCTCCAGCTCCAGGTGTTCCCTATCGAACAGAGGGTCGAGGACCATTTCGCCCAACAGCTGCTGCGCCGTACCGATCGTCTCGTCGAGGCAGAAGACGTGGTAGGAGGTCATCTCCTTGGTCGTGAAGCCGTTCATCTCCCCACCCGCATTTTCGATGAGGTCGGATATCTCCTTGGCCCCGCGGTCCTTGGTGCCCTTGAACATGACATGCTCGACCAGATG